>NZ_CP104302.1:613680-920520 GCF_025215495.1 Mycolicibacterium brumae | reverse complement strand
ACATCGGAGTCGGTCAGTGTGATGGCCGACAGTTCGGCGGTGACGGCGGCCAGGTCGGCCTCGGCGGCGTCGATCCGGCGCAGCCGCTCGGTCAGCCGACGGTGCTCGTCGCGCCGGCGTAGCGCCTCGGTGACCGCGCGGGCCGATTCGGCGGCGGCGGTCGCGGCGATCCGGGACTGCTCGGCGGATTCGAGGTCCGCCAGGGCGGCTTCGGCGGCCGCCCGGGCGGGTGCGGTCAGCGCCGCGGCTTCGGCCACGGCGGCC
The DNA here is from genome assembly GCF_025215495.1 of Mycolicibacterium brumae. Classification (NCBI taxonomy): domain Bacteria; kingdom Bacillati; phylum Actinomycetota; class Actinomycetes; order Mycobacteriales; family Mycobacteriaceae; genus Mycobacterium; species Mycolicibacterium brumae. Next base: position 920,256 of record NZ_CP104302.1, on the reverse strand, counting down.
TCGGCGGCGGCCACCGCGGCTTCCCGGCGGGTCAGCTCGTCCCGCAGCGCGGCGCGCTCGGCGGCCGCGGCTGCGGCGGTCGCCGCGGTCAGCCGCGCGTCCTTGGCCTCGCGCTCGGCGGTGTCGAGCCCGTCGACGATTTCGGCGACCTGTTCGGCGGCGGCCTGCGCCGCGGCGGCTCGCCGCTCGGCGGCGGGCCGGGCGGCCTCCAGTTCGGCGAGTTGCGCGCTGCGCTCGGTGTGGGTGTCCAGGCGTTGCTCGACCTCGTCGACGGCGGCCCGACAGCGGGCCTCCTGCTGCTCGGCGTCGGCCAGCGCGCTGATCGCGGCGGCCCATTCGCCGGTGGGCCGGCCGGTGCCGGTGAAGTAGCGGCGGTACTCGGCGTCGATCTGCTCGATCAGCGCCGGATTCACCGTCGATGATTGCCCGTCGTCGCCGCGGCCCGCCGCCAGGTCGAGTGCCCGGGACAGCGCGTCGCAGTCCGACAGGTCCACCGGGGTGGTCGAGGTCGCCTGCAGCACCCGCTGCGCCCGCCACAGTCCGGTGTCCATGGTCTGGGCGAGCATGGTCTGCACCCGCTCGTGCGCCTCGTCGCCGGTGAGCTGCTCACGCGCCGGCTCCAGCACGGTCAGCACGGTTTCGGGTTTCTTGTGGAACCGCTTGCGGTACACGAAACGGTAAGGGCCGGTGCTGATTTCGGCTTCGACCTGGGCGCCGACGTCGGCGTGGGTGGGCTTGACGGCCTTGACGTCCTTGCTCGCCGAGCGGTCCTTGTACTCCAGCAGCAGGTCCAGCGCCTCGATCAGCGAGGACTTGCCGACCTCGTTGGCGCCGGTCACCACGGTGACGCCACGGTCGGCGAACTCGATGTCGCGGTGGTCGACGCCGCGGTAGTCGGTCAGGGTCAGTCGGTGGAGTCTCATCGGGGGGCCCTCACGCCGCGCCCTTGGCCAGCCGGAGCAGCAGCGCCAACGCGCCCTGGGCGGTGTGCGCGGCCGCCGGGTCACCGGAGCGCGCGGTGGCGACCAGCTCATCGACCGCGTCAACCGCGAACCCGCCGAATCCGAGGTCGGAGAACTCCCCGTCGGCCGGCAGCACCGCCAGATCGCAGTGCGTGTCCCACAGGTCCAACCAGGCGAACAACCGACCGCGGCGGTACACCAGATCGTCGAGGTCGGCGCGCTCGCTGACACCGAGGGTGCCGGTCAGCTCCAGGCGCACCACCGTACGTTCCTTGTCCGCCAGATTGTCGAGCTCGATGCCGAGGTCGGTGATATCGCGGACACCGTCCATCTCGCGGCGCAGGGTGATGAACCGCCACGATCCCACCCGGTGGTTGGTCACCGCCACCGGATGAGCCGGATCGTCGTCATCGACATCGACCAGCAGCACGTGCCCGGGATCGGGTTCGATGTCGTCGAAGTTGGTCACCTCGGGGGCGCCCGAGTACCAAACCCGGCCACTGTCACCGACCCGAGTGCGGGAGTGCTTGTCCCCCAACGCAACGTAGTGGATGTCGCCGCGGGACAGCGCGTCTTCGAGCGGGCCGAGCCGGATCAGCGCCGGGTTGTTCGGATCGGGGTCGAGCCGGTCCACCCCACCGTGGGCCACCAGGATCCGCACCGCCGGCTCGTCGGGCAGACCGGCCAGCGCCGCGGCGGCTAGGTCCGCGGTGGGGCGCTTGGAGCGCCACGGCGCGGCGACGATCTGCAGGCCCGGCCGCACCTCGAACACCCCGCTGCGGTCCAGAACGGTGACATTGTCCGGGCGTTCGGCGCTGAACAGCCCGCTGGTGTACACCGACGCGGCGTCCAGCGGATCGTGGTTGCCGGGCAGCAGATACACCGGCACGCCGATGCCGCGGATAGCCTCCAACGACTTGCTCACCACGCTCGCGTCGAGCTGGTTGGACTCGAACACGTCGCCGGAGACGACGATGAACTCGGCGCCGGTCTGCGCGGCCAGCGCGCCCAGTCCGGCGACCACGTCGCGGCGGGCCGCGGAGTACCGGGGCTGCGCCTCTCCGGCCAGGAAATGCCTGGTCATGCCGAGTTGCCAGTCGGCGGTGTGCAGAAACCGCGTCACGTGCCGTCCCTCCCCTGGCTGATCTGTTTCACTTGCCTGGCGAGTCTAAAACTCCATACCGACAAGTCCCGGGTGCCGCGCCCCGGCGCCGTCTACCCTGACCGGGTGAGCGACCAACAACGCACCCTCGTCCTGCTGCGGCACGCCAAGTCGGACTACCCGATCGGGGTGCCCGACCACCAGCGGCCGCTGGCCGCGCGGGGGATCCGGGAAGCCGGACTGGCCGGCGATTGGCTGCGCTCGCCCGCCGGACCGCACCCGCCGGTTCAGGGCGTGCTCTGTTCGACGGCCACCCGAACGCGGCAGACGCTGGAACGAACCGGCGTCGCCGCTCCGGTGGAGTTCGTCGACGAGCTCTACGGCGCCGGCCCCGGCGCGGTGATCCAGGTGATCAATGAACTCGACGCCGACGCCCTCGGCGGTGACCCGCAGACCCTGCTGGTCGTCGGGCACGAACCAGCGATGAGCTCAGTGGCGCTGATCCTGTCCGGCGCTCCCGGCACCAGCGCGGCGGCGGTCGACCGGATCACGGTGAAGTACCCGACCTCGGCCATGGCGGTGCTGCGCTTCACCGGTGAATGGTCCGCCCTGGAGCCGCACTCGGCCGCCCTGGTCGGCTTCCACATCCCCCGCTGAGGCCTCCTGAATCGGCAGAAGCCGGCCGGAGGGTCGTCGGCGCATCGCCGGCGCATCGAGTGAGAACCTGTGGCGGCTTGTGAGAGCTGGTGGCGGGGTGGTTCATCGAGTGAGGCGTCAGGTAGGCGTTTGAGAACTGAGGTAGCTCGGTGAGACGTGAGGGCGGTGAGCTTCATTGAGTGAGACATACGGGTGGGGGTTACTCGAACAACGTGTCCCTAGATTCTCACTCGATGCAGAACGCCGCCCTGGTGTCTCACTCGCATCCCTGACGTCTCACTGACGTACCTGGTTCCTCACTCGATGAGCGCCCCCGCCCTCACGTCTCACTGACGTCCAAGAGGTCTCACTCAATGCGGTGACCCTCGACCAGGAACGCGTCGCGCGCTCGTTCCTCGCTTGCTCGTCGAGTCAGGCGGTGCTGACGCGCCTGACCTCTTCCTCGCCTCGTTCCTCGGCTCGTCGAGTCAGGCGGTGCTGACGCGCCTGACCTCTTCCTCGCCTCGTTCCTCGGCTCGTCGAGTCAGGCGGAGGTCTGGAGGGTGAGCTCCATCAGCTTGAGCGCCTGCGCGCACGCGTCCACGCCCGGCGCCTGCGGGCTGACCCACCAGCCGACCACGCCGCCGGCGTCGCTGGCGACACCGCAGGAACCATTGGGGTCATTGGGGCGCATGACGATCGAGGCGACCCCGGCCACCGAACGCGATTCGACCTGATAGTTCAGGAAGTCGGCGACGTCCTGCTCGTGGTCCAGGTTGCCCTGCTCGAACCAGAACCGGGTGATGTCGATCAGCACGCCGCTGTTGTTCAGCGCCTGCCAGCGGCAGATCGCGCCGACGAAGGTGCTCATGATGTTCAGCGGGTCGGCTTCGACCGAGGTGGCCAGCACGTCGGAGGTCAGCACATCGCACTCTTTGAGCAGGTTCGGGTAGGTCTCCTCGGCGGTGTTGTTCCGCGGCCCGGCGCCTGCCTTGTTCGCGGTTCCGTCCACCGCGCGGGTGCAGCCGGTGACCAGGGCGGCGGCCGACAGCACGACGGCCGCCCCGACGGCGATCTTCTTGCCCGCGCTCGGGCGGGTCGTCTGCGAGGCGCTCATTGCGAGTTCCGAATCGATTGTGCGGTCAGTTCTTTCGCCACTTCGCAGGGGTCGGGGAATGGTTCGGCGGCGAAGCTGACCGACCACTCGATGAAGTCGTCGTCGAACTGGATGCCGATCTCGCACAGGCTGGTGCCGCCGATCGCGATGAACCCGTCGTAGCCCTCGATGGTGATGTCTTCGACGCTGTCGCGCGACAGTTCTTCGGTCTTGCGTTCCCGCCCGATCGGGCTGTTGCGGAACCAGCTGAAGGAGAAGTGCGGGCCGAGGATGCCGCCGCCCTGCAGCCACTGGCAGCCGACGGAGGTCTTGGCGGTGTTGACCAGGCCGGCCACCTCGGTGAGCTGCCCGACGGTCTCGTCGCTGACGCCGCCGCATTCGGGGAACATCGGACCGGACTGCATCTCGGTTTGTTCCTCGGCCGGCCCGGATCCGGGGTCCTCACCGCCGGAATTGTCCGGCGAGCACGCCGCGATCATCGGCAGCACGGCCAGCGCCGCGACGGCCAGCGCCTTCCCGACGGTCACCGCGGGTGTCCAGTGGTCAGCACGCGCTGCGGCCTTGATGCGTTGGTCACAGCAGTCACTGTAGCCGCAGCCCCGGTGCGCAACCAGCAGAAGTCCCACTGACCAGCCACGTTGCCGTGTCGAATCAGGCGGTCCGCTCTGGCGCGGCGACGTCGCCGCCGCCCACCCCCTGGCGGCGCACCCGGTGCAGCCGCGTTTCGCCCCGGATGCCCTTGAGCTTGCGGTGTCCGACGTAGGTCCAGGCGTAGTCCTGCAGATGCGCGAGCCGGTCCCGCAGTGTCTCGGCCACCAGCACCGATCCGGGCCGGGCCACCGCGGTGACGCGACTGGCCAGATTGACCGGACTGCCGAACCAGTCCCCCGAGCGGCCGACCGCCGGCCCCCAGGCCATCCCGACCCGCAACTGCGGCAACTCGGGTTCGGCCTCGGCCCGTTCGACGAACTCCATCAATACGTGCAGCAGGGCCTCGGGATCGGGGCTGACCAGCATCACCGCGTCCCCGATGGTCTTGACCAGCCGGACCGGCGGTTCGATGACCTCGCGGACCAGATCCGCCAGGCGCAGCGCGATCTGCTCGACATCCTCCGGCGATCGGGCCTCCCCGAACCGGGTGAAGTCGACGAGGTCGGCGAAGGCGACCGCGATCTCCCGCGCCCCCGGCCGGGCGCCCTGGGCGCGTTCGGCCTCGGTGACGGCCTCGATCTCCAGGGAGTGCCGCAGCTTCAGCATGACCAGGCCGGTGATCATCGGGCCGAGGGTGGGTTCGGCCGCCTGCATGGTCTGCCGGCCGCGCTGCGCGATATCCAGTTCGGTGGCGCCCGGGTGCATGATCAGTCCCAGCGAGGCATTGCGCATCTGCTCGGCGACCGCGGTCAGCGCCTCGGACAGCACCCGGGTGATCCGCACCAACTCGTCGGGGTCGTAGCCCGAATCGAGATAGAAGCGCACGATGGCGGTGGTTTCGCCGTCGGCGCGCAGATACGCCTTCGCATCCGGGTCCAGCGCGTGCGGCAGGCCCATCGCCCGCATCATCCGCTCCTGGAACTCCATGTCCAGGCCGGTGGATTCGGCGAGCTCGCGCAGACTGACCCGTTGCCCGTCGTCGCCGATCACCCGGCGCGCCGGCAGCAGCACCGGCGACGCGGTCGCGCCGATCGACTCGATGGTCTCGCCGTTGTCCAGCAGCCAGCTGATCAACTCGGCGCGCTCCTCGCGAGCCTTGCCGCTCAACCCGTCGAGCAGCGTTGAGTTCTCGATCCGCGGATCCACCTGCACGTCGCCCAAGTTACCGCCGACGGCGGTCCCACCGGCCGCGAATCAGCTGATCGTCGGCCGTCGGCGCGCCCACGGCCGGTCAGCTTCGATCTCGGCGCTGAGAGACAGCAGGGTGGCTTCGTCGTAGGGCCGGCCGACAAGCTGGATCGACATCGGCAACCCGGCCCGATCCAGACCCCACGGCAACACCGCGGCGGGCTGGCCGGTCACGTTGAACATGGCCTGGAACGGAACGCGCGCGGAGACCATCGCCATCGTGGTGACCGCCCCGAGCCGGCGGTAAGCGCCCACCTTCGACGGTCCGGTGGCGGTTCCGGGTGTGATGACCACATCGACGTCGTCGAAGATCGCGTTGATCCGCGCGGAGATGCGTTCTTCTCCGGCAAGGATTTTCGCCAGCCGGGCGTCGGAGACCAGTCCGCCGATGCGCGCCACCCCGCGGGTCCGGGTGTCCAGCCGCTCGGGGTGCGGCAATGCCTGCACGGCGTCGTAGACGCCTCGGTACATCCGCGGCAGCAGATGCCCGTAGGCGGCGGTCGTCGGGTAGTCGATCTCGCGTTCGATGACCTGGTGGCCGAGTTCGCGCAGCAGGTCGCCGGCCTGACGCACGGCGGCGCGCTGCTCGGGGTCGCGGTGCGCGGTGATCGTCGGCGGCGCCTTGAAGCTCAACGCGATCCGCAGCCGCTGCGGAGGATGCGCGGTGGCAGCCAGGAATCCGCCCTTCGGGCGGGGCATCGCGGTGTCGCCGGTGACGTCGAGGAACAATGCGGCGTCCTCGACGGTCCGGGTCAACGGTCCGAGCGTCGCCAGTCCGCACCAGCCGTCGACCATCGGCGCGGTGGGGACCCGGTCGCGCTGCGGTTTGATGCCGTAGAGCCCACACCAGGTCGCCGGGATCCGGATGGAGCCGGCCCCGTCGGAGCCGAGCGCGAACGGGGCCAGGCCCGCGGCCACCGCGGCTCCGCTGCCGCCGCTGCTGCCGCCGGGGGTGCGGCTGGCGTCCCAGGGGTTGCGGGTGGCGCCGAAGGACACCGATTCGGTGAACGGCCAGACCATCATCTCCGGGACCGCGGTCTTGCCGAGGATGATCGCGCCCGCGGCCCGCAACCGCGTCACCACCTCGGCGTCGGCGGTGACCGCCGGCCCGGCGGCATTGCTGCCGTAGGTGGTGAGCTGTCCCGCGACGTCGGTGTCGTCCTTGATCGCGATGGGCACGCCCAACAGCGGCGCGGTCTCCCCGTCGTCGATCCGCTGCTGCGCCTGCGCGGCGGCGCGTCGGGCTTCGTCGGCCATCACCACCCGGTAGGACCGCAGTTCGGGCTCCAGCCGCGCGATGCGCTCCAGGTACAGCTCGGTCAGCGCCGGCGCGGTGACAGCGCCGCTTCGCAGCAACCGCGCCTGCTCGGCTGCTCCGGCGAATGCCAGGTCGATGGAGTCCACCGTCGCAACTTTAACCGGAGGCTACGGTGAGGCCATGTCGTGTGTGTTCTGCGAGATCGTCGCCGGAGACGCCCCGGCCATCCGGGTGTACGAGGACGACGCCCACCTGGCCTTCCTCGATATCCGTCCGATGGTGCGCGGGCACACCCTGGTCATCCCCAAGGCGCACAGCGTGGACATGACCGACACCCCGGCGCAGACGCTGGCCGGGATGATGGCCATCGGGCAGCGGGTCGCGTTGGCTGCGCGCGCCTCCGGATTGCACGCCGACGGCAGCAACCTCGTCATCAATGACGGCAAGGCGGCGTTTCAGACGGTGTTCCACATCCATCTGCACGTCGCCCCGCGCCGCCGTGGGGACAAGCTGAGCTTCGCCAAGGGCGTGCTGTTACGCCGCGACCCCGATCGCGAACGGCACGGCCGGCTGCTCCGCGAGGCGATCGAGGGTCTCTGAATCCGATTGTCTCACAACAGTTCCTGCGCCAACAGCGCGAGGGTCTGCGTCCGCGCCGGCGCGCTGTCGGCGGGTGTGCCGCGCAGCGCGGAGCCGACCGGGTTGATCATCACCTCGTCGACGCCGAACGTCTCGGCCAGCGCGCGCAGCTGATCGGCGGCTTCGGCCGGTGTGCCGACGACCCCCGCGGCGCCACCGGCCTGGATCGCCGCGCGTTCGGCGGCGCTGATCTCCACCTGTTCGGCGTCTTCGACCAGCAGCAGTTGCGGGATCGGCTTGCCGCCGCGCAGCCAGGCCATCATCAGCCGGTTCGGCAGGGCCAGCCGCTCGGCCTCCGCGCGGGTGGGGGCGACCGAAGCGTTGACGGTCAGGAAGGTCTGCGGCGCCGGGGTGTGCGCGCTGGGTGTGAACTCCTCGCGATAGACCGCCAGCGCCTCCGCGGTGCCCCGGCCCGCGAAGTGATGGGCGAACACGTACGGCAGCCCCTTGGCCGCGGCCAGCCGCGCCGAGTACAGCGAGGACCCGAGCAGCCAGATGCGGGGGCGGCCGTCGGCGACCGGGGTGGCGCGCAGGGTGTAGTCCCGGCCGCCGGTGAGCTCGACGCGGGCGCCGTTCGGGCTCATCAGCGCGTCGACCTCGTCGACGTACTCCGGGAACGCCTCCAGGTGGCGTCGTTCGGCGTGTGCGTCCAGGCTCCACCCGCGCATCGCCGCCGAGGTCACCGGGTCCGAGCCGGGGGGGCGGCCGATGCCGAGGTCGATGCGGCCCGGAGCCGCGGCCTCGAGCAGGGCGAACTGCTCGGCGACGGCCAGCGGGGCGTGGTTGGGCAGCATCACCCCGCCGGACCCCAACCGGATCCGCGACGTCTGGGCGGCCAGGTAGCCGATCAGCACCGGCGGGCTGGTGGCCGCCACCGGCGCCATGTTGTGGTGCTCGGCGAGCCAGTACCGGGTGTAGCCGAGTTCGTCGGCGGCGCGAGCCAGCGTGACGGTGGCCGCCAGCGCGTCGGCGCTGCGCTGATCGGAGCGCACTGGAACCAGGTCGAGGACAGAAAGGCGCATTAGCGGTGCAACGCCGCGGGGGCCGCTGCGCTTCCCGGCTCGCTCACCAGCCGGCGAGTTGTTTGCCGGTGGCGAACACGTCGTCGAGCATGGCGGGGGTGAGCCGGCCGGTGAACATGTTCTGCTGGCTGGGGTGGTAGCAGCCGAGCAGACTCAGCCCCGGATCCAATTCGGCGACGACGCCGTGGCCGAATTTCGGTTTGGGGCCGCTGCGTCGATCGGCCAGCAGGTTCAGCGCGACACCCCAGGCGAATCCGCCGAGGGGCACCACCACCCGCACATCGGCGCTGATCAGCTGCCATTCGGCCGCCAGCCACGGAGCGCAGGTCTGACGCTCGGCCGGCGTCGGCGCGTTCGCCGGCGGCGCGCAGCGCACCGGTGAGCTGATCCGCACGCCATGGGCGGTCAACCCGTCCGCGGCGTCGACGCTGTCCGGCGCGCTGACCAGCCCGGCCCGGTACAGCGCCGCGAACAGTTGGTCCCCGGACCGGTCGCCGGTGAAGATCCGACCGGTCCGGTTGGCGCCGTGCGCGGCCGGGGCCAGCCCGACGACGAAGATCCGGGGCCGCTCGTCGCCCCAGCCCGGAACCGGCCGACCCCAGTACGGCTGGCCGGCGAAGGCCCGGCGTTTCTGCACGGCCACCTGCTCGCGCCAGTCGACCAGGCGCGGACACGCCCGGCAGACGCTGATCCGGGCGTCCAACTCGCCGAGGGTGGCAGGTTTCGCCAATCGGCGCACCGCGGGCGCGGTTGCCGCCACCGGCGTCAGCGCCGTCGCGGGGTCGCCGGGCCAGCCCGCCCCGGCCGGGGCCGGCGAGGCGAACAATTGGCCGGTCCGCGGGTGCGGCAGCATCTCCGTCGTCATCACCGCCGATTCTGCTCCCGGGGCCCCACGGCCATCGGCGGGGGCAGAAAAATCGGTGGCTGCCGGGCGCTCCGCGGACGTACGCTCGACCGGCCATGAACACCTCCCGCCGCCCGATGCTGCTGCTGATGGTGGCCACCCTCACCGCCGGCGCGGGCAACGGCATCTCGATCGTCGCGTTCCCGTGGTTGGCCTTGCAGCACAACGGTTCCGCCTCGGACGCCGCCATCGTCGCCACCGCCGGAACCGTGCCGCTGCTGGTCGCGACGGTGCTCGCCGGCGCGGCGGTGGACTACCTGGGCCGGCGCCGGGTGTCGATGCTCTCCGACGCTCTGTCCGGGCTGTCGGTGGCGATGGTGCCGCTGCTGGCGCTGGGGTTCGGCACCGGGGCGGTGAACGTGTGGACGCTGTCGGTGTTGGCCGCGCTCGGCGCGTTCTTCGATCCGGCCGGCATGACCGCCCGGATCTCCATGGTGCCGGAGGCCGCCGAAGCGACCGGCTGGAGCCTGGACCGCGCCAACAGCCTGTACCAGGCGAACTTCAACCTGGCCTACATCGTCGGGCCGGGCGTCGGCGGTCTGTTGATCGCGACGCTCGGCGGCGTGCAGACCATGTGGGTGACCACCGCCCTCTTCGGAGTGGCGATCGGCGCCGCCGCGCTGATCCGACTCGCCGGCGCCGGGCGCCCCGATCGCGCCGAGCTGCAGGAGAAGGTGTGGCCGGGGATCGTGGAGGGCCTGAAATTCGTCTGGTCCAACCCGGTGCTGCGCACCCTGGCCGTGGTGGACCTGCTGCTCAACGGGCTCTACGTGCCGATCGAATCGGTGCTGTTCCCGAAGTACTTCACCGACCTCGACCAGCCGCAGCAACTGGGCTGGGTGCTGATGGCGCTGTCGGCCGGCGGGTTGCTCGGCGCGCTCGGCTACGCGGTCACGTCGCAATACCTGAACCGGCGCCACACGCTGATCGTCGCGGCCGTCACGCTGGGGGTGACGACGACGGTGATCGCGTTCCTGCCGCCGCTGCCGCTGATCCTGGGGCTGAGTTTCGTCGTCGGCCTGGTGTTCGGGCCGCTCGGCCCGATCTACAACTACGTCATGCAGACCCGCGCGCCGGCGCACCTGCGCGGACGAGTGGTCGGCGTGATGAGTTCGCTGGCCTACGCCGCCGGGCCGGTTGGATTGATCGTGGTCGGGCCGCTGGCCGACGCCGCCGGGCTGACGGTCGCCTTCCTGGCGTTGGGCGCGCCGATGGTGCTGATCGGGCTGGTGTCGATCGGGTTGCCGGCGCTGCGCGACCTGGACCGCACGCCGCAACCGCTGTAGACCGCGGCCCGTAATATCGGAGTTCGTGCCGACCCCGCCGCTGGACGCCCTGATCGCCGAACTGCCCGACGGCGCCGTCGTCACCGACCCGGACATCATCGCCGGCTATCGCCAGGACCGGGCCGCCGACCCGGACGCCGGTATGCCGCTGGCCGTGGTGCGGCCGCAGACCACCGAGCAGGTGCAGGCCACCCTGCGTTGGGCCAGCGCGCACCGGGTGCCGGTGGTGCCCCGCGGCGCGGGCACCAGCCTGTCCGGTGGATCCACCGCCGTCGATGGCGGCATCACGCTGTCCACCGAGCGGATGCGGGAGATCACCGTCGACCCGGTCACCCGCACCGCCGTCGCACAGCCCGGACTGTTCAACGCCGAGGTCAAGGCCGAAGCCGCCAAGCACGGACTCTGGTATCCGCCGGACCCGTCGTCGTTCCAGATCTGCACTATCGGCGGCAATATCGCCACCAACGCCGGCGGGCTGTGCTGCGTGAAATACGGCGTCACCACCGACTATGTGCTGGGCCTGCAGGTGGTGCTGGCCGACGGGACCGCGGTGCGCCTCGGCGGGCCGCGGCTCAAGGACGTCGCCGGGCTGCCGCTGACCAAACTGTTCGTCGGCAGCGAAGGCACGCTCGGTGTGGTCACCGAGGTGACGCTGCGCCTGGTGCCCGCCCAGCCGCCGGCCGCCACCGTGGTGGCGACCTTCGACTCGGTGCGCGCGGCGTGCGATTCGGTGGTGACCATCACCGGCAAGATCCGGCCGTCGCTGATGGAGTTCATGGACCGGGCCTCGATCAACGCCGTCGAGGATCAGCTGCGGATGGGATTGGACCGTTCAGCGGCGGCGATGATGGTCGCCGCCTCCGATGAGCGCGGTGGTTCCGGGACGGCCGACGCGGAGTTCATGGCCGAGGCGTTCACCCGGCACGGCGCCACCGAGGTGTTCTGCACCTCCGACCCCGACGAGGGTGAGGCGTTCGCCGCGGCCCGCCGCTTCGCGATCCCGGCGGTCGAGGCCAAGGGGTCGCTGCTGCTCGAGGACGTCGGCGTGCCGCTGCCACTGCTGGCCGATCTGGTCGCCGGAGTCGAGGATCTGGCCCGGCGCCGCGACCTGATGATCGCGGTGATCGCCCACGCCGGAGACGGCAACACCCACCCGCTGATCGTGTTCGACCCCGACGACGCGGAGATGGCCGCCCGGGCGCAGCGCGCGTTTGGCGAGATCATGGACCTGGCGATCAGCCTGGGCGGCACCATCACCGGGGAGCACGGCGTCGGACGGCTGAAGAGGCCCTGGCTAGCCGCCCAGATCGGCCCGGAGGCGATGGAACTCAACCGCCGAATCAAGGCCGCGCTGGACCCGGACGGGATCCTCAACCCCGGGGTGGCGTACTGAAGGCCGCTCAGGCGGCCCAGTAACCCTGGGCTTTGAGCTGCCCCTTCGGCACGCCGTACTGCTCGCGCAGCACCTTGGCCACCGTGCGGGTGGTGCGGTTGTCGCAGGCCACCCAGGCGAAGTGATCGGCGGCGTCGAAGGCGCTCTCCCGAACCGTGTCGATCAGGCCCTGCCCGCCACCGGTGCGGTCCACCCAGAACAGTTCGCTGTCGCCGGTGATGTTCACCGGCAGCTGCTTGTCGTCGTCGTGGGCGGCCTCCAGGAACACCCAGGCGGGGATCGGGCCGATGGCGTCGAGCAGCGAGTTGATCGCGGGCAGCGACGCGGGGTCGCCGACGATCAGGTAGCCGGCCGGGTCCGGGGTGGGCAGCGTGAAGTTGCTGCCCAGCACCGTCACGCCCAGGATGTCGCCGGGCTGGGCGTTCTCGGCCCAGCGGGTGGCGAGCCCGTCGTGCAGGGCGAAGTCGATGTCGACGGTCCCGGCCGCCGGGTCGGGGTTGACCAGGGTGTATCCCCGCTGGTGGGCCTTGGCGCCGTCCGGGAACCAGCCGCGGACCCACATCGTCGGGTGCACTGGGCGGTCCGCCAGCAGCGTCCCGGCGTCGAAGTGCAGTCGCAGGTAGTGCGGGGTGAGCTCGGTGCGTCCGGTGACGGTGAGCTGGTAATCGGCGCCGCCGAAGAGTTTGACCAGCGTTCCGGTCAGCCCGCGTGACGTGTCGGCCATGTTCCACCTTCCGATCGATGTTAGGTAAGCCTAACTCGACCGAACGGGGTGTTGGGGTGGCCCATCGACTGAGACGTCACGGAGCCGTTTGAGAAATCACGGACGCACGTGAGAGCTCAATCGATGGAGTCAGGCCGAGGCGGGCCGCGCCGCAGGCGCAGCCGTGGCCGGCGGCTCGTCGCGCACCCGGGTGAGTCGGTGCAGCAGCCAGGACACCGGAATCGTCAACACCATGGTCCAGAAGAACAGCTCGATCCCGGAGCCGGAGTACACCGGCTGGTGCATGATCTCGACCATCGCGATTTCCATCAGGATCAGGTGCACCAGGAAGATCTCATAGGAGATCTCGCCGACCCACACCATCGGTCGGCTGCCCATCAGCGTCGCGTACCAACCGCGGTTGCCCAGCGCCAGCGGAGCCAGCAGCAGCACCGCGATGATGGTGTAGAAGATGGTCTTGAACAGCGCCTCGTAGAGCTCCTTGGGCGAAGTCGTCGGCTCCCCGGCGATCGGGGTGGAGACGATGAGGAAGCACAGCACCGCCAGCGGGATGGCCAGGAATCCGTAGGCCCGCTCCCCCATCTGGGCCAGCACCGTCAGCGTCATCCCGCCCAGGAACCAGATCAGGTACGTCGGCGGCCACAGCCGCGCCGAATCCGGCAGCCAGTCCACCGAGTGGAAGAACACGATCCAGGCCGGTGAGACCAGCATCAGCGCGAAAATACCGCCGAGCAGCCGGTACGGCCGCCACTCCCGGCGGCACAGCAGCACCAACAGCAGGTACGCGATCGCCGGCAGCAGGATATAGAAACCGACCTCCACCGCCAGGCTCCACATCTGCGTCAGCCCCTGATGCAGATAGGAGTACATGTAGTTGTCGGTGTAGATCTGGGTCATCGTCAGGTTCCGCAGCAGCCCGACCCAATGGTGGCCGGGGTTGGGCTGCACATCGGTGCGGAAGTGGTAGACGACGTAGGCGGCCAGCACGACGACGACGTAGGCCGGCATGATCCGCCGGAACCGGTGCCAGGCGTAGCGGCGCAGCGACGGCTCGGGGCCGCCGGTGGCCGCCGACTTGACCCACGGCCGAAACAGCAGATACCCGGACAGCGCGAAGAAGATCGGCACGCCGATCTCCATCCGCGACGCCATCAATCCCCAGTAATCCGGGGTGTAGTGGCCCGTCGTGTACGCGGCGTGGGTGGCCACGACGAGCAGCGCGGCCAGCGCCCGGATGCCGGTGAGGGAGGCGGTGCGATTAGGGACGGGCGCGCTCACCAAGACTTCTTCTTAAACGGCTTCTTCGGCCGGGCGCCGCCGCCCTGCGGCCGCTTGCCGCCCCGGTCACCCCGGTCACCGTAGCTCCGGTCACCGTAGCTCCGGTCGCCGTAGGAACCCCGTTCGCCGGATGAGCCGCGGCCACCGGTGTCGAGCCGCAGGTTGATCGGCACACCCTGAATCTTGGTGTGCGACAACGCCTTCATCGTCTCGGCCGGCAGCTTCGGCGGCAGTTCGACCAGCGAGAAGTCCGGCCGGATGCTGATGTGCCCGAAGTCGCTGCGGTGCAGGCCGCCCTCGTTGGCGATGGCCCCGACGATCGCGCCCGGCACCACCTTGTGCTTCTTACCGACGTCGATGCGGTACGTCGCGAAGCCTTCACCCGGCCGGCGGATCGGTCCGCGGTCATCCCGGTCGCGGCGCTCCCGGCGCTCACGGCGGGCGTCCGGCGGCGGCTCGGGCGCCATCAGGAATTCCTCGCCGTCGCGGGTCTGCAGCGCCAGCGCGGCGGCGATGTCGGCCATCGGCACGTCGGCGTCGCGCTCGTAGTCCTCGATCAACCGGCGGAACATCTCCAGCCCGGGTTTGCCCAGCCCGGAGGTGATGGAGTCGCGGAACTTGGCCACCCGCTGGGCGTTGACGTCGTCGACGGTCGGCAGCTCGGCCTCGACCAGCCGCGAGCGGGTGGCCTTCTCGATCGCCTTGAGCAGGTGTCGTTCCCGCGGCGAGACGAACAGCACCGCCGCGCCGGAGCGGCCGGCCCGGCCGGTGCGCCCGATCCGGTGCACGTAGGACTCGGTGTCGTGCGGGATGTCGTAGTTGAGCACGTGGCTGATCCGCTCGACGTCCAGTCCGCGGGCGGCGACGTCGGTGGCGACCAGGATGTCCAGGCCCTTGGCGCCGCCTTCCTTGAGCGCGGCGATGGTGCGTTCCCGCATGCTCTGCGGGATGTCGCCGTTGATGGCGGCGGCGTTGAAGCCGCGGGCCCGCAGCCGCTCGGCGACCTCCTCGGTGGCCTGCTTGGTGCGGACGAAGACGATCATCGCCTCGAACGGCTCGGTCTCCAGGATCCGGGTCAGCGCGTCCATCTTCCGCGGGCCGGCGACCTGGATGTAGCGCTGGGAGATGTTCTCCGCGGTGGCCGTCTTGGCCTTCACGGTGACCTCGACGGGGTCGTGCAGGTACTTCGAGGTCAGCTTGCGGATGCCCGACGGCATGGTCGCCGAGAACAGCGCGACCTGCTTGTACTCCGGGGTGTCGGCCAGGATCCGCTCGACGTCCTCGGCGAAGCCCATCTGCAGCATCTCGTCGGCCTCGTCGAGCACCAGGTAGTCCAGTTTGGACAGGTCCAGGGTGCCGCGCTCCAGGTGGTCGATCACCCGGCCCGGGGTGCCGACGACGACCTGGGCGCCGCGGCGCAGGCCGTTGAGCTGCACGGTGTAGGACGAACCGCCGTAGATCGGCAGCACTGTCAGCCGCGGCAGGTGCGCGCTGTAGCGGCCGAACGCCTCGGCGACCTGCAGCGCCAGCTCCCGCGTCGGGGCCAGCACCAGCGCCTGGGTGGCGGAGTTCGCCGGGTCGATCTTGGACAGGATCGGCAGCGCGAACGCCGCGGTCTTGCCGGTGCCGGTCTGGGCCAGCCCGACCACGTCGGAGCCGTCCATCAGCGCCGGAATGGTCGCGGCCTGGATCGGCGACGGGGTCTCGTAGCCCACCTCGGCCAGTGCGCGCAGCACGTCCGGGTGCACCCCCAGGTCGGCGAACCCGGGCGCGTCCAGGTCAGCCTGCTCGGAGGCGGTGGTGTCAGGGGCGCCGGTCTGCTCCGGCTCGGGCTCGCTCATCAGGGCTGCCAGTCTAATCGGGCGGATCGACGACGCTCGGCCGAACTCGTGGAGGAGGCGCGCCGAGCACCGCAGAAGGCCCACGCGCCCCGGGGCCGGTAGCCTGCGGGCGTGCGCAGATCCCTGATTCCGGCCGCGTTCGCGGTGTTGCTGGCGACGCTGACCGCCTGCGGGTCGGGTGAGTCCACCGTCACCATGACGCCGGACCCTATCTCCGCCGCCACCCCGGCCGCGCCGAACGCGCAGTCCCCGGCGCCGGCCGAGCCGACGCCCGAACCCGACGCCGACGACCCGTGCCCGGTCGATCTGGCCGCCCCCGCGATCGCCCGCGCCGTCTCCGAACTGAAGAAGGACCCGCGCAGTGGGCAGGGCTGGAACCCCGAGCCGCTGGCCGGCAATTACAACGAGTGCGCGCAACTGTCCGCGGTGATCGTGAAGGCCAACACCAACTCGCCGAACCCCAACACCCGAGCGGTGTTGTTCCACCAGGGCAAATACATCTCCAAAGGCGCCCCGGAAACGTTCGGGTTCAACGGCATCGACGCCTCGCAGACCACCGGTGACACCGTCGCGCTGACCTTCACCAGCCAGGCCCCCGGCCTGACCAGCATGGTGAAGTACCGCTGGAACGGCTCGGCGGTCGAGCTGGTCGCCAACACGCCGTGATCGACGCGTCGACGCGGGACGCGCTGGCCGGTGTGGTCGGCGCGCCGTTCGTCAGCACTGACGCCGACGTGCTGGCCGCCCGCAGCGTCGACCACACCGGCCGCTATTCGGGCCGAGCCGGCGCGCTGGTCCGTCCCGCCGACTCCGCCGAGGTGGCCGCGGTGCTGCGGATCTGCCGCGACGCCGGAGCGCACGTCACCGTGCAGGGCGGTCGCACCTCGCTGGTGGCCGGCACCGTCCCGGAACACGACGACGTGCTGCTGTCCACCGAGCGGCTCACCACAATCGGCGAGGTCGACACCGCCGAGCGGCGGGTTCGCGTCGGCGCCGGGGTCACCGCCGCCGCACTGGCCGACGCGGCGCGCGCCGCCGGCCTGGTGTTCGGGGTGGACCTGGCCGCCCGGGACAGCGCCACCGTCGGCGGGATGGCGTCGACCAACGCCGGCGGGCTGCGCACTGTGCGCTACGGCAACATGGGAGAACAGGTGCTGGGCCTGGATCTCGCGCTCCCCGACGGCGCCCTGCTGCGGCGGCATTCCCGGGTGCGACGCGACAACACCGGCTACGACCTGACCGCGCTGTTCGTCGGCGCCGAGGGCACCCTCGGGGTGATCACTGAACTGGACATCCGGTTACACCCCACCCCGCGGCACCGGGTGACCGCCATCGCCGGGTTCGCCCGACTGGCGGACGTGGTGGCCGCCGGCCGGGTGCTGCGCGATGTGGAGACCATCGCCGCCCTCGAACTCGTTGACGCCCGCGGGACCGCGGTCGCCGAGCGGCTCCTGGGCGTCGCCGCGCCGACGACCGCCCGCTGGATGCTGCTCATCGAACTGGCCGGTGACGACGATCAGACCGGACGACTGGCGGAGTTGTTGGACGCGCTGGACCTGGACGGCGAACCCGCGGTCGGGGTGGACCCGGCCGGCCAGCAGCGGCTGTGGCGGGTCCGCGAGTCGGTCAACGAAATCCTCGGCGCGTACGGGCCGCCGCTGAAATTCGATGTGTCACTGCCACTTTCGCAGGTCGAGGATTTCCAGTCCGCGGCCGGCGAGCTGCTGGCGGCGCACGCCCCGGAAGCGATCCCGGTGCTGTTCGGCCACATCGGCGAGGGCAATCTTCACCTGAACGTGCTGCGCTGCGCCCCGGCGGCCGAGCGCGAGTGCTACGCGCAGATGATGTCGCTGATCGCCGAGCACGGCGGCAATGTCAGCTCCGAGCACGGCGTGGGCAGCCGCAAACGCGAGTACCTGTCGATGGCCCGCGAGCCCGCGGACATCGACGCCATGCGCGCGGTCAAGGCCGCGCTGGACCCGACGGGTTACCTCAACGCTGCGGTGCTGTTCGGCTGAGGGCTGGTGCTGTTCGGCTGAGGCCTGGGTGCTGTTCGGCTGAGGCCTGGGTGCTGTTCGGCTGAGGCATGGCCGCGAGCGCCACTTTCTGCACCAGCGCCGGTTTTCGCACACCCCGTCCTGGGCATTCACGTACCAGAAGTGGCGCTCGTGCAAAAAGTGGCGCTCGTGAGGGTCAGCGCGCCTTCGTCAGTCCCACTCGACCTTGTGATGACGCCCAGAACTCTGCGGGTTAGCGAGGCTTGGCGGAGCCTGCGGAGCCAAGTCGAAGCTGGGCCCGCGCGGCAGATCCTGCGGGTTAGCGAGGCTTGGCGGAGCCTGCGGAGCCAAGTCGAAGCTGGGCCCGCGCGGCAGATCCTGCGGGTTAGCGAGGCTTGGCGGAGCCTGCGGAGCCAAGTCGAAGCCGGACTGCTCCGGCAGCGGCCGGGCCTGCTCCGGCTCGGCGCTGCGACGCCCGGCGGCCAGCAGATACTCGATGTAGCCGTCGTCGTCGTCGATCTCGCCGTACTCGGCGACGTAGCGGCCCGGTCCGTGCGGGTCGGGCTCGGGGCCGGGCCGGCCCGCGCCGGCCGGGTCGCGCCAGAACGCGACGGCGTCGTCGAACACCCGCAGCGGCGCCATCTCGTCGGTGTCGTGCCCGACAGGCGCGCCGATCCGCTCGTCGGGCTCGCTGCGCAGCACCTTGATCCCGTCGGCCAGGAACAGCGCGGCCACCACGCCGAACAGCGCGATGAACGCCGGCAACAGCAGCGACTGCGCATAAGCCGCCGCGAACGGCTCGCGCAGCATCTCCGGCAGCTGCTGAGCGCGTCCGTCGCTGGGCATCGGCGGCAGTCCGCGCGGCAGCTCGGCGTGGATGCGCGCGCTGATCAGCGCCGCCATCGCCGCGCTGCCCAGCACCGAGCCCACCTGCCGGGTCGCGTTGTACACACCGGATCCGGCGCCGGCGACGTCCGGCGGGAGCCGACGGGTGGCGGTGGCCGCCAGCGGCGCCCAGATGAACGCCATCCCGGCGCCGAGCAGGATGAACGGCGGCACCAGCCGCCACGGCGGCGTGGTCGCGGTCATCTCGATCGACAGCCAGGTCAGCCCGACGGCCAGCGCCGCGAACCCGAAGCCGATGACCGGCGTCGGGTGGGCGCGGTCGATGATCCGGCCGACCCAGGGCGCCAGCAGGCCGCTGACCACCGCCATCGGCGCGGTCAACAGCGCCGATCCGGTCGGTGACAGGCCGAGCACCTGCTGGGCATAGAAGTACACCGGCAGCACCATCGCCGTCACGGCGAACCCGATGATCGCGACGCCGACCGCCGACAGGCTGAAGTCCGGGTCGCGGAACACCCGCAACGGCATCAACGGCTCGTTCTGATTGATCGACTGCCAGTAGACGAACAGCCCCAGCACCGCGATGCCGCCGAGGATCATCAGCCAGATCACCGGCGACCAGCCCCAGGCCTGGCCTTCCTGCAGACCGAACACCATCAGGAACATGCCCAGCCCACTCAGCAGCACGCCAAGAAGGTCCAGCCGGTGCCGTTCGGTCGGCAACGTCGGGATCAGCCAGAGGCCGACCGCCAGGCCGATCACGCCGATCGGGACGTTGACGAAGAAGATCCAGCTCCAACCGAGGTGGTCGATGATGACCCCGCCGGCCAGCGGACCGACCAGGGTCGCCACCCCGGCGGTCGCGCCCCAGACGCTCATCGCCACCCCGCGTCGGTGCGCCGGGAAGATCTTGGTGATGGTCGACAGGGTCTGCGGGGTCAGCATGGCCGCACCCAGGCCCTGCACGACGCGGGCGGCGATCAGCTCCCCCAGCGAATCGGCCAGACCGCACCACAGCGAGGCGGCGGTGAACACGAACAGTCCCAGCAGGTACAGGTTTTTCGGGCCGTAGCGGTCTCCGAGCCGGCCGGCGACCAGCAGCGGCACCGCGTAGGCCAGCAGGTAGGCGCTGGTCACCCAGATCACCCGGTCGTAGTGGCCCTGCACCCCGAACGACTCCATCAGGGTGTCGTTGGCGACGGCCACGATGGTCGAGTCGACCAGGATCATGAAAAAGCCGACCATCATCGCCCACAGCGCGTACCACGGGTTGTCCGTCGGACGCCGCGGCGCTCTCACAGATGTCGTCATCGCCACACGACTGTAGTCGCGCGGGCCGACAGCGAGCCCGCCGCAAACCTTTACCGGCCGCTGATCGTTGACACCGGGTTAGCCTGGGCAAAAGTCGCAGGAGCGAAACGGATGGAGAACCGCATGGCCGCTGGAACGCCCGCCAACCTGCCGGATCGAAACGCCGACAGTCGCAGCGTGGATCCGGTGAGCAGCGCCGAGAACGCCGGCAGCTCCGCCAAAATTCTGTCCTACCTGCTGGAGACCAGCTCGCGGCTGCAGGGTCCGGCGATCCGCGCCTATGTGGCCCGGGTGCGGCGCAAGCATCCCGAGGCCACCCCGGCCGACGTGATCAAGCGGATGCGGCGGATGTATCTGGCGTCGGTGGTCGGCAGCGGCGCCGCCGTCGGCGCGGCGGCGATCCTCCCCGGCATCGGCACCCTGGCGGCGCTGGCCGCCATCAGTGGCGAGACGCTGGTGTTCCTGGAGGCGACGACGCTGTACGTGCTCGCCGTCGCCGAGGTGCACGGTGTGGAGCCCACCGACCACCGCCGTCGGCGGGCTCTGGTGCTGGCGGTGCTGGCCGGCGGTGAGGACGGCAAGCACGCGGTGGCCAATGTGATCGGGTCCGGGCGCATCCAGGGCGGCTGGCTCTCCGAGGGCGCCGCGGCGATCCCGATGGCCGGCGTCTCCCAGATCAACTCCCGCGCGGTGCGCTACTTCGCCAAGAAATGGGCGGTCAAGCGCACCGCGGTGGCCGCGGGCAAGCTGCTTCCGTTGGGTTTGGGCGCGGTGATCGGCGGGATCGGCAACTGGTTGATCGGCCGGAAGTTCACCCAGAACGCCGAGGACGCCTTCGGGCCCGCCCCGACGCGCTGGCCCGGGACGCTGCGGGCGCTGCCCGAGCTCGAAGCGGCCCACAATTCGCCGGTGAACCGGGCGGAGTGAGCGAACTCCCGCTTGCCACCACCGGGTTGCCGGTTAGGCGCTAGCCTGAGACTCGGCGGTCACGCCGGAACGCGGCAAGCGAGCCCCGATGCGCTTGCCTGAGACCTTTTGACACGAAGCGAGGCGAGCAGCGGCCGTGAGCAGTACGAGTTCACCATTCGGCCAGAACGAGTGGCTGGTCGAGGAGATGTACCGCAAGTTCCGCGAGGACCCCAAGTCGGTCGACCCGAGCTGGCATGAGTTCCTGGTCGATTACAACCCCGGGAAGCTGAGCGAAGGCATCGTCGACAACGGCCAGCAGGCCGAGAAGCCGGCGGCCCAGAAGCCGGCCCCCGAATCGAAGCCGGCGCCCGCGGAAACCAAGCCGTCGCCGGAGGCCGCGTTGCCCGCCAAGACCCCGCCGACCAGCACCGGCGCCTCGGCGCCCGATATGGCGCCGCCGGCGACCAAGCCCGCGCCGGCGCCGAAGGCCGCGTCGGACTCCCCCGCCGGCGAAGAGCAGACCCAGGTGCTGCGCGGTGTCGCCGCCGCCGTCGTCAAGAACATGAACACCTCGCTGGAGGTGCCGACGGCGACCAGTGTCCGGGCCATCCCGGCCAAGCTGATGATCGACAACCGGACGGTCATCAACAATCACCTCAAGCGCACCCGCGGCGGCAAGATCAGCTTCACCCACCTGCTGGGGTACGCGATCGTGCAGGGCGTCAAGGCGTTCCCGAACATGAACCGGCACTTCGCCGAGATCGACGGCAAGCCGAATGCGGTCACCCCGGCGCACACCAACCTGGGCCTGGCCATCGACCTGCCGGGCAAGAACGGCAATCGTTCCCTGGTCGTCGCGGCGATCAAGGGCTGCGAGACGATGAAGTTCGGCGAGTTCATCGCCGCCTACGAAGACATCGTGCGGCGCGCCCGCGACGGCAAGCTGACCGCTGAGGACTTCGCCGGTGTGACCATCTCGCTGACCAACCCGGGCACGCTGGGCACCGTGCACTCGGTGCCCCGGCTGATGGCCGGCCAGGGCGCGATCATCGGCGCCGGGGCCATGGAGTACCCGGCGGAGTTCCAGGGCGCCAGTGAGGAGCGGATCGCCGAGCTGGGTATCGGCAAGCTGATCACCCTGACCTCGACGTATGACCACCGCATCATCCAGGGCGCGGAGTCCGGGGACTTCCTGCGCACCGTCCACCGGCACCTGCTCGACGACGGCTTCTGGGACGAGATCTTCTTCGAACTCGGCATCCCCTATGAGCCGGTGCGCTGGCGGATCGACAACCCCGATTCGATCGAGCAGAAGAACGCCCGCGTCATCGAGCTGATCGCGGCCTACCGCAACCGCGGCCACCTGATGGCCGACATCGACCCGCTGCGCCTGGACGCCACCCGGTTCCGCAGCCACCCGGACCTGGACGTCAACACCCACGGCCTGACGCTGTGGGATCTGGACCGGGTCTTCCGGGTCGACGGGTTCGCCGGCCAGCAGCACAAGAAGTTGCGCGACGTGCTCTCGGTGCTGCGCGACGCCTACTGCCGGCACGTCGGCGTGGAGTACACCCACATCCTGGAGCCCGAGCAGCAGAAGTGGCTGCAGGAGCGCATCGAGGTGCGTCACGACAAGCCGACGGTCGCGCAGCAGAAGTACATCCTGAGCCGGCTCAACGCCGCCGAGGCGTTCGAGACGTTCCTGCAGACCAAGTACGTCGGACAGAAGCGGTTCTCCCTGGAGGGCGCGGAGACCATCATCCCGATGATGGACGCGGCCATCGACCAGGCCGCCGAGCACGGCCTGGACGAGGTCGTCATCGCCATGCCGCACCGCGGCCGGCTCAACGTGCTGGCCAATATCGTCGGCAAGCCGTACGCGCAGATCTTCACCGAATTCGAGGGCAACCTGAACCCGTCGCAGGCGCACGGCTCCGGTGACGTGAAGTACCACCTGGGCGCCTCCGGCAACTACCTGCAGATGTTCGGCGACAACGAGATCGAGGTGTCGCTGACGGCCAACCCGAGCCACCTGGAGGCCGTCGACCCGGTGCTGGAGGGCATCGTCCGCGCCAAGCAGGACCTGCTGAACAAGGGCGACGGGCCCGACGGGTTCACCGTGATGCCGCTGATGCTGCACGGCGACGCGGCGTTCGCCGGCCAGGGCGTGGTGGCCGAGACGCTGAACCTGGCGATGCTGCGCGGCTACCGCGTCGGCGGCACCATCCACATGGTGGTGAACAACCAGATCGGCTTCACCACCTCGCCGGAGAACTCGCGGTCCAGCGAGTACTGCACCGACGTGGCGAAGATGATCGGCGCGCCGATCTTCCACGTCAACGGCGACGACCCGGAGGCCTGCGACTGGGTGTCCCGGCTCGCGGTGGACTTCAGGCAGAAGTTCAAGAAGGACGTCGTCATCGACATGCTGTGCTACCGCCGCCGCGGGCACAACGAGGGCGATGACCCGTCGATGACCCAGCCGGCGATGTACGACGTGATCGATCACAAGCGCGGCGTCCGCAAGACCTACACCGAGGCGCTGATCGGCCGCGGCGACATCTCGATCCAGGAGGCCGAGGCCGCGCTGCGCGACTTCCAGGGCCAGCTGGAGCAGGTGTTCAACGAGGTCCGCGAGCTGGAGAAGTTCGTTCCGGAGCCCAGCGAGTCGGTGGAGACCGAGCAGACCATCACCCACGGGCTGAACACCGCCGTGGACAAGGCCATGCTGGCCCGGATCGGCGACGCGCACCTGGCGGTGCCGGAGGGCTTCTCCGTGCACCCGCGGGTCAAGCCGGTGCTGGACAAGCGTCGCGAGATGGCCTACGAGGGCAAGGTCGACTGGGCTTTCGGCGAGCTGCTGGCGCTGGGGTCGCTGATCGCCGACGGCAAGCTGATCCGGTTCTCCGGCCAGGACACCCGCCGCGGCACGTTCACCCAGCGGCACGCGGTGATCATCGACCGCAAGACCGGCGAGGAGTTCACCCCGCTGCAGCTGCTGGCGGCCAATGAGGACGGCACCTCCACCGGTGGGAAGTTCCTGATCTACAACTCGGCGCTGAGCGAGTTCGCCGCGGTTGGGTTCGAGTACGGCTACGCCGTCGGCAACCGCGAGGCCGTGGTGCTGTGGGAGGCGCAGTTCGGCGACTTCGTCAACGGCGCGCAGTCGGTGATCGACGAGTTCGTCAGCTCTGGCGAGGCCAAGTGGGGCCAAACCTCCGATGTGGTGCTGCTGCTGCCGCACGGCCACGAGGGCCAGGGTCCCGACCACACCTCCGGGCGCATCGAGCGATTCCTGCAGCTGTGCGCGGAAGGGTCGATGACCGTCGCCCAGCCGTCGACCCCGGCGAACTACTTCCACCTGCTGCGGCGGCACGCGCTCGGTGGCATCCACCGGCCGCTGATCGTCTTCACCCCGAAGTCGATGCTGCGGAACAAGGCGGCGGTCAGCGACGTGAAGGACTTCACCGAGGTGAAGTTCCGCTCGGTGCTGGAGGAGCCGACCTACGAGGACGGCATCGGCGACCGCAGCAAGGTCACCCGGGTGCTGATGTGCTCCGGCAAGATCTACTACGACCTGGCGGCGCGCAAGGCCAAGGAGAAGCGCGAGGACGTCGCGATCGTGCGGATCGAGCAGCTCTACCCGCTGCCGCCGCGCCGCCTCGGCCGCACCCTGGACCAGTACCCGAACGCCCGGGAGTTCTTCTGGGTGCAGGACGAGCCGGCCAACCAGGGGCCGTGGCCGACGTTCGGCCTGGAGCTTCCCGAACTGCTGCCGGACAAGCTGTCCGGTATCAAGCGGATCTCGCGCCGCGCGATGAGCGCGCCGTCCTCGGGTTCGTCGAAGGTGCATGCCGTCGAACAGCAGGAGATTCTCGACGCCGCGTTCGGCTGAGTCGTCGCCGCCGCCCCGGGTACACCCGCGTACCCGGGGCGGCGGGCTGCGACGGGCCTGATTTACGCTTCTTGACACACGTCCAATGTGAGGAGCAGCCATGCGAGGTTTCGAGGGCAAAGTCGCGGTGGTCACCGGCGCGGGATCGGGCATCGGCCGGGCCCTGGCGCTGGAGCTGGGCCGGTCCGGCGCGCTGTTGGCCATCAGTGACGTCGACGTCCAGGGCCTCGCCGAGACCGAGGCCCAGCTGAAGCAGATCGGCGCCCCGGTGAAGGCGGATCGCCTCGACGTCGCCGAGCGCGAGGCCTTCCTGCTCTACGCCGACGCGGTGCAGGCGCACTTCGGCATCGTCCACCAGATCTACAACAACGCCGGCATCGCGTTCACCGGCGACGTCGAGGACATGGCCTTCAAGGACATCGAGAAGGTGATGGACGTCGACTACTGGGGCGTGGTCAACGGCACCAAGGCATTCCTGCCGTATCTGATCGCCTCCGGCGACGGACACGTGATCAACGTGTCGAGCCTGTTCGGCCTGCTGGCGGTGCCGGGTCAGTCGGCGTACAACTCGGCCAAGTTCGCCGTCCGCGGCTTCACCGAGGCGCTGCGCCAGGAGATGCTGACCAAGCAGCGCCCGGTCGCGGTGACCTGCGTGCATCCCGGCGGCATCAAGACCGCGATCGCACGCAACGCCACCGCGGTGGAGGGCCTGGACCCCAAGGAACTGGCCAAGCAGTTCGACAGCAAGCTGGCCAACACCACCGCCGAGCGGGCCGCGGAGATCATCCTGACCGGGGTGCAGAAGAAGCACGCCCGAGTTCTCGTCGGCGCCGACGCCAAGATCCTCGATCTCATCGTGCGGATCACCGGCTCGGGCTACCAGCGGTTGTTCTCCACAATGATGGGCAAGCTCGTCCCCGGCTCGCACTGACGGAGTCGAGCGGTGAGCTTGCGAACCGCGAAGAGCTCCGTCACCAATAGGCACCGCCTGCCGCCCCCCTCGGACTGGACGGCCGTCAACTATTTACTGGGATGCATAGTCCCGGTAAACTGTGTGACATGCGCCATGAGTTTGCCAACCGAGCGAAGGGGCGAGAATGTCTTCGGTAGCCGCCACCACGACCACAGCGCGCAACCCGCAGTACGCGGCGACGCTGGCGATGCTGTCCGAAGGCTCGGTGCGCCGGCACTTCGACCCGTACGCCGACATCGACTGGGACGCCCCGGACATGCAGATGGACCCGGGCGACCCACGCTGGGTGCTGTCGCCGACGCTGGACACCCTGGGCGGCACCGAGTGGTACCGGAATCAGCCCCTGGAACGGCAGATCGAGATCGGCCGCTGGCGCACGCTCAACAGCGTCAAGGTGGGCGCGGCCTTCGAGAGCATCCTGATCCGCGGGTTGATGGCGTTCATCATGAAGCTGCCGAACAACTCCCCGGAGTTCCGCTACGCGTTGCACGAGATGACCGAGGAGTGCAACCACATCCAGATGTTCCAGGAGTTGGTGAACCGCTCCGGCACCGACGTGCCCGGGATGCGGCCGCTGTTCCGGAAGCTGTCGCCCTACATCGGGCTCGTGGGGCATTACTCCCCCACCGCGTTCATGGCCGGCATCCTGGCCGGTGAAGAGCCCATCGACCACTTCCAGAAGGGCGTGATCCGCGAAGGCGCGAACGTGCCGCCGGCGGTGCTGCGCACCATGCAGATACACATCGCCGAGGAGGCCAGGCACATCTCGTGGGCCAACGAGTTCCTCAAGACGCACATGGCCAAGCGGTCCCGGGGGTTCAAACTCTTCGCGACGTTCGCGTTCCCGCTCACCCTGCGCTGGCTGGCCACCGAGATCATGACACCGCCGAAGTCGATGGCCCGTGAGCTCGGCATCCCGCGCAAGGTGTGGAAGGAAGCGTTTTGGCGCGGCCCGCACGCGCGCAAGGTCATGGCCGGGTATTTCCCGGAGATGCGGGCGCTGAGCCACGAACTCGGGATCATGACACCGCTCGGCCGCCGGATGTGGAAGCTCGCGCGGATATCCGGTGAAGAGGCGCGTTACCGCGGCGAGCCGGACCGCGAAGCGATCGCGATCGCCTGATGCCGCACGTCGTCACGCAGTCGTGTTGCAGCGACGCCTCCTGCACGTACGCATGTCCGGTGAACTGCATCCATCCGACCCCGGATGAACCGGACTTCCACACCGCCGAGATGCTCTACATCGATCCGGTCGACTGTGTCGACTGCGGCGCCTGCGTGTCGGCCTGCCCGGTGGACGCGATCAAGCACTACAGCACGCTGACCGCGCAGGAGTCGGTGTTCGCCGACTTGAACGCGGACTTCTACCGGGAGCCGCGCCCACGGCCGCTGCTGGCGCCCCCGGTCCCGGCGCTGCAGGTGCGCTCCGGCGCGGATCTGCGGGTCGCCATCGTCGGCTCCGGACCGGCCGCGATGTACGCCGCCGACGAGATCCTGACCATCCCCGGCGCCCGGGTGCGGATGTACGAGCGGTTGTCCGAGCCCTACGGCCTGGCGCGGTTCGGCGTGGCGCCGGATCACCAGCGCACCCGCCGCGTCACCCGCCAGTTCGACACGATCCGCGAGGATCCCCGGCTGGAGCTGATCCTCGGGACTCAGGTCGGCGTCGACGTCACCCACGAGGAACTGCTGGCGTCACATCACGCGGTCGTCTACGCCGTCGGCGCCTCCACCGACCGCCGCCTCGATATCCCGGGGGCCGAGTCTTCCTGCTCGGCAACGGAATTCGTGGCGTGGTACAACGGGCACCCCGACTTCGCCGACCGCGCCTTCGACCTGTCACAGCCGAACGCCGTCGTGATCGGCAACGGCAACGTCGCCCTGGACGTGGCGCGCATCCTGACCATGGACCCCGAGGCGCTGGCCGGCACCGACATCGCTGGGTATGCGCTGGACGCCCTGCGCCGCAGCAAGATCGAGGAAGTCACCGTCGTCGGCCGGCGGGGCGCCGAACAGTCCGCGTTCACCGTCGGAGAGCTCATCGGCCTGTGCTCCACGCCGGGTGTCGACGTGGTGGTCGCCGACGAGCACCTCGACAGCCTGCCGGACTCCGATCCGCGCGCCGACATTCTGCGCGGCGCGACACCTCGCGCCGGAAGCCGCAATCGGCGCGTGGTTCTGGACTACCTGCTGTCCCCAACCGCCATCGACGCCGGTTCGGTGCGTTTCGTCCGCAACGAGCTCGTTCCCGCTCCGGATGGATCCATGCGGGTCAAACCCACCGCCGACGAGCACGCCATCGACGCCGGTCTGGTGCTGACCTCCATCGGCTATCGAGGGGTCCCGGTGCCCGGGCTGCCGTTCGATGAGGCAAGCGCGACGGTGCCGAACACCTCCGGCCGGGTGCAGGGGATGCGGCGCACCTACGTGACGGGCTGGATCAAACGCGGCGCGAATGGGTTCATCGGAACGAACAAGTCGTGCGCCCAGGAGACGGTGCGCAGCCTGGTCGACGAGTACAACGCCGGTCGGCTACTCGGCGCGCCCGTCTGACGATCGACCCGCGGTCAGTCCGACGAGCAGCTCGGCGAACGGTTCATCGGGCTGCAACACGACGCCGCCCATCCGCGCTCGACCGTCGATCACGCACCACACGTAGTCGGCCAGGTCGGCCACGATCTCCTCGCGGGTGCTGTTCGGCGCGACTCCGCGCACCCAGCCGTACAGGGTGGCCTCGACCATGGTGATCACCGCGAACGGCACCGTCTGGAACGGCGCGGGATCGGCGCCGACCAACTGCGCGACCGAATCGATCAACTCATGCCCGACGACGATCATCCGGTTCTTCAGCTCGCTGACCGCGTCGAGGGCGCCGTCGCCTTCGAAGGTGGGACCGGAGCGCACGAAGGTGTTGAGCCGCGGATGCTCCAGCATCCAGTCGGCCACGGCGGCAACGGTGCGGGTCAGGATGTCACGCAGCGACCCCGCTTCCAGATCGAGGCTGGCGTCGAGCACCTGCGCGAAGTCTTCGACGATCAACGATCGCGCCCGGCGCTCCAGCTCCTCCTTGCCACCGAACTGGCGATACACCACCGATTTCGCCAGCCCGGCGCGCCGGGCGATGTCGGCCACGGACACCGCGACGTCCGGCGGGCTCTGCTCGATCAGCTCGATCGTCGCCTCCAGGACCTGCGTCCGACGCTCGTCGTTGTGCTCACGCCAACGCTCCTCATAACCGCTGAGGGCCGGGGACGTCGTCATTCCGGACAGCCTACAAGCGTCGCGTTCCCACCCGGTCAATTGCCGATCGGGTTCTCGGCCAGCCAGGCGTCGGCCAGCGCCCGTGGGTCCGCGCCGTCGGCCAGCTGCGCGCGCATGCCCTTGAGCGCCGCGGTGTCCAGCACACCGGCAACCTCATTGAGCGCCACCATCTGCTGGGGGTCCAGCTCGTTGCGGCGGTACAGCGGCAAGGCGTTCTCCCCGCGGATCAGCGCGGGCTTGCGATCGTCGAGCAGCACCACCCCGACCGGGACGGCCGGGTCCGCGCTGCTGCTCCACGCGGCGTTGATCTGATTCGACCGCAGGGCGGCGAACATCGCCGCGCTGTCGGGGAACTCGCGGGGCTTCGAAGCCCGGCAGGCGCCGACGGCCGAGGGGGTCTGGGCTCCGGCGACCCTGCCGAAACGCAGCTGCTCGCATTTGCTCACCAGCTGGGTGAGAGTGTGTCCGCCCCAGGCGTCCACCGTGTCCTCGGTGACCGCGACGGCCGGTTTGTCCTCGGCGGCGGTGGCGTAGTCGCCGGCGGTCACGCCCTCGGGCAGCACCCCCAGCAGCGCCTTGTACACCGCCTCATCGCTGCGACCGGCGGTGTCCGGGGACAACCGGTCCAGCAGCTCACCGGTCAAACCCGGGGCGATCAGCGCCTCCCCGGAATCGAGCGCCGCCAACGGATCATCGAATTCCTGCACCCGCACCGGGGTGCCGTAGTAGCGCAGGGCGGCGCCGTAGAGGTTGGCCAGCAGCACCGAATCCGGCTCGCCGGACGCGGCGATCACCACCTCCGGCGGCGGTCCCGGGCTGGCCGCGCAGGCGCTCATCGACACGGCCAGCACCGCGGCGAACACGAGACGGACCCAGCGCGCTACCACGGCGCCAGGGTACTGCAGCGGGCGCGGGCGGACGGCGATCCATCGGCGGGATCGCCCGGCCGCGCGTAGCATCTGCGCTGTTCGGCTCAACACCTGCGGCGCCGTGGGAGGGAGGTTCGTCACCATGTCCCAGTTCCGCCCGATGTCCCCGCAACGACTGGCGCGCGAAATGCTGGCGCGCGAAATGCTCGGGCATCAGCCGAGCCACCCGTCCAAGGTTCCGGTTCCCGTCGCCCGGGCGACGGTGGATTGCGCGGTCTACGTCGACGGGAAGCGGCTGCCGGGCCGGTTCACCCATGAGTCCGGGGTGGCCAAACTGCGCGAGCTGCGCGCCGAGGGGCGCTCGGCGTTCGTGTGGATCGGCCTGCACGAGCCCGACGAGCACCAGATGCAGTCGGTGGCCGACGCCTTCGGCCTGCACGCGCTCGCGGTGGAGGACGCCGTGCACGCCTACCAGCGACCCAAGCTGGAGCTGTACGACAACACCATGTTCCTGGTGCTCAAAACGGTGGTCTACATTCCGCACCAGTCCGTCGAGCAGGCCCATGAGATCGTCGAAACCGGCGAGATCATGGTGTTCGTCGGCATCGATTTCGTGGTGACCGTTCGGCACGGCGAGCACAGCGGCCTGGCCGCCATCCGCAGGCAGCTCGAACAGGACCAGAATCAGCTCCGGCTCGGCCCGTTCGCCGTCATGCACGCCATCGCCGACCACGTCGTCGACAACTATCTGGACGTCACCGCGCTGATGGAGGTGGATGTCGACAAGATCGAGGAGGACACCTTCTCCCCCGGCAGCAAGACCGACATCGCCGCCATCTACCTGCTCAAACGGGAGGTGGTGGAACTGCGTCGGGCGGTGACGCCGTTGACCGACGCGCTGGAGAAGCTCCAGAACGAATACCGTGACCTCTATCCCAAGGAGGTTCGGCGCTACATGCGCGATGTGCTGGACCATCAACTCCACGCCGCCGAGCAGATCGCGTCCTACGACGAGCAGCTGACCTCCCTGGTGCAGGCAGCGCTGGCGAAGGTCGGGATGCAGCAGAACGCCGATATGCGCAAGATCTCCGCGTGGGTGGCGATCGCCGCGGTGCCGACCATGATCGCCGGCATCTACGGAATGAACTTCGAATTCATGCCCGAACTGAGCCATCCGATGGCGTATCCGATGGTGCTGCTCGGAATGCTGCTGGTGTGCCTGACCCTGCACCGGATTTTCCGGCACAACCACTGGCTCTAGCTGGCTAGGGGCTTTTGCGCCGGGCCTCTTCCTCGCTCGTTCCTCGCTCGTCGAACCCGGCTACGGCGCCCAGGCCGGCCGCGCCGGATCGGTGGGGTCCACCTCGTCCTGCGCCCATGCCTCGGCGAGCGCGTCGGCGCCCTTGAGCCGCACCCAGGCCGCCTCGTTGGCGGTGATCGGGGTGGCCGCAAGGAACACCACCGGATCGGCCGGCGGGTCCAGTTCCAGGTCGCCGATATCGCTGGGGCCCAACAGGAATGCGCTGAACACTCCCGAGCCCGGCGGCGACTCCCATAGTGCGGCGCCGACGTCGATCAGCGCGCCGGAGCGCAGCACCACCCCTTCGACGGCCGGGGTCGCGGCCAGCAGCGCGACCGCCCGCGCCAGCCCCCTGGTGGGGACGCCGGCGCGCAATCGGACCACCACTTCGGCGCGTGGGCCGCGCACCGAATCCGCCACCGCCGCACCGGGATCGGCCATCGGATACTTCGAACAGCCCACCGAGACGTAGTGCAGCAGGTTCTCCGGATCGGGACCGAATCGCTGGATGGCGATGGGCTCCAGACCCAGGAACGTGACGCTCGCCTGGTCCGGATCCTGCCCGAAGTGCGCCCGCAGATGCGCCCTGACCCGCGCGAGGACGTCCACGTCAGCGCATCATGACGGCGGGATGGACAGATTCACCCCGGTGTCGGCGTCGAACACCGCGAGTTTCGAGGTGTCCAAAGCCAATTCGACCTGCGCGCCGGTGACGGCCGCCGAGTCCGCGGACAGTCGCGCGACGAAACTCTCGCCGCCGCCGTTCTCCAGCTCGGCCAGCTGCGCCGCCCGCGCGGCGCCCGCGCCGGGGGTGTGGAAGTGCAGGTACTTGTCCGCGCCGAGGGATTCCACCCGGTCGGCGGCGACGGTGAACGTCAGCGCCTGAATCCGCTGGTACCCGTCGATCAGGGCGGCGTCCTCGAAGTGCTCGGGACGGATCCCGACGATCACATTGCGCGGAGTCGGGTGCTGCTCAACGATTTTCATCTGGTCCGGGGTGAGGGTGATCTCACCGACGGCCAGTTCGACGCCGACCTCGGTGAGCTTGGCCGGGAAGAAGTTCATCGCCGGGGAGCCGATGAAGCCGGCGACGAACAGGTTGGCCGGCCGTTCGTAGAGTTCGGTCGGGGATCCGATCTGCTGGGCGACGCCACCGAGCATCACCACCACCCGGTCCCCGAGGGTCATCGCCTCGGTCTGGTCATGGGTGACGTAGACGGTGGTGGTGCCGAGGCGCTGCTGCAGCGCCGCGATCTCGCCGCGCATCTGCACGCGCAACTTCGCGTCCAGATTCGACAGCGGCTCATCCATCAGGAACGCCTTGGGGTTTCGCACGATCGCCCGCCCCATCGCCACCCGCTGCCGCTGGCCACCGGAAAGCTGGGCGGGGCGGCGGTCGAGCAGTTCGGTCAGTCCGAGGATGCGCGCGGTGTCATCGACCTTGGCGGCGATCTCCTCCTTGCCCAACTTGGCCAACGTCAGCGGGAACGCGATGTTCTGCCGAACGGTCATATGCGGGTATAGCGCATACGACTGGAACACCATCGCGATGTCGCGATCCTTGGGCGCCTTCTCGTTGACCCGCTCACCGTCGATGAGCAGATCCCCGGAGCTGATGTCGTCCAGGCCCGCGATCATGTTCAGCGTGGTGGATTTCCCGCAGCCCGACGGGCCCACCAGGATCAGGAACTCGCCGTCGGCGATGGTCAGCGACAGGTCGCGGACCACTTCCCGCACGCCGTCCCCGTCGGGATAGCTCTTGGTCACATGCGAGAGCACAATCTCTGCCATCGCTACCCTTTCACCGCGCCGGAGGTCAGTCCGGCGACGATCCGCCGCTGGAATATCAGAACAAAGATGATGATCGGGACCGTGATGACCATCGCGCCGGCGGCGATGGACCCGGTCGGCTCCTCGAACTGCGAGCTGCCGGTGAAGTTCGCGATCGCCACCGGGGCGGTGATGGACCGCTCCGTGGCCGTCAGCGACAGGGCCAGCAGCAGGTCGTTCCAGGCGAAGATGAACACCAGGATCGCGGCGGTGACGATGCCCGGGGCGGCCAGCGGCGCGATCACCCGGCGGAACGCCTGCGCCGGGGTGGCGCCGTCCATCTTGGCGGCCTTCTCCAGCTCCCACGGGATCTCCCGGAAGAACGCCGAGAGCACGTAGATCGCCAGCGGCAGCGCGAAGGTGATGTAGGGGATGATCAGGCCGAGCCAGGTGTCGAACAACCCGATCTGGCGCCACATGTTGAACAGCGGCGTCACCAGCGAGATCTGCGGGAACATCGCGATCAGCAGTGCCATCCCGATCAGCAGTTTCTTGCCACGGAATTCTAACCGGGCCACCGCGTAGGCGGCCATCCCGCCGATCAGCACGGCGACGACGGTGGTGATCAGCCCGACGCCGAGCGAGTTGATCAGCGCCGACCCGAATCCCGATCCGCCGGCGAAGATCGACTTGTAGTTGTCGAAGGTGATCGAGGTCGGGATCAGTTTGCCGTCCTTGACCGACGAGGTCGGTTTCAGCGACAGCGACAGGATCCACAGCACCGGCAGCAGCGCGTAGATCAGCACCAGGATGTTGACGATCGACCAGCCGGCCACCCGGGCCGGGGCAACGTTGCGGCTCATCGGTTGGCCTCGGTATCCGCACCCGGCGCGGCGGCCCCGAAGAGCTTGATGAAAATGAACGCGATCAGCGCGACGCACAGGAACACCAGCACGCTGATCGCCGACCCGAGGCCCAGCGAGAAGCCCTTGAACAGGTTGTCGTACCCCAGGATCGACACCGACGCGGTGCCGTTGGACCCGCCGGTGAGCACGTAGATGTTGTCGAAGATCCGGAACGCGTCCAGGGTGCGGAACAGCAGCGCAACCAGGATCGCCGGTTTCATCAGCGGCAGGATCACCCGGAACAGCCGCTGCCAGGCGCCGGCGCCGTCGACCTGCGCGGCGCGCAGCAGATCGTCGGGCACCAGTGCCAGCCCGGCCAACAGCAGCAGCGCCATGAACGGGGTGGTCTTCCACACTTCGGCGAGCACCACCACGGCCAGCGAGGGCCACTGCTCGGTCAGCGGGGCGGTCCCGTCGGGCAGCAGGTTGGCGAGGTACCCGGTGCCCGGTGTCCAGGCGTAGTACCAGCTGTAGGACGCCGCGACGGTCACGATGCCGTACGGGATCAGGATCGCGGTGCGGATGGCGCCGCGGCCGAAGATGGTGCGGTGCATGACCAGCGCCAGCGCCAGGCCGAGCACCAGCTCGATGGCCACCGACACCACGGTGATCACGGTCGTCACACCCAGCGCCGACCACCAGTAGCCGTCGGTGAGCACCGTGACGTAGTTGCCCAGGCCGACGAAGTGCTGGTCGTCGGGCATGGCCAGGTTGTAGTTCTGCAGGCTCAGCCACACCGCGTACAGGATCGGGTAGGCGGTGACCAGCACCATCAGCGCCACTGCCGGGGAGATCAGCCAGTAGGCCAGCCGACGCTGGGCCTTGCGGTCATCGGTGCGCGGCGGCGCCTGCGCGGTCATGGGATCAGCCCCTTCCCGTCGATCGCCTTCTGCGCCTGGGCGGCGATTTCGTCGGCGGTGCGCTCCGGATCGATGTCGCGCACCGGCGCGAGAGTGGCCGACAACCGCATCGACAGCGCCTGGTAGGCCGGGGTGGCCGGGCGGATGGCCGCGGTCGCCAACTGGTCCCGGATGATCGCGTACTGCGGGTAGGTGGCCTGGAACGCCGGATCGTCATACAGCGACGTGCGCACCGCGGGCAGCCCGCCCTCCACCGAGGTCAGCCACTGGTTCTTCGCGCTGCGGATGCAGCGCACCGCCTCGAACGCCTCGGCGCGGTGCTGGGTGGTCGCCGCGACGGCCAGGTTCAGCCCGCCGAGGGTGACCCGGGCGGGTTCCCCGTCGACGACGCCGGGATACGGCGCGAACCCGAACACCTGCTGGCTCTGGGTGTAGGCGGAGGCGAACTGCTCATCGGTCGGCGAGAAGCTGCCGACCTCGTTGATGGCGCTGGCCAGGCTGGGGTCGTCGTCCAGCGGCAGGAAGTCCACACCGCCCTTGATCGCGTTCTCCAGCATCGAGGGCAGCACGAACGGCCAGTTCACCTCCAGCGCGGCGTTGCCCTGCTCCAGCGCCAGCCGGGCGGTGCCCTCGTCGGTCTGGGTGATCGACGGGTCCGCGCCCGGCGCCGTGGCGACGTCCTTCATGATCTGCAGCGCCCGGACGGTGGCCGCCCGGTGTTCCGGGGTGTCGGTCAGCGTGACGGTCTTGCCGTCCTCGGACAGCACCGAGCCACCGGCGCTGGTCAGCAGCGTGTTGAACCACACCACCAGGCCCTCGTACTGCTTGGCCTGCACCGCGATCCAGCTGGGGCCGCCCTCCCGGTAGAGCCGGCCGGCCTCGGTCAGCATCCCGTCCCAGGTCGCCGGGGGCGCCGCCATCAGGTCGGCGCGGTACCAGAGCAACTGGGTGTTGGTGGTGACCGGCGCGGCGAACAGCTTGTCGTTCCAGGTCGCCGAGGCCAGCGGACCCTCCAGGGTGTCGGTCCGGGCGTCCTGCTCGGCCAGCCCGGCCGGATCGTCGGACAGCGGCAGCACCCAACCGGCCTCCGCGAACTCGGCGGTCCAGACCACGTCGATGGCCATGATGTCCAGGCTGTGGTCATTGCCGGTCACCCGTCGGGCCAGTTGCAGGCGCTGGTCGTCGGCGCCCTTGGGCAGCGCCATCTGGCGCAGCGTGAACCGGTCGCCGAACTCCTCGTTGCAGCGGTTGGCCACCGCGGTGAAGGTCGCGGTCTCACTGGCCGGGGTGTAGAAGCTGATCACCAGGCCGTCGTCGCCGGACGCGCAGCCGCTGAGCGTCGACGCCACCGTCACCGCCGCC
Organism: Mycolicibacterium brumae; assembly: GCF_025215495.1. Lineage (NCBI taxonomy): Bacteria > Bacillati > Actinomycetota > Actinomycetes > Mycobacteriales > Mycobacteriaceae > Mycobacterium > Mycolicibacterium brumae. Next base: position 883,997 of record NZ_CP104302.1, on the reverse strand, counting down.
AAGGCGCAGGCGCCCGCGCGCCGACGCGCCCGCACACCGAACCGCTGTCCCAGCGTCGCTGTCCCCAACGGTCGCACCGCCTCCCGACTCGCTCACAGGCCTGTTCAGGCCAGAACGCTAGAGGGCTGGTGTGGGCCGCGCAACACTCGGGTCGCCCCGGCGCGTCCTTTAGATGCTCAGACGGGCGAGCATGTCACGGGCGCGTTCGGCGTTCTGCGGGTCGCACAGCACGTCGTAGCGTCCGGCGACCAGCTGCATGGTCGAACTGAAATCGCGGGTGCCGCGGGCCATCGCGTAGGGCACCGCCGAGGTGATCAGGCCGAACACCACTCCGGCGAGCACGCCGGCGGTCAGCGATCCGGCCAGGTTGTTGCTGAAGATGCCCAGCACCAACCCGATGAACACACCCAGCCAGGCGCCGGTGAGCACCCCACCGCCGAGCACCTTCGGCCAGGTCAGCCGGCCGGTCACCCGCTCGACCTGCATCAGGTCGACACCCACGATGGTCACCTGCTGGACCGGGAACTGCTGGTCGGACAGGTAGTCGACGGCCTTCTGCGCCTCCGCGTAGGTGGGATAGGAGCCGATCGGCCAGCCGCGGGGCGGAGTCGGCAACCCCACCGGGGCGCGGCGGGATCCACCGGGGCCGCCCGGGGCGGCGCCCATCGGCGAGCCGGATTGAAAAGGACTGGTCATCGCCGCCCATTGTCCTGCATACCCAGCCGAATGTCACAGTGACCCGCGCAACCCGCCGCGGCGCGCCGGGCGGGGATAATGACGCCCATGACGTTTCCGCATCCGCCGTCCGGCCATCCGCAGGACCCCGCATCGCAACCGCCGCAGGGTTTCGCGCCGGTGGAGTACCCGGCGGTGGAGTACCCGGCGACGGACTATCCGGGCGACGCCACCCAGATCGCCCCGCCGGCGTACAACCCGTCGTCCTACCCGCAGCAGGCGCCGTTCGCGGCGCCGCCGTCGCACCCGCAGGGTCAGGTCGGGCCGTCGTACCCGCCGGGCTACGCCCCGCCGCCCATGCCGAGCCCCTACTACGGCGGCTACGACCCGTACGGCGCCCCGGGGGTCCCGATGGGAACCAACGGAAAGGCGATCGCCTCGCTGGTCTGCTCACTGCTCGGCCTGTTCTGCGGGATCACCTCCATCGTCGGGATCATCCTGGGTTTCCTCGGCATGAACGAGACCAAGCGCACCGGCCAGGACGGCTACGGCCTCGCGCTGGCCGGCACCATCATCGGCTTCCTGTGGATCGGCGTGTGGGTGCTCTACGTGCTGTGGGCGATCGTGATGGCCGCCAGTTTCGGCACCTCCGGCACCTGGACCTAGGCCGGCGGGACGAACCGCTCTCCGGTTCGCGCCATTGCGGCCGCGCGGCCCTTCCCGGCGATCACCAGCGCCATTTTGCGGCTGGCCTCGTCGAGCATCTCGTCGCCGAGCATCACCGCCCCGCGCGCGCCCCCGGCTTGGGAGGTGTGCCACGCGTAGGCGTCCAGAATCAGTTCGGCCCGGTCGTAGTCGGCCTGGCGGGGACTGAAGATCTCGTTGCCCGCGGCGATCTGGTCCGGGTGCAGCACCCACTTGCCGTCGTAGCCCAGCGCCGCCGACCGGCCGGCCACCCGGCGGAACGCCTCGACGTCGCGGACCTTGAGGTACGGGCCGTCGATCGCGGCGACGCCGTGGGCCCGCGCGGCGATCAGGATCGACATCAGCACGTGGTGGTAGGCGTCGCCGACGTCATAGCCCTCCGGCTGCTCCCCGACCACCAGGGTCCGGGTGTTCAGGCTGGCCATCATGTCGGCCGGCCCCAGCACCAGGGCCGCGACCCGCGGGTGCGCGGCGATCGCGTCGAGTTGGGTCAGTCCCCCGGCGGTCTCGATCTGCGCGTCGACGCCGATGCCCCGGACCGGCCGTCCGTGCCGGACCTCCAGCTGGTTCAGCAGCAGATCCAGCGCGTGGATGTGGCTGACCTCGGCGACCTTCGGCAGCACCACCACGTCGATCCGGCCGCCGGCGGCGAGCACCGGGTCGATGACCTCCATGACGTCCAGATACGTCCACGGGGTGGTCCAATCGTTGACCCGCACGCCCAGCAGCCCGACGTCGTCCCAGCCCGGTTCGGTAAGCGCGGCGGCCACCGTCTGCCGCGCGCCCGGTTTGGCGTCGACGGCGACGGCGTCCTCGAGGTCCAGGAAGATCTCGTCGGCGGCCAGCCCCTTGGCCTTGTCGATCATCTTGCGGCTGCTGCCCGGAACCGACAGGCAGGTGCGCCGCGGCCGCAGATAACGGTCGTCGTCGGCATTTCCGTGGGGTCGATACGCGCCGTTCACGGTTTCACTCATACCCTGTGACCTATGGCGGCGGTCAACAGGGTGTTCGCGGCGCAACTCGCCGGCCTGGTGGTGCTCGGCCCCGACGGTGAGTCGCTGGGCCGGGTGCGTGACGTGGTGATCAGCATGAGCATCGTCCGCCAGCAACCGCGGGTGCTGGGGCTGGTCATCGAGCTGCTCACCCGACGCCGGATCTTCGTGCCGATTCTGCGGATCACCGCGATCGAGCCGCACGCCATCACGCTCAACACCGGGACGGTGTCGCTGACCCGGTTCTCCCAGCGGCCCGGTGAGGTGTTGGTGCTCGGGCAGGTGCTCGACACCCGGGTGCGGGTCGACGATCCCGAGCTGCCGGAACTGGCCGCGGTCGACTCCACCGTGGTGGATCTGGGCCTGGAGCAGAACCGGGCCCGGGACTGGATGGTGAACCGGGTGGCGGTGCGCAGCTACCGGCGGCTGCGGCGCAACTCTCTGCACGTGGTGAGCTGGCAGAACGTCCACGGCCTGACCCCGTCGGGGCTGGCGATGCCGGACCAGGGCGTGGCGCAGCTGCTGCACCAGTTCGAGGGCCGAAAGCCGATCGAGGTCGCCGACGCGGTGCGCGACCTGCCCGCCAAGCGCCGCGTGGAGGTGATCAACGCCCTCGACGACGAGCGGCTCGCCGACATCCTGCAGGAGCTTTCCGAGGACGAGCAGACCGAACTGCTGCTGACCCTGCCGACCGACCGCGCCGTCGCGGTGCTCGAGGAGATGGACCCCGACGACGCCGCCGACCTGCTCGGCGTGCTGAACCCGACGTTGGCCGAGAAGCTGTTGACCCGGATGGACCCGGAGGACTCCGACCCGGTCCGGCGGCTGCTCTCGCACTCCCCGGACACCGCCGGCGGTCTGATGACGACGAACCCGGTGACGATGAACCCCGACACCACCGTCGCCGAGGCGCTGGCCCGGGTGCGCGACCCGGACCTGACCCCCGCCCTGGCGTCGCTGGCGTTCGTCGTCCGCTCCCCCACGGCCACCCCGACCGGACGTTATCTGGGCTGTGTCCACCTACAGCGGCTGCTGCGCGAACCGCCGGCCGAACTGGTCGGCGGTCTGCTCGACAACGAGATGCCGACCCTGTCACCCGGGCAGTCACTGACCTCGGTGACCCGCTATTTCGCGGCCTACAACCTGGTCTGCGGGCCGGTGATCGACGCCGAGGGCCACCTGCTGGGCGCGGTGTCGGTCGACGATCTACTCGACCACCTACTCCCGACCGACTGGCGCGCCAGCGACGACCCCGAGATGGCGTCGTGAGCCCCCGCAGGCTGGATCAGCCGCGCATTTCGCGCGGACCCCGGCTGCCGACGCTCAACATGGACACCGAGGCGGTCGGCCGGGTCAGCGAATCGGTGGCCCGGTTCCTGGGCACCGGCCGCTACCTGATGTGGCAGACCATCTTCGTGATCGTCTGGATCACACTGAACCTCGCCGCGGTCAGCCTGCGCTGGGATCCGTACCCGTTCATCCTGCTGAATCTGGCGTTCTCCACCCAGGCCGCCTACGCCGCACCGCTGATCCTGCTGGCCCAGAACCGGCAGGAGAACCGGGACCGGGTGTCGCTGGAGGAGGACCGCCGCCGCGCCGCCCAGACCAAGGCCGACACCGAGTTCCTGGCCCGCGAACTCGCCGCGTTGCGCGTCGCGATCGGCGAGGTGGCCACCCGTGACTACCTGCGCCGCGAGCTCGAGGAGCTGCACGAGCGCCTGGACGCGCTGACGCCACCCTCGGATCCCGGGTCCACCGCGCCCGTCGCGCACGTGCCGCCCCGCAAGAAGCGCCGCAAGAAGCCCAGGCCGGTCGAGCAGCCGCTGGCGGAGTCCGTCGAAGGGGATTAGCGCCGGTTCGGCGAATGATCCTGGTTCCGCTTCGGGAAGCGAAGCCGCGCCAGCGTGCGCTCGGGTTCGGATTCAGGCGCGAAGGTACAGCCAGGTTCGGATTCAGGCGCGAGGGTGCAGCCAGGTTCACCCCCTCCTGGGGAAACGCGAACCTCAGTGCACGCTCACGGCGAATCCCGGACGTCGGTGCCCGCTCAGTGGCAACGAACCCGCTGAGCCATACTGCGGGCCAACCGCCGTTCAAGCGGGAAGCTCATGAGGGGCGCCCGCGGCTGCTCGGTGTTGATTTAAGGGCTACCCGGTGTGAGACGCGCGTTACTGGAATGTGACCATTGTGGCGACAGCTGCCTACTGAGTCGGTAAGGTGACGCTGTTCACAGGTTTTGACGCCGGGTTTCTGCCCGGCACGAACGCGAGGACAGTCGAGTGCGTATTTGGGGCCGCAAGGGCGCAGCACCGTCCCCGTCGGGCCCCGATGCGATCGACACCGCGGATGTGACCTCCTACACCGGCAACGCCGAGACCGACGAGACCACCGCCGTGGAAGCTCTGGAGCCCGTCGCCGAAGTGGACGACACCACCGTCATCGAGACCGTTGAGGACGATGAAGTCATCAAACCCGAAGCTGAGACCGACGAAACCGTCGTCATCGAAGCTGTCGAGCCCGAGGTGCTCGAGCCGGCGTACGCCGAGGCCGACGAAACCGTCGAACTCACAGCCGTCGGCGAGCTCGACGACACCGACCAGCTCGAAGACACCGACGAACTGACCGAGCCGGAGCTGGTCGACGCCGGTGTGTACGAGCGCAAGCCCAAGCGGTTCCTGCGCCCGCTGGCCGGCGCCGCGGTGCTCACCCCCCTGATGCTGGCCGCCGCCGTGGCGGGCAGTGGCCCGCCGCTGCCCGGTCAGGCCCCCGCGATCGGCGTGGACATCAGCCCGATGGCCGCGGTGATGCCGGCGCCGCCGGACCTCACCGTCGGACCGAGCGTCGTCTCGGTGGCCAAGGCTCCGGAGACGTTCAACTTCGCGACCAAGGCGATTTCCGCGCCTCCGCCCGCGGTGGTGATGGCCGCCATCGGATCGCTGCGCATCCCGGCGATCTCGCTGGACTCCTACCGCAACGCCGAAGCGATCATGGCCCAGTCCGCCCCGAACTGTGGAGTGAGCTGGAACCTGCTCGCCGGTATCGGCAAGATCGAGTCGGGGCACGCCAGCAGCGGAGCGACCGACCGCGCCGGCACCACGGTGAACCCGATCTACGGCCCGACCCTGGACGGTTCGCTGGCCGGCAACGAGGTCATCGTGCAGAGCGTCACCTCCGGCCGGGTGGTCTACGCCCGCGCCATGGGTCCGATGCAGTTCCTGCCCGGCACCTGGTCGCGGTATGCCTCCGACGGCAACAGCGACGGTGTCGCCGATCCGCAGAACGTCTACGACGCCTCCCTCGCCGCAGCCCGCTACCTGTGCAGCGGCGGGATGAACCTGCGGGACCAGAGCCAGGTCGTCACCGCGATCCTGCGCTACAACAACTCGATGGCCTACACCCAGAACGTGCTGGGCTGGTCGGCCGCCTACGCCACCGGCGTGGAGCCGGGCGAGTTGCCCGCCATCGGCGCGGACACGCACAACATCACGCCGCGGACCGCCGATCAGCACCTGGCCGAAGCGGCCACCCGCGGCCTCGGCCCCGATATGAACGACGATGGCGAGACCATCGATCCGCTGGCCAACCAGCATTCCGCCGTCGCCAACCAGATGGTGGTGCCGCCGGGACCCGCCCAGGAGGGCGAGGAGTCCCCGGTCGTCGGTCGTTGCGCGGTCTTCTGCCTGGAGAACAGCGTCGCCACGCCGGCCGCGGTGAATCCGGCCGCCGAGCAGATCAATCCGATGGCCCCGCCGGCCCCGTTCAACCCGTTCGCGCCCGCCGCCCCGGCGCCGGCCCCGTTCAACCCGTTCGCACCGGCGGCGCCCGCACCGGCCCCGGCGGCTCCGGCCCCCGCCATTCCCGCGCCTGCTGCCCCCGCACCCGCCGCCCCGGCGCCCACAGCTCCGGCCGCCCCGGCGAACACGGCGCCGGCGAACACCGCGCCGGCCCTCGGGCCCGCGCCCGGCCCCGCCAACTAAGGGCCCGTCGACGTCCATCCGGGCGCAGATAGACTCGGACGCAATATGTCTGATTCCGCGCGCACCGAAGATGATCTGACCGCCGCCATCCGATCGGCGCTGACCAAGGTCATCGACCCCGAGTTGCGGCGACCCATCACCGACCTGGGCATGGTCAAGAGCATCGAGGTGCGCGCGGACTCCAGCGTCCACGTCGAGATCTACCTGACCACCGCGGCCTGCCCGAAGAAGTCCGAGATCTCGGAGAAGGTGACCCAGGCGGTCGCCGACGTGCCGGGCACCGGCGCGGTCACCGTCGGCCTGGACGTGATGAACGACGAGCAGCGCGCCGAGCTGCGCAAGCAGCTGCGCGGCGACTCCCCCGAGCCGGTGATCCCGTTCGCCCAGCCCGGCTCACTGACGCGGGTCTACGCGGTGGCCTCCGGCAAGGGCGGCGTCGGAAAGTCCAGCGTCACGGTCAATCTGGCGGCCGCGCTGGCCGCCCGCGGACTGTCCGTCGGGCTGCTCGACGCCGACATCTACGGGCATTCCGTGCCGCGAATGATGGGCACCAACGACCGACCCACCCAGGTCGATTCGATGATCGTGCCGCCGGTGGCCCACGAGGTGAAGGTCATCTCCATCGCCCAGTTCACCCAGGGCAACACCCCTGTGGTGTGGCGCGGCCCGATGCTGCACCGCGCGCTGCAGCAGTTCCTGGCCGACGTGTACTGGGGTGACCTGGATGTGTTGCTGATGGATCTGCCGCCGGGCACCGGTGACGTGGCGATCTCCATCGCGCAGTTGGTCCCGAACGCCGAGATCATCGTGGTGACCACCCCGCAGTTGGCCGCCGCCGAGGTCGCCGAGCGGGCCGGCGCGATCGCCATCCAGACCCGTCAGCGCATCGCCGGCGTGGTGGAGAACATGGTCGACAGCCCGACGCTGAAGATGTTCGGCGAAGGCGGTGGCCGGCAGGTCGCGGAGAATCTGACCCGCACCGTCGGCGCCGACGTTCCCTTGCTCGGCCAGGTGCCGCTGGATCCGCGGCTGGTCGCCGCCGGCGACGACGGCGTGCCCCTGGCGCTGTCCGCGCTCGATGACGGCGCCGGCGCCGAACTCAATCGGGTCGCCGACAAGCTGGCCTCCAAGAAGCGCGGGCTGGCCGGCATGTCGCTGGGGCTGGACACCACCCGCCACCTCTGAATCACACGTCTCACATCAGGTGGCGTCGGGGTCGAACCGCGGCGCGGCAGGTTTGGCCGGTCCGTCGCCGTCGTCGTCCGCAGGTGGCGTCAACGGCATGGCCGCGGTGGGCACTGCGGGCGCGGCAGGCACCGCCGAACCGATCGGCGGCCCGTCCAGCGGCTCGGTCAACGCCTTCAGGACGGATTCGTCACCGTCGAGCAGGTGCTTGGTGATCGCCGCCCGCGGTGTCATCCCGCGCAGTTTGTTCAGCTCTCCCAGCGGCTCGCGCAGATCGTCGAACTCCGGTCCGAGGTCCTGCCGGATCTGGGTGGTGGCGTTGTTCAGGTAGTCGCGGGCTTGGCGCAGCGCGCCGGAGGTCCATCGGATGGCGCCCGGCAGCCGCTCCGGGCCGAGCACCACGAGGCCGATGAGCACCAGCAGCATCATCTCGCCCCAGCCGACGTTGGCGAACATCTCAGCTACCCGGTCGCGGTTCCAGATCCGATACCGGGGTGATCTCCATGGTCACCGGGCGGCCGTCGCGGATCACTTCGATCTCGGTCGGCTCGCCGATCGCCAGGCCCAGTTCCGCGACGATGAACTCCTCGGCGTCGGCGATGGTTCGCCCGCCGAGCTTGACCACCACGTCGTTCTCCTGGACCCCGGCGGCGGCGCCCGGGCCGGTGGTGGACACGTTGACCACCATGGCGCCCTCGGCCAGGTCCTTGCTGGCCGACTTGGTGTTCAGCCCCAGGTTGGGGTGAGCGGCCTTGCCGTCGCGGATCAGTTCCTCGGCGATGGACTTCACCTGGTTGACCGGCACCGCGAAGCCCAAGCCGCTGGCGCTGTCCGACAGTGACTTTCCGGCGGTGTTGATGCCGATCACCTCGGAGTTCATATTGATCAGCGGGCCACCGGAGTTGCCGTGGTTGATCGAGGCGTCGGTCTGCACCGCGTTGATGACGGTGGGGGTGTCACCGTCACCGGGCAGCGGCACCGGGCGGTTCAGCGCGCTGATGATGCCGTGCGTCACGGTGCTGCGCAGGCCCAGCGGGGCGCCGGCGGCGATGACTTCCTCACCGACCACCAGGTCGTCGGAGTTGCCCAGTCGGGCCACAGTCAGGTTGTCGACGTTGTCGACCTTGAGCACCGCCAGGTCGGTCTTGGGGTCCCGGCCGACCAGGTTGGCGGGCACGGTCTTCTTGTCATTGAAGACGACGGTGATCTTGTACTGCCCCGGGTTGGTGGCGGCGTCGGCGATCACGTGGTTGTTGGTGACGATGTAACCCAGCCCGTCGATCACGACGCCGGAGCCCTGGGCGCCGGAGCTGGTCTCCTTGTTCATCACCTCGATGGTGACGACCGAGTCGGCGACCGAGGCGGCCACCGCCGCGAACTCCCCGCGGTCGGTGATCTCGTTGTCGTTGGTCTTCAGGGTGACCTTGGAGGTGGTGAACGCCTGCACGGTTTCGGCGGTCTTGCGGCCGACCACACCGCCGAGTACACCGATCACCAACGCGATCAGCGCCAGCACGACGAGCGCCCGGACGGACACCCGGGAGCCGAACAGCACCTCGCGCACCCCGAGCTTTCCGGTCGGCGCGGGACTGGTGGTCACGACGGTCTGCGCCACCGCCGGGGAACCCAGCGACGGGGCGGCGTCGGGGTCGCGCCAGGGGTCGGCGAACTCTTCGGCGTCGCTGTCACGCTCCTCTTCCAGGGCGCGGGCGTCGACGGGATGACGCTGCAGCGAATCCCCGCCCGGGTGCGGCCGTCCGAACGCCTGGGCCAGCACCGGGTCCGGCGGCTGGTCCGTCGGCTGGAACTCGTCGCTCTCCTGGAACCGGCGCGCCCGGACGTCCTTGGCAATGAACGGGCCTTGCACACCCTGGGGCCGGCCGAAGGTGCGGCGGGACGCCTCGTCGACCGGGGGCCGGGACACCGGCCGCGGCGCCAATCGGGGCCCGTTGGGACCCTGGCCGGGATGATCCTGGTTCGAACTCAACTGGATTCCTGTTCTGCGCTACCTGCGACGCGGCTGGTCAGGGAAAAACCTTCGGTTGCGTCGGGTCCACCCTACCGGCGGTTGTCGCAGCGTCCTGACGTCTATCGACGTCGGCCCGGATTGCGTCGTGGATCGTCGTCGCCGGGCGTGTGGCCCGAAGAATCCTGAATCAGGTCGTCGGGCGGCACCGGCGGGGCCAGCGGGATCTTGGACAGCATGCCCAGCAGCGTGCTGGGGGCAGTGATGGGGTTGGAGTCGCGCAGCGCCGAGCGGGCCTGCCGCTGCGCCTCGACCTCGGCGGTGCACTGCGGGCACAGCGACAGATGCTGGTTGGCCCGGACCTGCGCGCCCATCGGCAGCTCACCGTCGACATAAGCCGCCAGCGCCTCCGTCGACAGGTGTTCGGTGGAGCCGAAGCGGCGTGGGCCGGGGGCGTTGGGGACCGGCTGGAATCCGAGGTGGGCGCCGTGACTGGGCAGCCAGGAGGCGATGCGACGGAAGAACCGTCCCTGCTCGTCCATCCCGACTCCTCTTCCGGTGTGCGTCCACGCCGTATCGAGGGTAGCGCGCAGCGCGCCGGCAATCACGGAAGTCCGCCCGGTGGTCAGGCGGCGCCGCCGACGGCGGAACGTCCGGAGTTCGCGGCCAAGTGGTCGCGGATGGCCTGGCGTCCGCGGTGGATCCGGCTGCGCACGGTGCCGAGTTTGATGCCCAGCGTCGCGCCGATCTCCTCGTAGGAAAAACCTTCGATGTCACAGAGCACCACGGCGGCGCGGAACTCCGGCGCCAGCGAATCCAGCGCGGCCTGTAGGTCGGCCTCCAGCCGGGCGTCGTGGTAGATCTGCTCCGGATCGGGGTCGTTGGCCGGCACCCGGTCGTAGTCCTCGGGCAGCGCCTCCATCCGGATCCGGGCGCGGCGGCGCACCATGTCCAGGAACAGGTTGGTGGTGATGCGGTGCAGCCAGCCTTCGAAGGTGCCGGGCTGGTAGTTCTGCAGCGAGCGGAACACCCGGATGAAGGTTTCCTGGGTCAGATCCTCGGCGTCCTGCGGGTTGCCGGACAGTCGGTAGGCCAACCGGTAGACGCGGTCGGCGTGCTGGCGGACCAGCTCGTCCCACGACGGCATGGCCGCCTTGTCGCCGGTGGCGTCGAATACCGCCGTGCCCGACGGCTGGTCGGACGTCTCGATCCAGGTGTCGCCATAGTCCTGTTCCAAACCGGACATGGTCACCGGGGCTGCGATGGTCGTTGTCATCTCCTGACCGCTCTCGGAGCAATCCCCCACCCGCGCGTCCATTGCGCGCACGATCGGTTGCTCGACCATGGCAACACCCGGAAGCACGGCGGTATTCCGTTGCTCTCGGGGCGTCGGGACAACTGCGCGGTCGGTCATGCTCAATACCGTGGTGCATCGGCGTGTGGGGGCTGTGTGAGGACAATGTGGCCAACCTGAGAAAGCCGGCTAAAACGCGTTGAGCTGCGGCGATCTGGCCGAATCCTCATAATTCCGTTACTTTGGGCTGGCGTGTCGGGACCGGTGCGCCGCCGATACCCGTACGCTCAGCGAACATGGGCAGCTCTCACGACTCCTCCAATCGTCCGGATCCATTGGACGCGCTGTTCGGGCCGCCTCCCAGCCGCAAGGCAGACCCCGAACCTCCGGTGGTTGAGCCGGAGCCGGAGCCGGTCATCGAGCAGGTCACCGTCGAGGCCGAGTCCGTCGAGCCGGAACCCGTCGAGGCCGAACCCGTCGAGCCGGAACCCGTGGTTACCGAGCCCGAGCCCGAGCCCGAACCCACGCTCGCCGATCCGGCGCCCGCGCCGCCGTCGGCCGCCGAGGCGATGCTCTACCACGCCGAGGGCTCGATCTCCGAGGACACCGTGTTGGGCGCGGTCCGCGAACGTGCGCACGACATCGGGGCCGGCGCGGTCAGCGCCGCGGCCGGCGCGCTGCTCAGCCTGCTGGCCCGGCTGTCCGGCGGCAAGGCCGTCGTCGAGGTCGGCACCGGCGTCGGGCTGTCCGGCCTGTGGCTGCTGTCCGGCATGCGCGCCGACGGCGTGCTGACCACCATCGACATCGAGCCCGAGTACCAGCGCATCGCCCGGCAGGCGTTCGTCGAAGGTGGGATCGGCCCGTCGCGCACCCGGCTGATCAGCGGCCGCGCCCAGGAGGTGCTGACCCGTCTGGCGGACGCGTCCTATGACCTGGTGTTCATCGACGGCGACCCCGCCGACCAGCCCGACTATGTGGCCGAAGGCATCCGGTTGCTGCGCCCGGGCGGGGTGATCGTGGTGCATCGCGCCGCTCTCGGCGGGCGCGCCGGGGACCCGAACGCGAACGACGCCACCGTCGCCGCAGTCCGCGAAGCCGCCCGGATGATCGCCGAGGACGAGCGGTTGGCGCCGGTGCTGATCCCGTTGAGCGACGGGATTCTGGCCGCGGCCCGGGAGCACGACACCGGCGCCGGCTGAGTCCGCAGCCGCGCTCACAGCAAGTTGTACGACTCTTCACGTGGGTGATTCCTTGACGCGTCACTGAACGCTTGTTTAACGTATTAAACATGCGTTCAGTCGATGATCTCACCGCCGCAGCCCGCATCCGCGACGCCGCGATCGACCAGTTTGGCCGGCACGGATTCGGCGTCGGCGTGCGGGCCATCGCGACCGCCGCCGGCGTCAGCCCCGGCCTGGTGAACCACCACTTCGGCTCCAAGGAGGGGCTCCGCGCGGCCTGCGACAACTACGTCATCGAGACCGTCCGGGCCGCCAAATCCGAGACCATGCAGACGCACGACCCCGCGGCGTGGCTGGCGGCCGTCGCCGAGATCGAAGAGTTCGCGCCGCTGACCGCCTACCTGGTCCGCAGCCTGCAGTCCGGCGGCGACCTCGCCCGCGCCATGTGGCGCCAGGTGATCGACAACGCCGAGCAGTACCTGGACGAAGGCGTCCGGTCCGGGACCATCAAACCCAGCCCCGACCCGAAGGCGCGGGCCAAGTTCCTGTCTATGGCCGGCGGCGGCGGGTTCCTGCTCTACATCCAGTTGCACGACGACCCCACCGACCTGCGCCGCGTGCTGCACGACTACGCCCAGGACATGATGCTGCCCGCATTGGAGCTCTACTCCAACGGCCTGCTCGCCGATTCCAGCATGTACGAAGCGTTCCTGGCCCGCCGTGAACAGGGCCTGCCCATCCCCACCCGTCCCGAGGAGCTCTGATGAACCAGCCGGACATCGACATTCGGGGTCTGACAAAGCGATTCGGGCGTACCCCGGCGCTCGATGGACTGAGCCTGTGCGTCGCGCCGGGCGAGGTGCACGGGTTCCTCGGCCCCAACGGCGCCGGAAAGTCCACCACCATCCGGATCCTGCTGGGCCTGGCCCGCGCCGACGGCGGCAATGTTCGCCTGCTCGGCGCGGATCCGTGGACCGACGCGGTGGCGCTGCACCGTCAGATCGCCTACGTGCCCGGGGATGTGACGCTGTGGCCCGCGTTGACCGGCGGCGAGATCATCGACCTGCTGGCGCGGATGCGCGGCGGTCTCGACGAACGCCGTCGCGCGGAGTTGACCGAACGCTTCGACCTCGATCCGCGCAAGCGGGCGCGCAGCTACTCGAAGGGCAATCGGCAAAAGGTCGCGCTGGTCTCGGCCTTCGCCTCGCACGCCCGGCTGCTGCTCCTCGATGAGCCCAGCACCGGACTGGACCCGTTGATGGAGAACGTTTTTCAGCAGTGCGTGGCCGAAGCGAAGCAGCGCGGGGTCACCGTGCTGCTGTCCAGTCACATCCTCGCCGAGACCGAGCGGCTGTGTGATCGGTTGACCATCATCCGGGCCGGCCGAACGGTGGAGACCGGATCGCTGGCGTCGCTGCGGCACCTGTCGCGCACATCCATCACCGCCGAGTTGCTGGCCGACCCCGGCGACCTGCGCCGGATCCCCGGCGTCCAGGACATTCGGTTCGAGGGCCCGGTGTTGCACGCCCAGGTCGACGGCAACGCACTCGGCGAGCTGGTCCGAGTGCTCGGTCAGGTCGGAGTGCGCAGCCTTGACAGCCGCCCCCCGACGCTGGAGGACCTGTTCCTGCGCCACTACGGGGCCGAGCCGGTGCGGGCATGACCGTCACCCTCGCCCCGTCTCCGCCCCCGCCGGTCGCGGCGGCGTCGAACTTCGCCGGAACCGGCAAGCTGTTGCGGCTGTGTCTGCGCCGCGACCGGATCATCGCGCCGCTATGGATCCTGATCCTCTCCGTTCCGCTGGCCAGCGTGTACGTCGGCAGCATCGCCGCGCTGTACCCGACGGAGGACGACCGGGCCGCGATGGCGGCGACCATCATGGCCAGCCCGGCCCAGCGCGCTATGTACGGCAACATTTACGCCGACAATCTCGGCGCGGTCGGACTGTGGAAGGCCGGCGCCTACACCCTCCTGCTGGCCGTCGCGGTCATCCTGACCGTCATTCGGCACACCCGCGCCGAGGAGGAGACCGGGCGCGCGGAGCTGATCGGCTCGACGGCGGTGGGCCGCTTCGCCGAGCTCACCGCTGCGCTGACGCTGGCCTACGGCGCTGCCCTGGCCACCGGGCTGATCGGCTTCTTGGCGCTGTTGACCACCGATATCCCCGCCGCCGGATCGCTGGCTTTCTGCCTGGGGCTGGTCGGCGCCGGACTGGTGTTCGGCGCCGTCGCGGCACTTGCCGCGCAGGTGACCACCTCGGCGAGAACCGCACGCGCCCTGTCCCTTTCACTGTTGGCGGCGGCCTTCACGTTGCGCGCCGCCGGCGATGTTTCCGCCGCCGACGGGTCCAGCGCGTTGTCCTGGCTGTCGCCGCTGGGCTGGTCGCTGCAGCTGCGCGCGTTCGCCGGGGACCGGTACTGGGTGTTCGCGCTGCACATGCTCGCCGGTGCGGTGCTGACCGGGCTGGCCTATCTGTTGTTGTCCCGCCGCGATGTCGGCGCCGGTCTGCTGCCCGAGCGGCCCGGTCCGGCTCGCGCCGGCGCCGGGCTCGGCGGTGTCTTCGGCCTCGGGTGGCGGGTCAACCGTGGTTCGGTGTTGTTGTGGACGGCCGGATTGTGCCTGTACGGCCTGATGATCGGTTCGGTGGCGCACGGCATCGGCGACGAGCTGGGAGACCAGGAAGCCGTCCACGACATCGTCACCCGCCTCGGCGGCACACCCGCTCTGGAATCGGCTTTCATCGCGGTCGCGTTCAGCATGATCGCGGTGCTCACCTCCGCTTTCGCCGTGTCGGTGACGCTGCGAGCACACCAGGATGAGATCAGCGGCCGTGCGGAGACGGTGCTGTCCGGCGCCGTGCCGCGAACCCGTTGGCTGGCAAGCTATCTCGCGATCGCACTCGCCGGCTCCGCGGTGGCGCTGATCTTCGCGGGCGCCATCGCGGGCGCGATCTACGCCGTCAGCGCAGGTGACATCGGCCTGGCGCCCTCCGTGATCGGCTCCGCGGCAGTCCAGCTCCCAGGGGTCTGGCTGCTCGCCGCGGTGACCGTGTTCCTGATCGGCCTCGCGCCCCGGTGCGCGCCGGCCGCCTGGGCGGTGCTGGTCGCCTTCGTCGCGCTGCACCTGCTCGGGTCCATCGGTGAATTCCCCTGGTGGGTAAAGGATCTAGAACCCTATTCGCACGCGCCGCTGGTCGGCGCCGGGCATTTCACCGGACAACCGCTGCTGTGGTTGCTGGTGATCGACGGCGCGCTGATCGCTGCGGGGGCAGCGGCTTTCCGTCGTCGCGACGTGAACTGTCAATAACGACAACCGTGAGGAGATCGAGATGATGCTACGAGTGTGGCTGTCCACCATCGGCGGCCTCGTCCTGCTGGGCGCCCTACTGTTCGGATCGGCCGGCACCCTGGACTATTGGCAGGGGTGGGCCGAGATCGCGGTGATGGTTGTGCTGTCACTGCCGTACACCTATTACCTGCTCGCCAAGGCGCCCGACGTGCTGGAGCGGCGGATGCACGCGGGCCCGCGGGCCGAGACCCGACCGGCCCAGAAGGTCGCGGTGGGTGTGCTGCAGCTCAGTTTCCTGGCGATCATCGTCGTCGGCGGGCTGGACCGGCGCTTCGGCTGGTCGCATATGCCGACCTGGTTGTGCGTCGTCGGGCTGGCGGTGACGGCGATCGCACTGTGGCTGACGATGTGGGTGGTGGTGCAGAACGTCTGGGCGGCGGCGACCATTCGGGTCGAAGGCGGCCAGGAACTGGTGACCACCGGGCTCTACGGCGTGGTGCGCCACCCGATGTACAGCGGCTCGCTGGCGATGGCCGCGGGGATGGCGTTGGGACTGGGGTCCTACTGGGCGCTGCTGCTCCTCGTGCCGTTGTTCGGCTCGCTGGTCGCCCGGATTCTGGATGAGGAGTCGATGCTGCGCGAGGATCTCCCCGGATACGACGCGTACACGACCCAGACCCGTTCCCGGCTGATCCCGGCGATTTGGTGAGGCTAGAACTCATGATTTGGTGACGCCAGAACTCATACTGAGACCGTGGAAGCGTTGCTGACCGGCCTGGGACTGTCGACGGCCGCCGGGTTGAATGCCTATATCCCGCTGCTGATGGTCGGGTTGCTGGCCCGATTCACCGATGTCGTCACGTTGCCGGCGGGCTGGAACTGGCTGCAGAACGGCTGGGTGCTGATCATCGTCGCGGTGCTGCTGGTGTTCGAGGTCGTCGCCGACAAGATCCCGGTGCTCGACTCCATCAACGACACCATTCAGACGGTGGTCCGGCCCGCGTCCGGCGGCATCGTGTTCGGTTCGGGGACCGCCGCGCAGACCGACGCCATCGCCGACCCGGGCCAATGGGCACAGTCCGGCGGTTGGGTCCCGGTGCTGGCCGGTGTGTTGATCGCGCTGACGGTGTCGCTGGCGAAATCGGCGGTCCGCCCGGCGGCCAACGTCGCCACCGCCGGGGTGGCCGCCCCGGTGCTGTCCACCGCGGAGGACATCACCAGTTTCGGATTGGTTCTGGTGGCGCTGTTGCTGCCGGTGCTCGTGCTGGTTCTGCTC
Source organism: Mycolicibacterium brumae (assembly GCF_025215495.1). Taxonomy (NCBI): domain Bacteria; kingdom Bacillati; phylum Actinomycetota; class Actinomycetes; order Mycobacteriales; family Mycobacteriaceae; genus Mycobacterium; species Mycolicibacterium brumae. The sequence continues at coordinate 867,461 of NZ_CP104302.1, read as the reverse complement.
GCCGTGATGGCGTGGTGGGCGTGGAAGCTGTGGCGCCGGATCAAGACCCGCAAGCGCGAACCCGCGCCGTACTCACCGCCGACGGACGTGCCGCCGGACTGGCACGAACCGACGCCGCGCTAGATCGCCAGCAAAGCCGGAGCCTGCGGAGGCTTTGCGCAGCGGGTCTAGCGCATGTATCCCGCTAGATCCAGATGCCCTTGCCGACGGCCACCACGCCGCCGGAGCTGACCGAGAAGCGGTCCCGATCGCGTTCCAGATCCACCCCGACCATCTCGCCGGGGCCGACGACGACGTTCTTGTCCAGGATCGCGTGGCGGACCACCGCGCCGCGGCCCACCCGCACACCGGGCATCAGCACACTGCCTTCGACGATCGCGCCGTCCTCGACGGTGACGTTGCTGGAAAGCACCGAGTTGCGGACCGAGGCCGCCGAGACGATGCTGCCGGCGCCCACCACCGACTCCAGCGCCGCGCCGCCGTTGACGAACTTCGCCGGGGCCAGGTTCTCCGAGCCGCCGCGGATCGGCCAGCGACGGTTGTACAGGTTGAACACCGGGTGCACCGACACCAGATCCATGTGCGCGTCGTAGAACGCGTCGAGCGTTCCGACGTCACGCCAGTAGCCGTGGTCGCGTTCGGTCGCGCCGGGCACCTGGTTGTCGTTGAAGTCGTAGACGTCGGCCATGTTCTGCGAAACCATCCGCGGGATGATGTCGCCGCCCATGTCGTGATCGGAATGGTCGTCTTCGGCGTCGGCCTTGATCGCGTCGACCAGCACGCTGGTGGTGAACACGTAGTTGCCCATCGAGACGTACGTCGACTCCGGGTCGTCGGCGCATCCCGGCGGGTCGGCCGGCTTCTCCACGAACTCGCGGATCTTGCCGTTGGCGTCGGCGTCGATGCAGCCGAACGCGTGCGCCTCATTGCGCGGCACCCGGATGCCCGCGACGGTGGCGCCGGCGCCGCTGTCGATGTGCTGCTGCACCATCTGCGACGGGTCCATCCGGTACACGTGGTCGGCGCCGAAAATGACGATGTAGTCGGGGTCCTCGTCGTAGATGAGGTTCATCGACTGGTAGATCGCGTCCGCCGATCCGGTGTACCAGCGCGGGCCGAGCCGCTGCTGCGCCGGGACCGGGGTGATGTACTCACCGGCCAGGCCCGACAGTCGCCAGTTCTGCGAGATGTGGCGGTCCAGTGAATGCGACTTGTATTGCGTGAGAACGCAGATCCGCAAGTAGCGGGCGTTCACCAGGTTCGACAGCACGAAGTCGATCAACCGGTATCCACCGCCGAACGGAACTGCCGGCTTGGCGCGGTCGGCCGTCAACGGGTAAAGGCGCTTGCCCTCTCCGCCGGCGAGAACAATTCCCAGCACATGTGCTGCTTCCCTCATGCGCCCTAACCTATCGGCCGATGGCGGATGCGGCCAGGCATTGCGACGATTGATGGGTTATTGCCGTAATCCACCGGTTGTGACAACCCGCGGTGTCGGGCGCCGGGTTCGGCTACCGTCTGCAGGTATGCGCGTGGCGATGATGACAAGGGAATATCCACCGGAGGTCTACGGCGGCGCCGGAGTCCACGTCACCGAGCTGGTGGCCCAATTACGCAAGCTCTGCGAGGTCGACGTGCACTGCATGGGCGCGCCTCGCGACACCGCCTTTGTGCACCAACCGGATCCCGCGCTGGCCGGCGCCAACGCGGCGATCTCGACGCTGTCGGCGGACCTGGTGATGGCCAACGCCGCCGGCGACGCGAACGTCGTGCACTCGCACACCTGGTACGCGGGGATGGCCGGGCACCTGGCCTCGCTGCTCTACGGCGTCCCGCACGTGGTCACCGCGCACTCGCTGGAGCCGATGCGGCCGTGGAAGGCCGAGCAGCTCGGCGGCGGGTACCGCATCTCGTCGTGGGTGGAGCAGACCGCGATGGAGGCCGCCGCCGCGGTGATCGCCGTCAGTTCCGGCATGCGCGACGACGTGCTGTCGGTGTACCCGGGGCTCGACCCGGACCGGGTGCACGTGGTCAAGAACGGCATCGACACCTCGGTGTGGCATCCGGTCGAGGTGGGATCCACCTCGGTGCTCTCCGACCTCGGCGTCGACCCGAGCAAGCCGATCGTGTCGTTCGTCGGACGGATCACCCGGCAGAAGGGCGTCAAGCACCTGGTCGCCGCGGCGCATCAGTTCGCGCCCGAGGTGCAGCTGGTGCTGTGCGCCGGCGCGCCGGACACCCCGGAGATCGCCGCGGAGATGACTCAGGCCGTGGCCGGCCTGCAGGAAGCCCGCAGCGGGGTGTTCTGGGTGCAGGAGATGCTGCCGATGCCCAAGGTGCGCGAGATCCTGTCCGCGTCAGCGGTGTTCGTCTGCCCGTCGGTGTACGAGCCGCTGGGCATCGTGAACCTGGAGGCGATGGCCTGCGGGACCGCGGTGGTCGCCTCGGCCGTCGGCGGTATCCCCGAGGTCGTCGACGACGGCGTCACCGGCACGCTGGTGCGGTACACCCCCGAGGATGTGGAAACGTTCGAGGCCGGTCTGGCCGAAGGGGTCAATGCCCTGGTCGCCGACGCGGATCGGGCCGCGGCCTACGGATCGGCCGGGCGGCAGCGTTGCATCGACGAGTTCTCCTGGGCTCGGATCGCCGAGCAGACCCTGGAGATCTACAACTCGCTGGTTTAGCTGGTGACCCCCGCGCCGTTCAATGGCGCGGGGCCCACGGCGCTGAGGCTGGGTCTTAGCTTGTGACCCCGCGCAACTCCTCGCCCAGGGCAGCGGCTTCGGCCGGGGTCAGCTCGACGACCAGGCGTCCGCCGCCCTCCAGTGGTACCCGCATCACGATGCCGCGCCCTTCTTTGGTCGCTTCCAGCGGACCATCACCAGTACGGGGCTTCATCGCCGCCATCGAGCACTCCCTCCGGTTTCGGGCCGGACCGCCTTCGCGGCCCGTGGCCTTCTTCGGCCCTCTATTGTTCCCTATCGGCGTGGGCAGGTGTGAATTGACCACCCGTGCGCCGCGTATTCATCCGCCGACGAGCGCCGAACGCGATTCCACGCAGCCTGACCGCGCACGGCGGACGCGTGACCGTCGCATCGATCCGCGCCAGTGACCTCAGGCCGGGCAACAGCCCGCATCACCGCCCGCCAGTGACCTGAGGCCGGGCAAACAGCCCGCACCATCGCTTGCCAGTGACGTCAGGCCGGAATCAATCGACGCCAGTGACTGGAGGCCGAAATACCGGCGTCTCGCCGCCCTGCGGTAACTGGCACGAGGCGCCGCCTAGAACTCCGTCGAACAACTCGCCAGGTGGTCATCGACCATCCCGGTGGCCTGCATCAGCGCGTACGCGGTGGTGGGGCCGACGAACCGGAAGCCACGGCGTTTGAGCTCCTTGGCCATCGCGGTGGATTCCGGTGTGACCGCGGGTATGTCGGCCAACCGCGCCGGTCGCGGCCGGGCCGGCGGCGCGAACGACCACAGCAGTTCGGTCAGGTCGACGTCCAGGTCGCAGACCGCGCGGGCATTGTTGATGGTCGCTTCGATCTTGGCCCGGTTCCGCACGATGCCGGCGTCCGCGAGCAACCTTGCGACGTCGTCGTCGCCGAAGGCGGCCACCGTCTCCGCGTCGAAGCGCGCGAACGCGGACCGGAAGTTCTCCCGCTTGCGCAGGATGGTCAGCCAGGACAATCCGCTCTGGAAGGACTCCAGGGCGATCTTCTCGAACAGCGCGGTGCGTCCGCGCACCGGCCGGCCCCACTCCTGGTCGTGGTAGTCCAGGTAGATCTGCGGGCCATCGGCGACCCAGTCGCACCGAACCGGTTCGACGGCCGTCATTCGGGCGCCTCGTCGGGCGCGGATCCCGCCCGGACGCCGGCCGCGGAGTCCTCGGGTGCCTCGTGCTCGCCGTGCGGAGGCGGTTCCACCTCGATCCCCGCCAGGGCCCGCGTCGTCGCCAATTCGCCACGCAGTGAGTCGATCTCGGCGGCCAGCCGGTCCAGAACCCAGTCGACCTCACTGGTCCGGTACCCGCGCAGCACCTGCGCGAACTTCACCGAATCGACGTCGTCGCCGGTTACGCCGCTGGCCGGCAGCATGGTGGCCGTCGTCCCGCGGGGTAGCGGAGGCAGTTGCTCGCCGCGCCCGAACAGGACGCTGGCCAACACGAACAGGATTCCGGCGACGATCACCAACACAACCAGGTAGAGCAGGACCAGAGTCACGCCTCCGATCCTGCCACGCTCAGCGCAGGGTGTTCATCGGCGGCCGGTCGGCCAGCGACACGTCGTTGACGCGTGGGGTGAAGGTGTCGCCGTCGGCGAAGAACTGGGTCAGCCCGACACCGGAGTCGTCGATGCCGCACCGCGACAGCAGGGTCGCGATCACCTGCCGGCTCATCACGGCCAGCTCGGTCAGCGGCCGGTTGCGGTGCACCCGGACGCCGAGGTTGACCTGCGCGATCGAGCTGATGCCCAACCGGTCGTAGGCGTCGATCAGCAACCCGACCTCGACGCCGTAGCGCGGCGCGAACGGCACCGCGGTCAGCAGTTCGCGGGTGCCCGCGTACTCCCCGCCCAGCGGCTGCAGGATCAATCCGAGTTCGGGCCGCAGCGCGGTGAGCAGCGGACGCGCCACCAGTTCGGTGACCCGACCGCCGCCGCTGGCGTCCTCGCTGCCGCTGATCTTCAGCGGCCGCCGGTAGTAGCCCTTGACCAGGTGGATGTTGTCGCCGGTCAGGATCGGGCCCAGCAGTTTCGGCACGAACATGGGGTCCGGGTCGATCAGGTCGGAGTCCACGAACACGATGATGTCGCCGGTGGTGGCGGCCAGCGAGCGCCACAGCACCTCGCCCTTGCCGGGCGCGGTGGGGACCTCCGGCAGCGCCCGCTCGCGGCTGACCACCCGGGCGCCCGCGGCAACCGCGCGGATCTCGGTGTCGTCGGTGGAGCCGGAGTCCATCACGATCAGCTCGTCGACGAGCCCGCCGAGCATCGGCTTGATGGAGTCCACCACGGAGGCGACGGTGTCCTCCTCGTTGAGCGCGGGCAGCACCACCGACACGGTCCGGCCGGCCTTGGCGGCGGTCAGTTCGTCCACGGTCCACCGCGGGCGGTTCCAGCTGTGGGTGTTGACCCAGCGCTCGGCGCCTTCGTCGAGGTGGAACTTATCGGCTGATGCCGTGGTCATGCCAAACCCCTCACCGTCCGGGCGGGCGGGCGCCGCCCCTGGATCGACGCGACCATCTCCAGCACGCGTCGGGTGGGCGCCACCTGATGCACCCGGAACATCCGGGCCCCGTCGGCCGCCGCCAGCGCGGTGGCGGCCAGGGTGCCCTCCAGGCGTTCGGTGAGTTCCACACCAAGAGTCTCGCCGACGAAATCCTTGTTGCTCAGCGCCATCAGGACCGGCCACCCGGTGTTTACAAGATCTTTCAGGTGACGCAACAAAGCGAGGCTGTGGTGGGAGTTCTTGCCGAAGTCATGGGTGGGGTCGACCAGGATCGCGTCCCGGTGGACGCCGAGGGACACCGCGTGCTCCGCGGCGGCGACGACCTCGGCGACCACGGATTCGACGACGCCAGTGCCGGCGGTCCCGTAGTTGACCCGGAACGGGCGGGTGCGCGGGGTCGCGCCGCCGGTGTGCGAGCAGACCAGCCCCGCGCCGAACTCGGCGGCGACCTCGGGCAGCCCCGGGTCCGCGCCGGCCCAGGTGTCGTTGATCAGATCCGCTCCGGCCGCGCAGGCCAGTTTGGCGACGTCGGCGCGCCAGGTGTCGACGCTGATCAGTTGCTCCGGGTAGGCCGCGCGCAGCCACTCGATGAACGGCACCACCCGGGCGGTCTCCTCGTCGGGCCCGACGAACTGCCCGGGCCCCGCCTTGACCCCGCCGATGTCGATGACGTCGGCGCCGTCGGCCACGGCACGGTGCACGGCGTTCTTGGCGGCTTCGTCGGTGAAGGTCGCGCCGCGGTCGAAGAACGAGTCCGGCGTGCGGTTGACGATCGCCATGATCAGGGCCCGGTCAGCGGCGACCGGTTTGCCCAGGAACTGCCCGTCGACTGCCACGCCTACCAGGCTACGAGACCAGCGCCCGCTACGGCTTGGGGCTGGCCCCGGTCGCCACCTCTTCGGGGTAGGCGTCGTGGAACGGGATGTAGCCCTCGCGGCGTCCGCCGAGCACGTACAGCGGATCGGACACCTCGGGACCGTAGGCCTGGTCGCGCAGGTCGACCTTGCGGCTCTTGAAGGTGGAGGTGGCTTCCAGCGAATCCACGATCCGGATGAACAGCGGCATCGCGTAGCTCGGCAGCTTGGAGTAGCAGGTCTCCGACAACTCGATGCCGTCGAAGTTCTCCCCGTCGCGCAGCTTGATCGCGGCCATCCCGGCCCGGCCGCCGGTGTTGGGCACCTCGACGCCGAACACCGTGCACTCCTGCACCTGCGGATCCGAGGACAGCGCGGCCTCGACCTCGGTGGTGGCGACGTTCTCGCCCTTCCAGCGGAAGGTGTCACCGAGCCGATCGCCGAACGCGGCGTGGCCCATCCCCTGCGGACGCATCACATCGCCGGTGTTGAACCAGACGTCGCCGTCCTTGAACGCGTTGCGGATCAGTTTCTTCTCGCTGGCGGCCTTGTCGGTGTAGCCGTCGAACGGCGAGAGCCGGTTGACCGGGCTGATCAGCAGGCCGGGCTGGCCGGCGGGCACCTTGCGCAGCCGTCCCGACTCGTCGCGGATGGGGTCGCCGGTCTCCACGTCGTACTCGACGTAGGCCAGCGGGAACCAGCTGAATCCGGTGGTCTTGTCAATGTTGAACATGTTGATGAACGCGGCGTTGCCCTCGCTGGCGGCGTAGAACTCGCAGATCCGCTCGATGCCGAACCGCTCGGCGAACTCGTCCCACAGGTCCGGGCGCAGGCCGTTGCCGGCGATGACCCGGACCTTGTGCGCGCGATCGGTGGGCTTGGGCGGCTGGTTGACCAGGTACCGGCACAGTTCGCCGATGTAGAGGAAGGCGGTGGCGTCGTAGCCGATGACCTCGTCCCAGAACCGGGACGCGGAGAACTTCTCCCCCAGCGCCAGCGCCGAGCCGGAGTTCATCGCCGAGCTGATCCCGACGGTCAGCGCGTTGTTGTGGTACAGCGGCAGGCAGCAGTACAGCACGTCGTCGGGGCGCAGTCGCAGGCCGATGCCGCCGAATCCGGCCAGCGCCTTGAGCCAGCGGGCGTGCGTCATCACGCTGGCCTTCGGATTGCCGGTGGTGCCCGAGGTGAAGATGTAGAACGCGGGGTCGCAGGCCTGCACCTCCGACGCCGACGACGGGTTGCCGACGGGCCGGCCCTCGGCGAGCTTGTCGAAGTCCGAAACGGTCATCAGGACGTCCTCGGGCAGCTGCACCCCGCACTCGGCGATGTGCTCGACCAGGTCGGATTCGCTGACAATCAGCTTGGCGTCGAGCAGGCCGATGCTGTGCGCCAGCACGTCACCGCGCTGATGGAAGTTCACCATGCCGGCCACCGCGCCACGTTTGACGGTGGCCAGCATCAGGAAGATGGTGTGCGGCGCGTTGCGGGTCAGGATGCCGACGACGTCGCCCCTGCCCACCCCGCGCTCGGCCAGCACGTCGGCGTACCGGTTGGCCACGGCGTTGACCTGCGCATAGGTCCACTGCTGATCGCCGAACTTCAGGAACACCCGGTCGGAGTATTTGCGCGCCCGATCCTGGAACACCTTGCCGATCGAGGTCTTCGAGGTCGGCAGCACCGGCAGGCCGGTGGCGATCCCGCGGACGATCGCCGGGAGGTCGCGTGCCACACCGGGCAGCTGGCGCAGCAGATCGCGGGCACTGACGGTCGAGCGGGAATCAGACGCAGGCATGCCGCACAGCCTAACTAGCGCGGCGCGCCACCCGGTACCGACGGTCCCGGGGCGCACATGCCCAGCGCGGTCTCGACGTCCCGAGCGACCGGCAGCAGCTTCATCGCCGACGGCGCGACGTACCCGGAGTCGACCAGCCCGTCCAGCCAGCGCAGCAGCCCGTCGTAGTGGCCGGACGGATCCAGCAGCACCACCGGTTTGCTGTGCATGCCGAGGTAGCCGGCGGTCCAGGTCTCGAACATCTCCTCCAGCGTGCCGATGCCGCCGGGCAGCGTGATGAACGCGTCCGCCCGGTCCTCCATGAGCTGCTTGCGCTGCCGCATGGTGTCGGTGACCAGCAGCTCGTCGGCGTCGACGTCGGCGACCTCGCGGTGCACCAGCGCCTTCGGGATCACCCCGACGGTGTGTCCGCCGCGGGCCCGGGCGCCGCCGGCCACCGCGCCCATCGCCGAGACGTTGCCGCCCCCGGAGATCAGGCTCCAGCCGCGTTCGGCGATGCCGCGCCCGACGGCGTCGGCCAGCGCCAGCAACTCCGGGTCCATCGGGCCCGACGCGCAGTACACGCACACCGACCAACTCATAGTCATGCGCTCGCTCCTCCTCAGGGCTCGTCCCTCGCCCCGCATCGTCGACTCGCGGACCTCATGCGCTCAGGTACTTCCGCAGCATGTCCGTGCCCTCGGTGATCAACGAGGTCTGCACCCGCTCGTCGCGGCGGTGGGCCAGGTTGGGGTCGCCGGGGCCGAAGTTCACCGCGGGGATGCCGAGTGCGGCGAACCGGGACACGTCGGTCCAGCCGTACTTGGCCCGCACCGCGCCGCCGGCGGCGGCCACCAGCGCGGCCGCGGCCGGCTGGTGCAATCCGGGCAGCGCGCCCGCGGCCCGGTCGGTCAACTCCGCGGTGACATCCAGGCCGTCGAACACCTCGACGACGTGCGCGAACGCCTGCTCCACCGAGCGGTCCGGGGCGAACCGGAAGTTGACGGTGACCGACGCGGCGTCGGGGATGACGTTGCCGGCCACCCCGCCGTCGACCCGGACCGCGGACAGACCCTCCCGGTACACGCAGCCGTCGATGTCGACGCTGCGCGGCTGATAGTCGGCCAGCCGCGCCAGCACCGGCGCGAGTTTGTGAATCGCGTTGTCGCCCATCCAGGATCGGGCCGAGTGCGCGCGGGTGCCCGCCGTCGAGACCACGACGCGGATGGTGCCCTGGCAGCCGGCCTCGATGTAGCCGCCGGTCGGTTCGCCGAGGATCGCGACGTCGGCGGCCAGCCAGTCCGGCAACTCGGATTCGATGCGGCCCAGGCTGTTGAACTCCGCTTCGATCTCCTCGCAGTCGTAGAAGATCAGCGTCAGGTCGTGGGCGGGTTCGGCGATGGTGGCGGCCAGGTGCAGGAACACCGCGTCACCCGCCTTCATGTCGGAGGTCCCGCAGCCGTAGAGGAAGTCCCCGTCGTAATGGCTGGGCAGGTTGTCGGCGATCGGCACGGTGTCCAGGTGCCCGGCCAGCAGCACCCGACTGCTGCGGCCCCGGTTGGTGCGGGCCAGCACCGAGTTCCCGGTGCGCAGGATCTCGAAGCCGGTGGTCTGCGCGCGCAGCGCGGCTTCCACCTCGTCGGCGATCCGCTGTTCGTCGCGGGAAACGCTGGGGATGTCGACCAGCGCCGCGGTCAGGGCGATCGGGTCACCGTGTAAGTCCAACACCCATCCAGATTAGTGCGCGCAGGCGCCACCGCCGTGCCCAGTCGCGAGAAGCGGCCATCCGATAACCTGACCAGCGTGACTGGAGCTTGTGGCATTGGAGTGGCGACGCTGGCCGCCGACGGATCCGTTCTCGACACCTGGTTTCCCAACCCGCTGCTGGGCGAGTTCGGCGAACCGGGCACCACGATTCTGACCGGCGACGACGCTCCCCCGGATCTCGCGGCGCTGGCCGGCGACGACGAGGACCGCGAGGTGCGGACCGTCGTCGTGCGAACCGTCATCGACGACCTGTCCGAGCCCGCGGTCGACGCGCACGACGTCTATCTGCGGCTGCACCTGCTGTCGCACACGCTGGTCGCCCCGCACGGGCTCAACGCCAACGGCTTCTTCGGTCTGCTGACCAACGTGGTGTGGACCAACTTCGGACCGTGCCGGATCGAGGGTTTCGAGAACACCCGCGCCCGGCTCCGCCGCCGCGGCCAGGTCACCGTCTACGGGGTGGACAAGTTCCCGCGGTTGGTCGACTACGTGCTGCCCAAGGGTGTGCGCATCGCCGACGCCGACCGGGCCCGCCTCGGCGCGCACCTGGCGCCGGGGACGACGGTCATGCACGAGGGCTTCGTGAACTTCAACGCCGGCACGCTGGGCACCTCGATGGTGGAGGGTCGCATCTCGGCGGGCGTGGTGGTCGGCGACGGCTCCGATATCGGTGGCGGCGCGTCGATCATGGGGACGCTGTCCGGCGGTGGCGCCGAGGTGATCTCGCTGGGCGAGCGCTGCCTGCTCGGCGCGAACTCCGGTCTGGGTATCTCGCTGGGCGATGACTGTGTGGTGGAGGCCGGGTTGTATGTCACCGCCGGCACCAAGGTGACCCTCGGCGATGGCCGCACAGTGAAGGCCCGTGAGCTCTCCGGCGGCAACAACCTGCTGTTCCGGCGCAATTCGGTGTCCGGCGCGGTCGAGGTGGTCTCCCGCGACAGCCACGGCATCGCCCTCAACGAGGACCTGCACGCCAACTAACGCGGTTCTTTTCAACGCGCGGCGAGCACGCAGAACTCGTTGCCCTCCGGGTCGGCGAGCACCACCCAGCTCTGTTCGCCTTGCCCGACGTCGACGTGCCGCGCGCCGAGCGCGATCAGCCGGTCGACCTCGGCCTGCTGGTCATCGGGCACGAAGTCGAAGTGGACGCGGTTCTTCACCGTCTTGGCCTCGGGCACCGCGATGAATGTCCACAGCGGCGCGCCGACATCCGGCGGGCGCACCACGTGCATATCGTCCTCGACGTCGGCCGGCCATCCCAGCGCGGCCGACCACCAGGCGGCCAGCGCCTCGGGATCGGCGGCGTCGACGCAGAATTCGGAGAACCTCAGCGTCACTTCGCGCCTCCTGCCAGTTGCCTCTTGAGCACCTTGCCCATCGCATTGCGCGGAAGAGTGTCGACCTTGCGCACCTCGCGCGGCCGCTTGTGCGCCGAAAGCTGCTGGGCGACATAGTCGATCAGCTCCGCCTCGTCGGCGTCCCCGACGACGTAGGCGACGATCCGTTGGCCGAGGTCCTCGTCGTCGACGCCGACGACGGCCGCCTCGGCAACGCCCGGATGCCCCAGCAGCGCGGTTTCGATCTCCCCGGCCCCGACCCGGTAGCCGCCGGTCTTGATCAGGTCGACCGACTCGCGGCCGACGATGCGGTGCATGCCGTCGGCGCCGATGACGGCGACGTCGCCGGTGCGGTACCACCCGTCGTCGAATGCTTCCTCGGTCGCATCAGGGCGGCCGAGGTAGCCGCCGAACACCATCGGACCCCGAACCTCAAGGCGGCCAATGGTTTCCCCGTCGTGCGGCGCCAGGGTTCCGTCCTCGCCGACCAACCGGGTCGACACGCCGTCCAGCGGTGTGCCCACCCAGCCCGGGCGGCGTTCGCCGTCGACGGTGGTGGACAGCGTGATCAGCGATTCGGTGCTGCCGTAGCGCTCGATCGGGGCGTGGCCGGTCAGCTCCCGCAGCCGTTCGAAGACCGGAGTCGGCAGGGCCGCGGACCCGGAGATCAGCAGCCGGGCGCCGCGCAGCGCGCTGGCGGCTTCCGGGTTCGCGGCAATCCGCGACCACACCGTCGGCACCCCGAAGTACATCGTCCCGCCCGCGGTCGCGTACGCCTCCGGGGTGGGCTTTCCGGTGTGGCAGAACCGGTTTCCGATCCGCAGCGACCCGAGCAGACCCAGCACCAAGCCGTGCACGTGGAACAACGGCAGGCCGTGCACCAGGGTGTCGTCGGCCGTCCACGCCCAGGCCTTGGCCAGCGCGTCGATATCGGCGGCGATCTGGGCGCGGCGCACCGGAACACCCTTGGGCGCGCCGGTGGTGCCCGAGGTGTAGATGATCAGCGCGACGGCGTCCGGATCGGGTTCGCGGTAGCGGTGCCAGGACCGGGCGTGGACGCGCACCGGGACGACGGGCAGGGTGTCGTCGCCGGGGGCGCCCAGCCAGGCCACGGCCCCGGAGTCGCCGAGGATGTGCGCGCGTTCGGCCGCGCCAACATCGGAGGGCACCGGGATCACCGGAACCCCGGCGATCAGGGCGCCGACGATCGCCAGCACGGTGCTGACGGTCGGTTCGGCGAGAACCGCGACCCGCGGCAGACCGGCGACCCGCTCGGCCACCGAGGTGGCCGCGCCGACCAGATCGCTTCGGCTCAGTGTCGTGCCGTCGATGGTGACAGCGTCGGACCGGTCGCCTCCGGCGGCCACCGCGGCCGGGTTCAGGGATGCCAGCAGCACTTGCCCGACGCTACTCGCCGGCTACCTCTTCTCGGCCAGGGCCCGCAGGAAGAAGGTCAGGTTGGCCGGACGCTCGGCGAGCCGCCGGACGAAGTAGCCGTACCACTCGGTGCCGTAGGGGATGTAAACCCGCACATGCGAACCGACGTTGACCAACCGCTGTTGCTCGCTCTCCCGGATGCCGTAGAGCATCTGGTACTCGAAATCGTCTGTGCCCCGGTTGTACTGGGCGGCCAGACCGGGAACGGCGGCGATGATCACCGGGTCGTGCGAGGCGATCATCGGGTAGCCGGAGCCGGCCATCAGGGTGCGAAGGCAGTCCAGGTAGTTGGCCGTCACCTGCTCCGGCTCGCGGTAGGCGACCGAGGCGGGCTCATCGTAGGCGCCCTTGCACAGCCGGATCCGCGCGCCGGAGGCGGCGAACTCCTCGCAGTCGGCGTGGGTGCGCTTGAGGTAGGCCTGCAGCACCGTGCCGACCCAGTCCCATTCGGTGCGCAGTTGGCGCACGATGCCCAGGGTGGAATCGGTGGTGGTGTGGTCCTCGGCGTCGACGGTGACCCAGACTCCGACCTCGGCGGCTCGCTCGCAGATGCGCCGGGCGTTGTCGAGGGCGATCTTCTCTCCGTCGCCGGGCAGCGCCTGGCCCAGTGCCGACAGTTTCAGCGACACTTCCATCGGCTTCGGCGACTCCTCGGCCGGGAACCAGCCGGCGAACGCCTCCAACAACTGCAGGTAAGCCTCCACCGTGGCGGTGGCCTGCGCCGGGTCGGTGGTGTCCTCCCCGAGGTAGTCGACGGTGGCGAAGCAGCCACCGGCGCGCAGATCCACCACGGCGCCGACGGCGTCGGAGGTCCGCTCACCGGGAACGAACCGCGACACCACCTTGCGGGTGACGGGAACCTTTTCCGACACTTGCCGCAGCCGGGCGGACCGGCTGGCGGCCAGGATCGCCGGGCGTGCGACGGAGAACAGGCCGGCCATCAGGCGCCCTGATGCGGGTAGATGTGGTTGCGCGGCGGGACCAGGGTCTCCTTGATGGAGCGCGCGGAGGTCCAGCGGAGCATGTTCAGCGCGGAGCCGGCCTTGTCGTTGGTGCCCGAGGCCCGCGATCCTCCGAACGGCTGCTGTCCGATGACTGCGCCGCTGGGCTTGTCGTTGATGTAGAAGTTGCCGGCGGCGAAGCGCAAGGCCTGCGACGCCTGCTCCACCGCGAACCGGTCGGTCGCGACGATCGACCCGGTCAGGGCGTACTTCGAGCCGGTGTCCACCAGCGAGAGGATGTCGGCGAACTTGTCGTCGGGGTAGACGTGCAGCGCCAGGATCGGGCCGAAGTACTCGGTGGAGAACTCTTCACCGGTGGGGTCTTCGGACAGCAGCACGGTCGGCCGGACAAAGTAGCCGACGCTGTCGTCGTACCCGCCGCCGGCGGCGATGGTGACCCCGGGCGCGGACTTGGCGCGCTCGATGGCGGCGACCTGCTTGGCGTAGGAGCGCGAATCGATAACCGCGCCACCGAAATTGGACAGGTCGGTCACGTCACCGTAGGTCAGCGCCTCGACGTCGGCGAGGAAGCCCTCACCCATCTCGTTCCACACCGAAGCCGGGATGAACGCCCGCGAGGCCGCCGAACACTTCTGGCCCTGGTAGTCGAAGGCGCCGCGGATCAGCAGGGTGCGCAGCACATCCGGCTGGGCACTGGCGTGCGCGACGACGAAGTCCTTGCCGCCGGTCTCGCCGACCAGCCGCGGGTAGGCGTCGTAGTTGTTGATGTTCTCGCCGACCTGACGCCACAGGTGCTGGAAGACGTTGGTGGAGCCGGTGAAGTGGATGCCGGCCAGCCGCGGGTCGTTCATCACGACCTCGGAGACCGCCAGCCCGTCGCCGGTGACCAGGTTGATCACGCCCGGCGGCAGGCCCGCCTCTTCGAGCAGCTGCATGAACAGGTAGGCCGCGAAGTTCTGGGTGATGGACGGCTTCCACACCACGGTGTTGCCCATGATGGCCGGCGCGGTCGGCAGGTTGCCGGCGATGGCGGTGAAGTTGAACGGGGTGATCGCGTAGATGAAGCCGTCCAGCGGGCGGTAGTCGGTGCGGTTCCACACGCCGCGGGAGTTGACCGGCTGGGTGGCCATGATCTCGCGGGCGAACGCCACGTTGTAGCGCAGGAAGTCGATCAGCTCGCAGGGGGTGTCGATCTCGGCCTGGTAGGCGGTCTTGGACTGTCCGAGCATGGTGGCCGCGGCGAGCTTCTCCCGCCACGGTCCGGCCAGCAGGTCGGCGGCGCGCAGGAACACCGCGGCGCGCTCGTCGAACGGCAGGTTGGCCCAGTCGTTGCGGGCGGCCATCGCGGCGTCGACGGCGGCGTTGGCCTCGAAGTGCCCGGCGTTGGTCACGGTGCCCAGCACGTGCGCGTGGTTGTGCGGTTGCACGACGTCGATGCGGGCGCCGTCACCCATCGCGTGCTTGCCGCCGATGACGTGCGGCAGATCGATCGGCGAGCTCTGCAGGTCGGCCAGCGCCGCCTCCAGGCGCGCGCGTTCCGGGGTGTTCGGGGCGTATTCGTGGACCGGCTCGTTGACCGGCGCGGGTACCTGGGTGATCGCGTCCATGCCGATCAGCCTTCCGTAGTCGCGCGCCGCTTTGTTTAGCCGATACGCCAATGTCATTGACATCGACTAGTAGGATCGGACAATATGCGGGTGAGTGGTGTGGCCCTCGCGCAATTGCTGCAGGCTCTGGACTCCACCCTGGTCAGCGTGGTGCGCGCACCCCGGGGTCTGGACCTGCCGGTCGCCTCCGCCGCGCTGATCGACTCCGACGACGTCCGGCTGGGGCTGGCCCGCTCCGCCGAGTCCGCCGACGTCTTCTTCCTCGTCGGCGTCGCCGGCGCCGACGCGCTGGGCTGGCTCGACGGGCAAGCCGCCACCCGCGTTCCGACCGCCATCTTCGTCAAGGAACCGCCACCGGAGCTGGTGGCCCGCGCGGGGGCGCTCGGCGCGGCCGTCGTCGCCGTCGAGCCGCAGGCCCGCTGGGAGCGGCTGTACCTGTTCGTCAACCATGTCTTCGACCATCACTCCAACCCGGCCGACCCGCGCTACGACTCGGGCACGGACCTGTTCGCGCTGGCCCAGTCCATCGCCGATCGCACCCACGGCATGGTCACCGTCGAAGACGCGCAGTCCCACGTGCTGGCCTACTCGGCGTCCGGGGACGGCGCCGACGAGCTGCGCCGGCTGTCGATCCTGGGCCGGGCCGGGCCGCCCGAGCATCTGCGGTGGCTGTCGCAGTGGGGCATCTTCGCGGCCGTGCGCACCGAGGGCGAGGTGGTGCACGTCGACGAACGCCCGGAACTCGGGCTGCGGCCGAGGCGAGCCGTGGGAATCCTGCATCCCTCCCCCGACGCGCGCCGGGCCCCTCGGTATGACGGCACCATCTGGGTGCAACAGGGTGACCGGGCGTTGGCCGACGACACCGACGACACCCTGCGGGGCGCCTCGGTGCTGGCAGCCCGGATCATGGCCCGACTGGCCGCCGCGCCGTCCACCCACACCGTGCGCGTCCAGGAGCTCTTGGGATTGCGCGAAACACCGGACCCCGCTGAGACGCTGGCCCGAGAGCTCGGCATCCCGGCGGACGGCCCCGGCACGGTGGTCGGCCTGCAGAGCGCCACCGCCCACCCTCGCCTCGGTGACATTCTCGCGTTGAGCGCCAACGCTTTTCATCGCGATGCTCAGGTGGCCGCCCAGGACTCGCGGGTGTACGTGCTCATTCCCGGCGCCACCAAAGGGGTGGCCGTCACGTCGTGGGCGCGCGGGGTGGTTCACGCGATGCGCGCCGAACTGGACCTGGACCTGCGCGCCGTCACCGGCGCGGTGGCGAATATGGACGGCGTGGCCGCG
Source organism: Mycolicibacterium brumae (assembly GCF_025215495.1). NCBI lineage: Bacteria > Bacillati > Actinomycetota > Actinomycetes > Mycobacteriales > Mycobacteriaceae > Mycobacterium > Mycolicibacterium brumae. Next base: position 851,207 of record NZ_CP104302.1, on the reverse strand, counting down.
GCGCGGGCGGACATCGACCGGGTGCTCGACAGCGCGAGCCGCCATCCCGAGCAGATCGAGCGGGTGACCTCGCTCGCAGCGGCCCGCACCACCGTCATTCTCGACGAGATCGTCAGCTGGGTGGCCGCCAATCCGCGGCTGGCGGACCCGCGGTTGGCCAAACTCGGCGCGATGCTGACCGAGACCCTGCGGGTTTATCTGGACGCGTTCGGGGAGGTGGCGACCGCCGCCGAGCGGCTGCACGTGCATCCGAACACCGTGCGCTACCGGGTGCGGCGAATCGCGAAGCTGCTGGGCGCCTCCCTCGACGATCCGGAGACGCGGCTGTTGCTGGCGCTGAGCCTCCGAGCGGCCGGTTAGCAAGGCTCAGCGGAGCTTGCCGAGCTGAGTCGAAGCTGGACCGGCCCGTCCAACACCGTCAGGCCAGGCGTTTGACGGCGGCGTCGATGGCGTCGTCGGTCGCGGTCAGCGCGACCCGGACGTGCTGGGCGCCCTTGGGCCCGTAGAACTCCCCCGGCGCGACCAGGATCCCGCGATCGGCCAGCCAGCTGACGGTGTCGCGGCAGGGTTCGCCGCGGGTGGCCCACAGGTAGAGCCCGGCCTCGGAGTTGTCGATGGCAAAGCCCGCGTGGCGCAGCGCCGGCAGCAGCTTGCGGCGCCGGCGGGCGTACCGCTCGCGCTGGATCGCCTCATGCCCGTCGTCGTCGAGGGCGGCGATCATGGCGGCCTGCACCGGGGTCGGCACGATCATCCCGGCGTGCTTGCGCACCGCCAGCAGTTCGGCCACCAGCCACGGGTCACCGGCGACGAATCCGGCCCGGTAGCCGGCCAGCGACGAGGTCTTGGACAGCGAGTGGATGGCCAGCAGCCCGGTGTGGTCGTCGTCGCAGACCGCCGGGTGCAGCACCGACAGCGGCTGGGCGTCCCAGGCCAGGCCCAGGTAGCACTCGTCGGAGGCGACGATGACGCCGCGCTCGCGAGCCCAGCCGACCACCTTGCGCAGATGCTCGACGCCGAGCACCCTGCCGGTCGGGTTCGACGGCGAGTTCAGGTAGATCAGCGACGGCCGTCGCGGGCCGATCTGGGTCAGCGAATCGGCGGCGGTCACCTGCGCGCCGGCCAGCCGGGCGCCCACGTCGTAGGTCGGGTAGGCCAACTCGGGGATGACGACGAGGTCGCCGGCGTCGAGTCCGAGCAGGGTGGGCAGCCAGGCGATGAGCTCCTTGGTGCCGATCACCGGAAGCACGGCGTGTTCCGGCAGGCCGGTGATGCCGTAGCGGCGGCGCAGCGAGCCGATGATCGACGCGCGCAGCGCCGGGGCGCCGGCGGTGGCCGGGTAGCCGGGCTCGCCGGCGGCGGCGGTCAGTGCCTGCTGGATGACCGGCGCCACCGGATCGACCGGGGTGCCGACGGACAGGTCGACGATGCCCTCGGGATGCGCGCGAGCGGTGTCGGCGGCCTCGGCGAGGGTGTCCCACGGGAACACCGGCAGCCGAGACGACACCCGCCGGGAGTGCGCCCGATCCGGGTTCGGCGCGCTCACTCGCCGCGGGGGTCCAGCGACTTGATGAAGGCCGGATCGTGTTCGGTCTGACCGACCTTGGCCGCGCCACCCGGTGAACCGAGTTCGTCGAAGAAATCGGCGTTGGCCTGGGTGTACTCGGTCCACTCGTCGGGCACATCGTCCTCGTAGAAGATGGCCTCCACCGGGCAGACCGGTTCGCAGGCGCCGCAGTCCACGCATTCGTCGGGGTGAATGTAGAGCATCCGCGCGCCTTCATAGATGCAGTCGACGGGGCATTCCTCAATGCATGCCTTGTCCATCACGTCGACGCACGGTTCGGCGATCACGTATGTCACTGAACTCTCCTCGGGCCGTACTGCGCTGGCGTACTGCGGGGCCGCTGTCCGCGGGAGGAATTGCGGCCGCCCATCAGTATCCCCGGCCGATTCCTGACCGCCAACACAGTGTGCCCTAACTTCAGCCGCTTCGGTCGGGTCGGTTGCACGGTACCGCCGGTATCGCATAACGTTCGGGCTGTGACCGGTGTCTATCCGAAGCTGTTGTCCCCGTTGGACCTCGGCTTCACCACGCTGCGCAACCGCGTGGTGATGGGCTCCATGCACACCGGGCTGGAAGACCGCGCCCGTGACACCGGCCGGCTGGCCGAATATTTCGCCGAACGGGCTCGCGGCGGCGTCGGGCTGATCATCACCGGCGGATACGCGCCGAACCGCACCGGTTGGCTGTTGCCGTTCGCCGCCGAGATGACCACCGGCGCCGACGCCCGCAGGCACCGACGGATCACCTCCGCCGTGCACGACGGCGGAGCGAAGATCCTGCTGCAGGTGCTGCACGCCGGCCGCTACGCCTATCACCCGCTGTCGGTGAGCGCCTCGGCGATCAAGGCCCCGATCAACCCGTTCCGGCCGCGCGCGCTGTCGGATCGCGGTGTCGTGAAGACGATCGACGACTTCGTGCGCTGCGCGTTGCTGGCCCGCGAGGCCGGCTACGACGGCGTCGAGATCATGGGCAGCGAGGGTTACCTGCTCAATCAGTTCCTCTCCCCGGCCACCAACAAGCGCACCGACCGCTGGGGCGGATCCCCGAGGCACCGCCGCCGGCTGCCGGTGGAGATCGTGCGCCGCACCCGCGAGGCCGTCGGCCCGGATTTCATCATCGACTACCGGCTGTCGATGGCCGACTACGTGGAGAACGGCCAGAGTTGGCAGGAGATTCTGGCGCTGGCCTCGGAGGCGCAGGACGCCGGGGCGACGCTGATCAACTCCGGTTTCGGCTGGCACGAGGCCCGGGTCCCGACGATCGTCACCTCGGTGCCCTCGGGCGCCTTCGTCGACATCTCCAGCGCGGTGGCCGAGCACGTGGACATCCCGGTGGTCGCGTCCAACCGGATCAACATGCCCGAGGCGGCCGAGCAGATCCTGGAAGACACTCACGTGCAATTGATTTCGATGGCGCGCCCGATGCTGTCGGATCCGGACTGGGTCAATAAGGCCGCCGCCGACACCGCCGACGAGATCAACACCTGCATCGCCTGCAATCAGGCCTGCCTGGATCACGCGTTCGTGCACAAGAAGGTGTCGTGCCTGCTGAACCCGCGGGCCGGACGCGAGACCTCGCTGGTGCTTGAGCCGACCCGCGCGGCGCGCTCGGTGGCCGTGGTGGGCGCCGGGCCGGCCGGGCTGGCAGCGGCGGTCAGCGCGGCGTCGCGTGGACACCGGGTGACCCTGTTCGACGCCAACGAGTTCATCGGCGGCCAGTTCGATTTGGCGCGAAGGATTCCCGGCAAGGAGGAGTTCGCCGAGACCATCCGCTACTACACGACGATGCTGAACAAGCACGCTGTGGATGTGCGGCTGGGCTCGCGGGTGGGCGCCGAGGAGCTGACGACTTTCGACGACGTGGTGTTGGCCACCGGGGTGACGCCGCGGCTGCCGTCCATCCCGGGCGTCGACCACCCGATGGTGCTGACCTATCCGGAGGCGATCTACGGGACCAGGCCGGTGGGCGCGCGAGTGGCGGTGATCGGGGCCGGCGGCATCGGGTTCGACGTCACGGAATTGCTGACCACCGACGAGTCGCCGACATTGAATCTCAAGGAGTGGAAGGCGGAATGGGGGGTGGCCGACCCCGCCGAGGCGCGCGGCGCGCTGACCAAACCGTTGCCCGCGCCGCCGGCCCGCGAGGTGTACCTGCTGCAGCGAACCGCCGGCCGGCAGGGAACCAAGCTGGGCAAGACCTCCGGCTGGGTGCACCGGGCATCGGTGAAAGCCAAAGGTGTGCAACAGCTTTCCGGGGTGAACTACGAGCGCATCGATGACTCCGGACTGCACATCAGCTTCGGCGAGAAGCATTCGCGGCCGACGCTGCTGGAGGTCGACAACGTGGTGATCTGTGCCGGGCAGGATTCGGTCCGCGACCTGGAGGACGAACTGCGCGCCCGCGGGATACGTCCGCACGTGATCGGCGGCGCCGCGCTGGCCGCGGAGTTGGACGCCAAGCGCGCGATCAAGCAGGGCACGGAACTGGCCGCGTCGCTGTAGTAGCCGGGGTACGACGCTGTCGGCGCGGGGGCACGGCGCTGTCGACGCCGGGCACCCCCTATCGACGTCGAGGCACGCCGCTGTCGACGCCAGCGAATCAACGCCCTCGCGATGCCAGCGAATCAACGCCGCCTCGGCACCGGTGATGCGACACCGCTGCCTGTCGTCCTGCCTGCCGTCCTGCCTGTCCTCCTGCCTGCCGTCCTGCCTGCCGTCCTGGCTGAACTCGACGGTCAAACTGGTGTCCGCCTCCGAGCGACACCCGCTCCACTATCGAGCGACACCCGTGGCACTGGCCCCCCATAGCCAGCGACACAGCAGTGCCCCGCCTCCCACTGCCAGCGACACTCGCGCCGACGTACCCACCAGAAGCGACACCGTCCCAGCGCGAGCGACTAACCCGGGGCACGCACCGTCGCGGGTCGCGGCGAGCCCTACGCGACAGGCCTGACGCGATGGACCTGACAGACAGGCCTGATGCGATGGACCTGACGCGACGGACCTGACGGACGGGCCTTACCCAGATCGGGCTCGTACTGACCGCCCTGTGGATAACTCGCCCCAGCTGAACTACCTTGGGGCCGGCCAAGCGCGACGATCAGGCCATGACCGAACGCAAATGCCTCATTGGCCTGGAACTGCGGTACATGTTGGCCCACACGTTGTCGCAGTCCGGGGTCCTCACCGTGGCTGAACTGACCGATCTCCTCGCCGCAGACGGATTCACCGTCGCCGGGCGCCCATCGAAGACGATTCCCGACGCACTGCGCTGGGAAGTCCGCCGCGGCCGGGTGATACGGCGCGGCCGCGGCCTGTACGGGCCGGGCGACATTCCCCGATCCACCGAGCACCGCATCAAGACCCGCGTCGCCAAGCTCAAAGAGGAAGCTGGCGCGGCTAGCTCGTCGTGGGCTGGCGGCCGATCCGGGCCCTGGAACTCCGAATGGGACTACGCAGACTGACCGACACCGGCACCTACGCCGGCACCTACGCCGGTGCCCGCGACCGTGCTGGGGTGTCGCTCTCTGTGGAATCGCGTCGCTGCCCGTGGGCACTTTCCGCACGTTGTCGCTGGGGATGAGAATGTACCGGCCACAGATTCGCTCACACCGAGACGGCTCCGGTGCCAATGTCGCTGGATAGTGAATCAGGTGTCGCTCCAAGGCGGACAAGAGTTTCCGTGCACTGCGGACGCCGGAAAGCCTTGATGCCGGGGAAGCCCGGGAAGCAGGACCAAGGAAGCGGGAAGCGGGAAGCGGGGAAACCGGCCCGGGAGGCCAGGGAAGCCGGACCCCGGGCGATCAGCGGATGATCAGCGCCTCGCGATCGACGAACTCATCGAGGTCGTCGGCGTCGTGACCGACCAGCGCCCGATGCATGGCCCAGGCGGTGCGACGGCCGAACAGCTTGGCCTGCTCGGCCACCGGCCCGGCGAACATCGCGTCGACGGTCGCCCACCACAGCGTCAGCCAGCGGATAAAATGGGCGCTGGTTAGCGGATGTTCGGAGTGCACGTGGCGATGCACCGACAGCGCGCTGCGCCGGTACTTGCGCTCGCGGAACAACATCGTCTCCCAGAAGTCGCACATCACCGGCAGGTGCGACTCCAGACCTTGGTCGCGAATCTCGGCGAACGGGCCGGCCAGCAGGTCGTCGACCAGCGCCAGTCCGTAGAACGCCGAGAGCAGCGCGTACAGGTCGTCGCGGGTGGCGATGTCACTCTTGGCCATGACTACCCGCCCAGGAGGGCGAACCCTCCGACCACCAGGGCGATGACCTTCACGATCTCCAGCCCGGTGTAGTAGAAGTGCGCGGTGGACCGTTTGTGGGTCACCGACCCGTCGGCATCGGCCAACACCGCGTTGGAGCGCCGCTTCAGGAACGGCCGCACCCCGGCGACCTGGCCGATCAGCGCCAGCATCGCGATCGCCAGCGCCACCACAGCAAGGCATTCCGGTCGCGAAATCACCAGCGCCACAACGATCACCGCCGCCAGCACTCCCTCGACTGTGTTGAGCGCTTTGAAGACCAATCGCCCGATGCCCAACCCGAGTTGCACGGTGATTCCCGGCGCCCGGAACTTCAACGGCGCCTCAATGAAGGAAATCGCCAGCACCATGCCCAGCCAGGTGAAGGTCGACGCGATCGCGATCGACGTCCAGATGTTCATGACGACGCTCCCATCTTCGGCGTGCTCAGTTTCGCCAGGCACAAGTCGGGCCGGACGAACGGTGTGAGCGTTTCGACAGTAACCGGGGCGCCCCAGGCGTCCAACGCACCCTGCATCAGCCCGTGGTGCAGCGGGCAGACGACATCTCGGTGCTCGCTCGTGAGTTCCAGAAAAGGACAGTGCCGCAACTCGATTCGCCGTTCCCGAGCGGACGGAGAGAAGCCGAACTCATCCATCAGCGCGACCAGCTCGTCGACCGGACGGGCCGACCCGGCCGGCATCCGGCGCTGGCCCAGCCGCACACCGATGGTGCGACCGGCAGCGCGGGCCTGCCCGGATGGGTCCGGCGCGCCGGCCATCGAATCCGCCAGCGCCTCGGCGAGCAGCCGGTAGTGCCGCGGCCCGCCCGGATCCATGCCCGCGGTGGCGACGAACAGCTGTGGCGGTCGGCCCGGACGCGAAGCGGGAGCGTCAACACGGCCAGCCTGACCGGACTCGGCCAGCGCCAGCAGGTGGAACCGCGCGGTGTTGACGGGCATGCCGAGTCGCTCGGCGACCTCGGCGATGGTCAGCGGACCGTCGGCCGCGCGCAGCGCCGTCAGCACCCGCGCCCGTCGGGTGTTCATGATTGCCGCGGCAGTCCGGCGACCAGCGGGGCGTCGGCGTCAATCGCGCCGAGCTTGGCCGCTCCCCCCGGCGATCCCAACGGGGCGTCCTGCCCGGGCAGCACCTCGGTGAAGAAATCGGTGTTGTCCTGCAGGTACGGCACGAACTCCTCCGGTAGATCATCCTCGTAAAAGATGGCTTCCACCGGGCAGACCGGTTCGCAGGCGCCACAGTCGACACACTCGTCGGGATGGATGTAGAGCGCGCGAGCGCCCTCGTAGATGCAATCGACGGGGCATTCCTCGACGCAGGCTTTGTCCTTGACATCGACGCAGGGCTGGGCGATGACGTATGCCATGCCCGATAGTTTACACATGTTGAATTTGTATAAATTGTCGGGGTGCTCGCGCCCGTCGTCCCGCCACCGGCCACCATGGAGGACGTGAACACTGCGCGCGATCGCGACGAACGGGGCCGGCCGCTCAACGCCCGACCCCGCGACGCCCTCGGCCGCCCGCTGCCACCGGGCAGCCCCGGGGTGCAGCGATTGCCCGAAGACCTCGATCTGGCGCCCGACGATGCGCTCACCCTCGCCCAGCAGCTGATCGACGATGGTCGCGCGTTCTATGCCCACGAGGTCTTCGAATCCCTGTGGAAGAGCTGCGCGGCGGAGCGCCGCCCACTGTGGCAAGGACTGGCCCAGCTCGCGGTCGGCGTCACACATCTGCAGCGAGGCAACCGCGCCGGCGCGGTGTCGCTGCTGCGACGTGCCGCGACCCAGTTGTCCCAGGGTGGTGAGCCGCCACACGGCATCGACGTCTCGGGCCTCATCGGCTTCGCCGACGCACTGGCCGCCGATGTCGACGCCGGCGTCGACATCGACCCGCACCGGTTGCGGCCCCGGCTGCGTTCCGCCTAACCGCGGCAACACCCCCACGGGACGCCCGACCTGGGAATACACTGCGTGGACCCACAAGAGAGGGCCATCATGACAAAGACCGCACTCCTGATCAGGACGTTCACCGCGGCAACCGCGGCGATGCTGCTCTCGGCGCCGATGGCCTACGCCGGTCCCGACGACCAAAACGACACCGAGCAGTCCGAGGAGGAGCAGGACCAGAACGGCGCACCCAATATGCCCGACCTCAACCAGGGCCAACAGCAGCAGAGCTCGAGCATCGAGGAGTACATCGAGCAGCAGCGTGCCCAGGGGAAAAACGGTGTGATCTACATCGTCAACGGCGCTCCGGTGTGCGTCCTCTACGGTGAGGTCACGTCCTTCGGGGCCGCGGCGGTCACGGTCTCCAGTCCCGTCCAGTACTGCTGAGCGCCAGACGCCTGTCCGTCGGTTTGAATCAGGCCGACACCAGCGGCGCATAGGTCGTGGTGCGTTGACGGGCGGGCCGGCCGATGCCGGCGGCGATGTCAACCAACTCGGCGACGGTCTTCGCGGAGCCGTATTCCGAGCCGGCCATCCGGGAGATGGTCTCCTCCATGAGCGTGCCACCGAGGTCATTGGCCCCGCCCCGCAGCATCACCCGGGTGCGCTCTGCGCCGAGTTTGACCCAACTGGTCTGAATGTTGGAGATCCTGCCGTGCAACATGATTCGGGCCAGCGCGTGCACCGCCCGATTGTCGCGATGCGTGGGTCCGGGACGCGCCGCACCCGCCAGGTACAGCGGTGAGGACTGGTGCACGAATGGCAGCGGCACGAACTCGGTGAATCCGCCGGTGCGATCCTGGATGCCACGCAGCACGTTCAGGTGCCCCACCCAATGCGCGGGGGTGTCGACGTGGCCGTACATCATCGTCGAACTGGAACGCAGTCCCACTTCATGCGCGGTGCTGACGATGTCGATCCATTCCGCGGTCGGCAGTTTGCCTTTGGTGAGCACCCAGCGGACTTCGTCGTCGAGGATCTCCGCGGCGGTGCCCGGGATCGATCCCAGTCCGGCTTCGCGCAGCCCGGTCAGCCATTCCCGCACCGAGATGCCGCTGCGGGTCACCCCGTTGGCGATCTCCATCGGCGAGAAGGCGTGCACGTGCATCTGCGGCACCCGCGCTTTGACCGCGCGCACCAGATCGGCGTAGCCGGTGACCGGTAACTCGGGGTCGATGCCGCCCTGCATGCACACCTCGGTGGCGCCGGCGACGTGGGCTTCCCACGCCCGGTCCGCGACATCGGCCGACGACAGCGAGAAGGCGTCGGCGTCCCCCTTGCGTTGGGCGAACGCGCAGAACCGGCAGCCGGTGTAGCAGATGTTGGTGAAGTTGATGTTCCGGTTGATGACGTAGGTGACGTCATCGCCGACGGCGTCGCGCCGCAGCGAATCCGCAAAAGCCGCAACGGCTTCCAGTGCCGGACCGTCGGCGGTGGCCAGCGCTAGGTAGTCGGCGTCGCTGCAGCCGCCGGGGTCCCGCTCGGCGGCGCGCAGTGCGGCGAGCACGTCGGTGGCGACCCGTTCGGGTGCGGCGGCGGCCAGCTCGTGCACCCGATCACGGATGGATTCCCAGTCCCCGAACGCGCTGTCGATGTCGCTGCGGGTTTCGGTCAGCCGACCGTCAGCGTCGATGGCGGTGTGCAAGTCGGTGCGGCCCAGGGACTGCGCGGCCTCGTCGGGCTCCTGCCACGGCAGCCCGACGGGATTGACGTCGCGAGCCCAGCCGGTGTCCGGGTCGGCCAGCGCGTCGACGTGGGCGCGCACCCGCGGGTCGATCCAGGCCGCCCCGGCCCGGATGTACTTCGGGTGCGCGGTCAGCCGCTGCACTAGGTCGTAGCCGGCGGCGGCAGTGATGTCGGCGAGCGAATCCAGTGCGGGCCAGGGTCGTTCGGGGTTGACGTGATCCGGTGTCAGCGGTGACACCCCGCCCCAGTCGTCGACGCCGGCGCCGATCAGCGCGAGACATTCGTTCTGCGACACCAGGTTTGGCGGCGCCTGGATCCGCATGGCCGGGCCGAGCACCAACCGGGTCACCGCGATGGCGGCCTGGAACTCCTGCAGGTCGGCGTCGGGGGCCGAACGCATGGCAGTCCCCTGCTTGGCCCGGAAGTTCTGCACAATCACTTCTTGGACGTGCCCGAACTCCTTGTGCGCCTTGCGGATCGCGTGGATGGTCTCGGCGCGCTCCAGCACGGTCTCGCCGATGCCGATCAGCAGGCCGGTGGTGAACGGGATGGCGAGTCGGCCGGCGTCGACGAGGGTGCGCAGCCGCACCGCGGGGTCCTTGTCCGGGCTGCCGTAGTGCGCCTGGCCTTTGGTTTCGTAGAGCCGTCGGGAGGTGGTCTCCAGCATCATGCCCATCGACGGCGCGACCGGCTTGAGCCGGGAAAGCTCCGACCAGCTCATCACCCCGGGGTTCAGGTGCGGCAGCAGCCCGGTCTCCTCCAGCACCCGGATGCTCATGGCGCGCACGTAATCGAGAGTGGAGTCATAGCCGCGCTCGTCGAGCCACTGCCGCGCTTCGGGCCAGCGGGTCTCGGGACGGTCGCCGAGGGTGAACAGCGCTTCCTTGCAGCCGAGTTCGGCGCCACGGGCGGCGATGTCGAGGATTTCGTCGGGCTCCAGGTACATGCCTTGCCCGGCGGCGCGCAGCTTGCCCGGGACGGTGACGAAGGTGCAGTAGTGGCAGGTGTCTCGGCACAGGTGGGTGACCGGGATGAAGACTTTGCGCGAGTAGCTCACCGGCAGCCGGCCATTGGGACCGCGCGCGCCGGCCTGCAATCCGGCGTCGCGGACCCGGGCGGCGCTGGCGCACAGGTCGGCCAGGTCCGCACCGCGGGCGGCCAACGCAATGGCGGCTTCGTCGACGTTGAGAGCGACGCCGTCGCGGGCACGCCGCAGCACCCGACGCATGGCCGACACGGACGGCGCGGCGACGGAGGGGCCGGGCATCGGGGGCGCCGACAGGCTCACTGGCTGCGGGTTCAGCGCCACACCTCCAGAGCTCGGCGCAAGTGGAGTTTCATCCGCGCGTCCCAACAGTCTTCAAACCCGGCCGATTGACACAGTCCAGACTAACCACGCTTCCTGGCAGACGGGGGTCGGCCGTCCCACGGGCCACCCGCGACCGACCACGCGCCGTCCCGGTAACGCGAAACCAAGAGAAACCTATGATTCAGAGTAGATTTTTCTCAGCACCCGGCCACGACACGAGGGAAGTGCGATGCGAGTCTCCTACCGATCCATGCTCACCAGCGGCGTTGTGGCCCTGACGGCGACAGCCGTGGTCGCCGCCCCGGCGATCACCCCGGTCGCCCAGCCCGCGGCCGAGCCCGCCGCCGTGGCGATTCCGGTGCAGAACACGGCCGCGGTGCGTCCGTGGATTCCGCTGCCCTCGCCGCTGGGCGTCAAATCGGCGATCAAGGCCCCTGAGGCATCCGCCGCCAGATCGCTTCCGCCGGCGCCCTCAGGGCCAGCAGGTCCGACCGCGACGTCACCGTACGCGGCGGGGACCAGCCCCAGCACCGGGCTGATCATGGATATCTACACCGCTGTCGAGCCATGGGTGGCGTGGGGATTCGATGTCGCGGCCTGGGCGGTGGCCTGGCTTCCCTGGATTGGTTGGGTGGCCGCTGATCAGATTGAGATCCTTTACAACGCCGGCGAAGTGCTGGTGCGCAGCTGGTTCCAGGCCGCTCAGGACCTGGTCAACCTCAACTGGGCCAACATCCCACCCACGCTGATCAATGGGGTCACCGGTGGACTCCGCACCCTCGTTCGAGGCGAGATCAATTGGCTGTTCGGCTGGCTGCCGCCACTGCCGCCCATCGGCCTCACCGCAGCCAACGCGCGCCAGACGCTTGACGACACGAGCGAGGCAGTGGATCAAGTGGCGGCTCCCGTTTCCAGGGCGCTGTCCCGGCTGGCCGGAGGCGCCGAGGATGCCATCAAGAGCCTCGGCGACGTTTTCGGGCCCCAGGCCAGGACGGCCTCCGTCGAGGCCGATCCGGCGCCCGCGGTCGCGCTTCCGATCATCGGCGGCTCGCTCGGAAGCGGCACGGAGGTCTTTGCCTCCCGCGTCCAGACCCTGGCCAAGTCCGTCACCGAGAAGCTCGACCCCGCCACGCTTCTCACCGGTGAGAAGTCGCTGTTCAAGCTGCCCGGTGCGAAGTCCTTGCCCACGCGAGCCGAAGCCAAGCTGAAGCTGCCGTCGCTGCGCGATCTGCAAACCGGGGCGTCCGACAAGGTGGAGACGGTCAAGGATCGGGCCACGACGCGTTTCCAGAAGGCGACCGAGGCCGCCGACTCCGCCGTCAAGCGCCTGACGAAGCCTCTCACCTCAAGCTCCAGCGACGCCGGCAAGTCCGACGGAGCCAAGCCGGGCTACACGCCGAAAACCAAGATCGGCCAGAAGGTTCAGCAGGCCGCCAAGTCGTTGACGAGCAAGGTCGCCAAGAAGGACGGCCCGAGCGAATAGGGCCCGGGCCCGACGGCGAAGGCGCACGCATACCCGCTTTGCCGTTCGAGCGTGCGCCCTCGCGAGGAAACACTGACCTGCGGAAGGCTCTACGCGCCTGCCGCGTGCCGTTGTCGCCGCAGCACCCACCACACTGAGGGCCCGCACCCCAGCAGGAGCAGCAGCAGCGGACCGGCCTGGTAGATGCCGGGCCCGCCGTACACGGAGTCACCGCCGGGGCCGAACACCATCAGCACGAACACCGTCGCCAGAAAGGTGTACATCGGCAGCGCCGTCAACCGGCTGCCGGGCGGCGCCCAATACGCGGCGGCCCACACCAGCGCCAGGTTCATCGCGCCGGCGGCGATCGCCGAGATCGGGAACGGGACGACGCCGAGGAACTCCGGCAGAAAGAACGTCCCCAGCAGCCCAACCAGCACCCCGTCGAGCCCGAGCAACACCAGCACGATCACCCGGAAGCCGCCGCGATCCATCCCGCGCATCCTTCCGTCGGCCGACGCCGCACAGCCTACGTCGGCGACGAACCACGCCCCTCGACTACCAGTGGCATAATTGTGGCATGTCTCGCATACGCGTTTCGACGACGGTGGACGCCGACCTTCTCCACGCCGCCCGCCAAACCCGATCCGGCGGCACCGACGCGTCGTTGCTGGACGCGGCACTCAGTGCCCTGCTCACCGCACATCGCGCAGCGCAGATCGACGCCGCCTACGTCGCCTATGACTCCCAGCCGCTGTCGGATCCTGATGAGTGGGGCGACCTGGCCTCGTGGCGTGACGCCGCAGGGTCATCATGAGCGGATTGCCAACACGTGGCGAAGTGTGGTGGTGCGAACTGCCAGACATCGGTCGACGTCCCGTCGTCGTGATCTCCCGCGACGTGGCGATTCCCCGTACACGCCGGCCCCTGGTCGCACCTTGCACCACCACGATCAGGGGCCTACCAAGCGAAGTTCAGCTGGAACCGGGCGTCGACCCGGTTCCTCGGCCATCGGCAGTCAACCTCGATTCCATCGAGAGCGTCGCCATCGGCTCACTGGTCGAGCGACTCGGGAGACTTGCCGACGATCGAATGCGCGCGATCTGCAGCGCCCTGAAAGTCGCGACGGGCTGCGGCGCCTAACTCAGCCGAGGTCGCAGCCGAGTTCGAGGCCCGCCAGCAGGTCCTGCTCGAGGCCGTCGTCGCCGACCGGTCCGAGCTCGCCGACCACCAGCTTGTAGTGCTCCGCACCGACCAGCGGCAGCGCCATGTCATTTGACAGCGCGCACGCCCGCCCCGTCGGCCCCACCACCACCTGGGTGGCGTGGGCGCGCAACGCCTCGATCTTGGCCGCCAGCCCGTCGGTGGCGTCGACGACAGTGGTGATCTCGTCGTCGGGGAATCCGAACTCGGGCGCTTCGGGCTTGTGCCAGTGCGTCAGCAGATCCTCGGGCCGCAGCTCGGCCAGCGCCGCCTGCCACAGTGAGCGCGGGGAGACCGTCCAGTAAAACTTCGGCACCGTCCACGGCTCGCCCGGAAACGACGGGTCCGCGCACGCCGCCACCGCCGCGGTGGTGACCCGATGCGCTTGAATGTGGTCGGGGTGCCCGTAGCCGCCGTAGGGGTCATAGGTCACCACCACGTGCGGGCGCAGTTCACGCAGCAGCGCCACCATCGCCGCGACGGCCTCGGCCTCATCGGCGTCAACGAAGCGCTGGCGACCCGGCCGCGGGTGGGTGTCGGCCATCCCGGAATCACGCCAATGGCCGGCGCCGCCGAGGAAGACCGGTTCGACGACGCCGAGCCGGCGCAGCGCCAAGGACAGCTCCGCGATCCGATATCCGCCCAACTGGTCGGCCCGGTCGGCGACCAACTGCGACCACTGCTCGCCGATGACCTCGCCCTCCTCCCCCAACGTGCAGGTCACGACGTCGACGCGGGCGCCCAGAGCGGCGTAGTGGGCGATGGTCGCGCCGTTGTTGATGCTCTCGTCATCGGGATGGGCGTGAACGAAAACGAGCCGGGGGCGCTCAGACATCCCCTGAGCGTAGGACGCCGCGCGGATTGGCTATGGACCGCTCCTACTTCTCCGCAAAACATAAGTTCTCTTCTCAGGGTTCCCTCAGGTACAGTGAAGGTTTGACCGAGCGACCGACGCCTGGGGGGCCGATGCAGCAGAAACTGCGCGCCTTCGCCGCCGCCGGGGTTTCGCTCGCCGTCGGCGGCGCCATCGTTGCCCTGCCGTTCACCGCGCTCAAGAACGATGAAGTCGCGATCCCGCAACGCACCGCCGTCTACGATCCGGCGTCCCTGGACTCCGAGACCGCCGATCTGATCCGAACCGTCACCGAAAACTCCGGCTACACCAACGGCGAGCAGGGTTACCCCCTGGCCTCCCCGCCGTCCGGCGAGATCCCGGCCGCCGTCGTCGAGGAGCTGCGCGGGCCCGACGCCTCCGCTCCCGACGACCTGTCAGCCGTGCTCAGCAATCTGGCCGAGGGCCCTCAGCGACCCGAGGATCACCATCGCAAGGGCACACCCCCGGGGTTGGCGATTTCCGACGCCGGCCCCAAGAGCGGCGACGACGTCGACAACCTCCTCGATTTGGTGGCCGGCATCGAGCCGGAGACCCCGCAGCCGCCGCCCGGCGCGACATTCGAAGACCCCGGCGCCCAGACCGGACCGACGCTTTCCGGCCCCCCAGGCACACCAGACATCGGGGACTTCGACTCCGGAAACGCCGATCCCGACACGACGGACCTGAGCGACGGCCCGTCGAACACCGGAGGGGACACCAACACCGGACAGGGCGCGTTGGAGACCAATACGGGGGGCCTGACGCCACCGAGCGCCGAGCCGACGTCCATCAGCGAGGGCACCGCCCAGAAGCCCAACGGCAAGCGGCGTGACCTCGCCAGCAACGGGGAGTCTGGGATTCCGGCCGCGAACGCGAAAGCGGGCGCGGACGCCGACAAGCAACAGTCGCAATCGTCGAAGGCGGCGACCAAGATCGTCGACCGGGTCAACGGCGCCGTCGACAAGGTGGAGAAGACGGTCAAGCGGGTCTTGGAGAAGCTGACCCCGAAGCGCACGGCCACCGTCGACAAGAGCGAATAGCCTCCGGCTGCGTCGCTGCCGCGCGGGACTTCACCCTGCGCAGCGCCGTTGGCCGTGCCATACTCGACCCCGATTCTTCGGAGGTAGACACATGGCCAAGACGATTCGCACGCTCGCTCTCGCCGGCCTGATTGGCGCGGCGTCCCTGACCGTCGCCGCCCCGGCGTCCGCAGAGGACTTCAACGGGCAGTACTTCCTCAAGGTCCGCGGCATGGACCCGACGGCCTGGGTCGTCCGGCCGTGTGACGGCGCCGCCAATCCGGGGCCCAGCCACTGTGTGCGAATCACCGACGGCGGCAGCGCCGAATCCGCGCCGTTCGAGGCGGACGCATTCTGGGCGGTCGGCTACTGGACCATGAAGGTGCAGCGGCCCGACGCGATCGTCTGCGACGACGGCGCCGCGGTGCCGGGGTTTGTCACCTACTCCTGGGATGCGACGTCGTTGGAGGGTCAGCTGGGCTTCTCCTACGACGGCAGCTGCGAGGGCACCGAGGCCGGCAGCCTGTCCGCGCCGTTCCGGTTGAGCCGTGAGGCTCCCGCCCCGGAGGCCGCGGGTGAAGACGAGTTCGCCGGCGAGGAGTACCCGCAGGAGGAACCCGTCGAGGAGGCGCCGGCGGAGGAATCCACCGGTGACGAGTCGACCGGTGAAGAATCCGGTGAGGAATCCACCGGCGAGGAGGCCGCTACCGAGGAAGGCGGTGACTCCGAGGCCACCGCCGAAGAGGCGCCTGCCGAGGAGTCCGATTCCGGCGAGTAGCCCCCGCAACCAGGGGTTTCACCCCGACACGACGCCGCGGGAACGCCCGATTCGGCTGCGACGAATTTCATCCCCGATTGTGGCGAGATTCGGGAGCGGTGTTTTCATTTTCAAGCAATAAACCGGTTGGTTGAGGATCGATTGCGCAGGCTGGAGTCGCTCCGAAAAACTGCAGGCCAAACGCCAGTAATCGGGCTTATTTTCAAACGAAAATACGAATCGTTGCGTTCTCAATAAACAGCCTTCGGGGCGCTGTTTATTACAGCTCCATCTCTTCTAGCTCAGTCATTTCTCAGGTAGCTTTCGCTGTGTCAACCAAACAGCTTCAGCTTCTAGGGGGAATCATGAAATCGGCTGTTGGAACATTTCTCACCGCGGGAATCGCGACGGCCAGTGCCGCCGCCGTCGCTCTCGCACCCATCTCACCACTGAACACCGCCTCCGACGAGGTGGTCGTCATCCCGGCGGCTTCGGTTCAGACGCAGCAGCGCGACGTCGCGCTCACTGGTGTTGTCGAGGACTTCTTGAAGCATGTCGAGTGGTACTGGGAGGGCGTGTCCGAAGCACCCGAGCGCACTTGGGAATCAGCGCAGGCGGTCGGGAACTTGTTGGAGGGCGCATTCGAGACGGCTCCCGCCACCACGGTCACGTATGCGGTGGTCGGAGCCCCGGCAATCGCAGGGAGAATCCTTCAACAGGGCCGAATTAAAAGCGTGGATATCAAAGTTCTGAAGATCGCGGCAGATCTGGACGGGAAGGATCGCAAGCTTGAAGCTGCGACGCTGCGTAATACGGTGCAGACAAGGAACAACCTTGAGGATGCCATACTCACAGTCGCCGAGCGTCCAGCCGCGGACCTGAAGCAAATTGTCAACGTGCTTGAGGACAAGAGCGTCAAGTGGGACAAGAAGCCCGGGGAAATTCTGAAGCAGCTGAGGGTCAACGATAGGGCAACTCGGCAATCTCTGTTCGGCAACGACCCCAACGGTCAGTTGGGCGGTGCCTTCGGCAACGTTCGAGACGCAATGGATAACCAACGCGCAGCCTTCCAAACCGCCGTCGACAAAGAGCTGAACAAGACCGGTGTCGGACGTTCGCTTCAGAAGAACGTCGTCAAACCACTCCGTGATGCGGCGGATAACCTTCGGACAGAGGTCCGCAAAGCAGGAGACAGCATCCGCAAGACGGTCCGCAAGGCGCTCGGCGACGACAAGCCCTGAGCCCCAGCCGAACAACGGTGGCCCTTCCGCTCAACCCGGGAGGGCCACCGCCTGTCGCGCCTGTATTCAGAATGGCCGATGGTGTTGCAGCGGGTCCGCGAGCGTGTGGTGTTGCAGCGGGTCCGCGAGCGCGCGTTCACCGCCGTGCTCGTTCGCGAGGGTGCACTCAGAGTCAGATTCGGCCGCGAGGGTGCACACAGGTCAGATTTCAGGCGCGAGGGTGCGTGTAGGGCCGCACCGTCCAGCGGATTTGCGGATCTCCGCGCACCCTCGCCGGAGGATCCCGACCTACGTGCACCCTCGCCGCCGAAAACGAATCTCAGTGCACCCTCGCGGCCAAAATCGAACTTCCGCGCACGCTCGCGAGCAGTGAGAGAACCACTACGGAGACCAAAGCCCATCCCTACCAAAAGTGACCTTTGGCAGTCGAATAAGTGCTGGTCGGCGGCCGGAAAGCGCTTGCAAGATTGATAGCGTTAAAAGCGTTCAACGCCGAGCAACACTGGGGAGAGTGACCATGACTGACAAGGGACCCGAGCCGTTCGTCACCGATATCGAGGACGCGACGCTGGGCAACACCGCTTTCCGCGACACCCTGTGGACCGGTAAGTACCTGCAGCTGACCGTGATGAGCATCCCGCCCGGCGGCGTCGTCGGCGGCGAGATCCACGATGACCACGACCAGTTCATCCGTATCGAGTCGGGTAAGGCGCAGGTCGTGATGGGTCCGGCCAAGGATGACATCACCTTCGACGAGACCGTCGGCGACGACTGGATCGCGCTGATCCCGGCCGGCAAGTTCCACAACATCATCAACATCGGTGATGAGGACCTGAAGCTGTACTCGCTCTACGGCCCGCCCGAGCACAAGCCCGGCACCCGGCACGAGACCTTCGCCGACGCCTGCGCGGACCCGCAAGAAACCGACATGGTCTGACCGGCCATTCCAAAAGCGCCGCAGCCCGAAAAGGGTTGCGGCGCTTTGCTGTTGCGGCGCTTTGCTATCGAGCTACTGCGGAACCTTGGCCCAGGTGCCGGCCCCGCTGACGATGCCGACCGGAATCGCGCCGGTCAGGCTGACGTGCTGCACCGACGGGCCGGCCGCGACGATGGTGGTGTCCTGCAGGATCGGCAACACGGTGGCCAGCTCCCATAGCTTCGGCTCCACCTGCGTGAGCACGTCGTCGATCTCCAGTGATCCGTCCAGCGCGCCGTCGATGCTCGGCTGAATGCTGCGGTCGCAGATCCCGGTCAGGTTCGACGGGGCCTGCACCAATGTCCCGGACTCCGGCGCCGAGGTCGGCGCGGTGGTGACGGCGGTGGTCGGGGTGGGCGTCGGCGCGGGCGTTGTCGCGGGGGTTCGCGGCGCCGGCTTCGGAACCGATGAGGTGGTCGGCGGGACACCGGTCGTGGACACCGGGGTCGCCTCCAGCGCCGGGCAGCCGTAGCGCGAGGCCAGCACCGTGGCCAGGTCTCCCCCGGCGGCATGCCAGCCCATCACCGCGTCGACCTTGTTGGTGGCCAGCGCGTCCCCGTACAGCGCGACGGGGTCCAGTGCCTTCACCGACGCGTCGATTCCGGCGTTGCGCAACTGGTCTGCGGCGGTGTTGGCCACCGCCACCGACGTCGGATCGTTGGAGGCCGCCCCGATCACCAGCGCCAATTGCTGGTCGTCTTTGACGATGCGCCCGCGGGTCGGGATGGTGTCCGGCGCCGGGGCCGAGGACTCGGTGTCCTTCGTATAACCGGCCTGCTCCAACAGCTCCATCGCCCCGTCGGCGGTGAGCTGTTTCGGGGCCGTCGCGACATACCCCGGATCCGACGGCGCGCGCACCAGCGCCTGGGCCAGCGTCACCGTGTTGTCGCTGCCTGCGCCGACGGCAGCCAGCAGGTTGGTGTCGAGCATCCCCAGAATCGCTTTGCGCACCAACGGATCCGCCAGCTGAGGCTGTTCCGCCCGCAGCGACATCTGCATCACCCGCGGCGTCATGATCCGGTTGGTTCGCACATCGGGGATCGCCGAAAGCTGCGCGAAGGCCGCCGCCCCACCGTGCACCTGCGCCACCTGGGTGTCGCCGATGCGGATCGAATCAGCAAGTGCGGCAGTCGATCCCGCCCGCCGGAACAGCAGCAGGTCCGGGACCGCCGGGGTGCCCCAAAACCGGTCGTTGCGGGCCAGCAGGATCTCGTCGCGCTGCGGGTCGATGGTCTCCACCCGGAACTGGCCACCGGTCACCGGCAGCACCCGCGCCAGGCCTGCTCCGAATCCGCCGGGGATGTCCTTGACGATGTGCTGCGGCAGCAGATCGGCGAACAACTCCCGCCACGCGGGGTACGGCTGGGAGAAGGTCACCACCGCGGTCTTGCCGCCGTCGATGGACTGCACCCCGGTGATCAGGTCGTAGCCGGCCGGGTCCACCACGCCGGGATGGGCCACCATCTGCCGCCACAGGTACCAGAAGTCGTCGGCGGCGATCGGGGCGTTGTCGGTCCAGGAAGCCTCGGGCCGGATCTTGTAGGTGACGGTGAATGGGTCGTCGTTGGTGACCTCCGCCGACACCAACAGCGTCGGGTCCATCTCCCAACGCGAACCGGTGGCCGACTCGGCGTCGGGAACCGGCCGGAACGCGCTCGGCAGCACCAGCGAGCTGATCGCCGCAGTCACCGGCGACTGATCCGAGAGCAGGTGCGGGTTGAACCCGGGCCCGATGTTGTCGATCGCCATGATGATCTGCGTCGCCTTGGGCTTGGGCGGCGGCATCACCGTCGTCGTCTCGGTGCTCTGCGGCGCCGGCGGCGGGTCGACGGCGCACGACCCGACCAGGGGCAGCGACAGCACTGCCATGGCGCTCAGCACACGGCGAATGGCGGTCGGCACGGGATCAGGATATCGGCCGTCAGGCCTTGGCCCCCTGCTTGGCGCGGTTCCGGTTGCGCGCCCGGGTGTTTGAGTCCAGGTCCACCTTGCGCACCCGGATGATCTCCGGGGTGACCTCGACGCACTCGTCGCTCGCGCAGAACTCCATGGCCTGCTCCAGATCCAGCGTCAGCGGCTTGGCCAGCGTCTCCATCACATCCGCGGTGGAGGACCGCATATTGGTCAGCTTCTTCTCCCGGGTGGCGTTGATGTCCAGGTCCTCGGCGCGCGGGTTGATCCCGACGACCATGCCCTCGTAGGTCTCCTGGCCGGGCTCGACGAAGAACTGTCCGCGGTCGGCCAGCTGGATCATCGCGTAGGCGGTGACCTGCCCGGATCGGTCCGACACCAGAGAGCCGGTGTGCCGGGCCCGGATGTCGCCGGCCCACGGCCGGTAGCCCTCGAAAACCGCGTTGGCGATGCCGGTGCCGCGGGTTTCGGTCAGGAAGTCGGTCCGGAACCCGATCAGGCCGCGCGAGGGCACCACGAAGTCCATCCGCACCCAGCCGGCGGCGTGGTTGGCCATCTGCTCCATCCGGCCCTTGCGGGCGGCCATCAGCTGCGTGATCGAGCCGACGAACTCCTCCGGACAGTCGATGGTGAGTTCCTCGAACGGCTCGTGCAGCTTGCCGTCGACCATCCGGGTCACCACCTGCGGCTTGCCGACGGTCAGCTCGAAGCCCTCGCGGCGCATCTGCTCGACCAGGATCGCCAGCGCCAGTTCGCCACGGCCCTGCACCTCCCAGGCGTCGGGGCGGCCGATGTCGACCACCCGGATCGACACGTTGCCGACGAGTTCGGTGTCCAGTCGCGACTTGACCATCCGCGCGGTCAATTTGTGCCCGGACACCTTGCCGGCCAGCGGCGAGGAGTTGGTGCCGATGGTCACCGAGATCGCCGGCTCGTCGACGGCGATGCGCGGCAGCGCGTGCGCATTGTCCGGATCGGCCAGCGTGTCGCCGATCATGATCTCCGGGATGCCCGCGACCGCGACGATGTCGCCGGCCACGGCCTCCTCGGCGGGCGTGCGCTCCACGCCGACGGTGCTCAGCAGTTCCGTGATCTTGGCGCTGGTGATCACCGGGACGCCGTCGACCTCACGCATCCAGGCCACCTGCTGGCCCTTGCGGATCCGCCCGTTGTAGATGCGAATCAGCGCCAGCCGGCCCAGGAACGCCGACGCGTCGAGGTTGGTCACCAGCGCCTGCAGCGGCGCCTCCGCATTGCCCGACGGAGCCGGGATGTGCTCCAGCAGCACGTCGAACAGCGGGTCCAGGTTCTCCCCGTCCGGGTTCTCACCATTGGCCGGCTGGGTGGTCGAGGCGATGCCCGCCCGGCCGGAGGCGTACAGCGTCGGCAGGTCGAGCGCCCTCTCGGCCGCGACCTGCGCCTCCTCGTCCAGGTCGGAGGCCACATCCAGCAGCAGGTCGTGGCTTTCCTCGACCACCTCGGCGATCCGCGCGTCGGGGCGGTCGGTCTTGTTCACCACCAGGATCACCGGCAGGTGCGCGCTCAACGCCTTGCGCAGCACGAACCGGGTCTGCGGCAGCGGGCCCTCGGAGGCGTCGACGAGCAGCACCACGCCGTCCACCATGGACAGACCGCGCTCCACCTCGCCGCCGAAATCCGCGTGTCCGGGGGTGTCGATGACGTTGATCACAGTCACCGAGCCGTCGGGGTGATGGCGATGCACCGCGGTGTTCTTGGCCAGGATGGTGATGCCCTTCTCCCGCTCCAGGTCGCCGGAGTCCATCACGCGTTCCTGCAGGTCACCGCGCTCAACGAGGGCGCCGGACTGCCGCAGCATCGCGTCCACCAGGGTGGTTTTGCCGTGGTCGACGTGAGCGACGATGGCGACGTTTCTAAAGTTGGAAGCAGAAGTCACGGCTCATTGTCGCAGCGCAGACCCTGATCACGAAAACGAGACGCTCCACCAGTGAAGACACCGAAGTTCGCCCGGCTCAAGCCCAAGAAGAAGTGCTGCCGGTCCAAGCCGCGGTGCAAACGCTGCCCGGTGGTGCTGCACAAGGTGCACAAGGCACAGCAGGCGGGAGCTTCCGACAAGGACCTGGTCCGGGTCTTCAAAAGCGCGCGCAAGCACTGACCCGGTACCGGCGGTACCATCACAGGTATCGGCTGGAGGTGTCGAAATGACCGGATTCGAAGTCCTGGGCATAGCCGCAATCGTCGCCGTGGGCGCGATCGCGATCGTCGGAATCTTCCTGGGCCTGGCCAACTGGGTCGGCGGATTCCACATGGTGCACTGCCGAACGTGCCATCACCTGACCGGCTCCGCGCAGCAGGGGCCGGTCGAGGACTGCGTGCACTGTCGGCATCCCGCGCTGCTGCACCCGCTCTACGCGGCCATGCACCGCGCGGCGCCCATCCGGATCCGCCGCGATCCGTTGCACTACTGAAGTCCTGACGCGGCCAGCAAATCACCGACCCCCGGCGGGGCGGTGATTTCAGCCGTGCCCGCAATACCCGACTGCCTCATCGATCCGCCGCGGTATGGTCGGACTTCGACCTCCAGCACCAGAACTGATCTGGCACACGTGACCATGATGAAGATGAGGAGGACTCGTGAGCACGCGCGACGAGCCCCGATCGCAGGACGAAAACCGAACAACGGATGAACCGCGGCCACGCTGGCACAGCGTGAAACCGGCGGTGTTCGTCCCCGCATCCTTGATCATCGTCGGGCTGGTCGCCCTCGCCGTCATCTATTCATCCGCTGCCGCAGGCGCATTCGGCGAGCTCAACGCGCTCATCACCGACGGCGTCGGCTGGTGGTACGTGCTGGTCACCACCGGCTTCGTCGTCTTCGCCATCTATTGCGGGGCGTCGCGCGTGGGCACCCTGAAGCTCGGGAACGACGACGAGTCGCCGGAGTTCAGCTTCATGGCTTGGCTGGCAATGCTTTTCAGCGCGGGCATGGGCATCGGCCTGGTGTTCTACGGTGTGGCAGAACCGCTTTCGCACTACATCAACCCGCCGAGATCCCTCGGGGTCGAAGCCGCCACCGACGCCGCGGCAAATCAGGCCATGGCGCTCACCATGTTCCACTGGGGCCTGCACGCCTGGGCGATCTACGTCGTCGTCGGCCTCGGCATGGCGTACATGACCTATCGCCGCGGCCGGCCGCTGACCATCCGCTGGCTACTGGAGCCGTTGATCGGGGCCAAGCGGGTCGAAGGCTGGATGGGCCACACCGTCGACGTCATCGCCATCGTCGGCACGCTGTTCGGCGTGGCGACCTCGCTGGGATTCGGCATCACGCAGATCGCCGCCGGGCTGGACTACCTGGGCTGGATCCAGATCAACAACTGGTGGATCGTCGGGCTGATCGTGGTGATCACCGGAATGGCCACCTACTCGGTGGTCAGCGGCGTCGGGCGCGGCCTGAAGTGGCTGTCGAACATCAACATGGCACTGGCGGCCGCGCTGGCCCTGTTCGTGGCGCTGGCCGGGCCGACGCTTTTCCTGCTGCAGGCCTGGGTGCAGAACATGGGCAACTATCTGTACTCGTTGCCCGAGCTCATGCTGCGGACGGGCCCGTTCACCGACGGCACCTGGCTGGGTAGCTGGACCATCTTCTACTGGGGCTGGTGGATCAGCTGGGCGCCGTTCGTCGGGATGTTCATCGCCCGGATCTCCCGCGGCCGCACCATCCGCGAGTTCGTCGCCGGAGTGCTGTTGGTCCCGACGGTCATCGGTTCGCTCTGGTTCACCGTGTTCGGCGATTCGGCGATCCTGCGGCAGCGCAACGTCGGCGACATGCTGGTTCCGGGCGAGGTCGACGGCGTCGCCACCGAGGTCGTCGACACCAACACCTCGCTGTTCCAACTGTTGAACACGTTGCCGCTGGCCACCATCACCAGCGTGCTGGCGATCATTGTGATCGGGTTGTTCTTCGTCACCTCGTCGGATTCCGGATCGCTGGTGATCGATATCTTGAGCTCCGGCGGCCACCTCGACCCGCCGAAGGCCACCCGGGTGTATTGGACGGTGCTGGAGGGTCTGGCCGCGGCGGTGCTGCTGATCGTCGGCGGGGCGGGTTCCCTGACCGCGCTGCAGACGGCGTCGATCGCGACCGCGGTGCCGTTCTCGGTGATCATGGTGCTGGCCTGCGTCTCGATGACTCGGGCCTTCCACTACGACCTGGCCACCACGCCGCGGTTGATGCACATCAAGGCCCCGGAGAGCCTTCCGGTCCACCATCCGGCGCGTCATTCGCTGTCCGACAGCTCGGCGACGTTGGCCGGGCTGGTCGAGGTTCGCCGGGTGGCGCCTGGCGACATCGAGGTGTCTCAGGACACCGGAGAGCTGGTGATCGTCGAGCCGACCGATCCGCTGGAGCGCGACGCCGAATAGCGCGCGACGTCATCCCAGCGCCTCGCGCAGCGCCGGCAGCCAAGCGATGTCGGCGGGCACCCAGGCCAGTTCGTCGAGTTCGGCGGCGTCCACCCACCGCAGCGCGCGGTGATCGTGCGGATGCGGGTCGCCGTCTTGGCGGGTCACCCGGTAGGCGCGCAGCGTGAGCGTAGGGGACAGCGCCACATCGGCGCCGAGTCGCTCCCCCACCGCCACGGCGACGCCCAGTTCCTCGCGCAGTTCCCGGGCCAGCGCCTGCCCGTCGGTTTCGCCGTCGGCGACCTTCCCGCCGGGCAGTTCCCAGAGCCCGTCGAGTTCCACGGGGCGGGCACGCTGGGCGACCAGCAATCTTCCGTCGGCGATCAGCGCGCCCGCCACCACGATCCGTGTCGCCACAGCTGGCAACGGTATACCGTCGGGTATGGCCGTGTTATCCGATGAACAAGCAGACGCCGCTGCCGCCGAACTCGACGGTTGGTCCCGCTCCGACGGTGCGCTTCGGCGTTCCATCAAGTTCCCGTCGTTCCTCGCCGGTATCGAAGGGGTGCGGCAGGTGGCCGAGGCCGCTGAGACCGCCGACCACCACCCCGACATCGACATTCGTTGGCGCACCGTGACTTTCGCGTTGGTGACGCATTCCGAGGGCGGGATCACCGATAAGGATGTCGCTATGGCGCGCGATATCGACAGGATCGTTTCGCGCCTGGATTCCTGAGCCGCAGGCTCGCCATCCAGGCCAGCGTCGCGATGGTCGCGACGATGTAGACCAGTCCGGCCCAGGCCAGGTGCCACGGCCGGCCGATCTCCCAGATGCTCGGCTGCGCGAAACTCAGCAGCCACGGCACGCCGACGACGATCAGCGCAAGCCACCCGATCCCGACCGCCCGCGCCTCGCCGAGGTAGCGGTAGGGGCCCTGCCAGAGCCAGATCAGCAGCGGCAGCAGCCACACCCAGTGATGGGTCCAGGAGATCGGCGACAGCAGCAGCCCGAACAGCGCCACCACCAGCAGCAGCCCCAGCCGGTCTGGTTCTCCCGGCGCGTCGGCGAGTGATCGCCAGGCCAGCCACGCCAGCACCGCGGTGCCGGCCAGCGCGATCAGCACCGGGGCGCTGAGGCCGGCGTCGTAGCCGAGGATCCTCGAGATGCCGCCGCGCCAGGACTGATTGAACGACGTGCCGATCGGCCCGACCCGACCGGCGTCGCCGAGCAGATCGGTGAAGTAGTAGCGGGCCTGCTGCCCGACCACCGCGATGGACAGCGCGATCGTCGCGCCGAACGCGAGGACGGTGAAAATCGCTGCCGCCCAACGTCTCACGCCGATCAGGTACAGGATGAACACCGCGGGCGTGAGTTTGACGCCGGCGGCCACGCCGATCAGCAGGCCGGAGACCCAGTTCCGGGTGGAACACACGGCGGCGAGCACCATCAGCGCCATCAGGACGTTGATCTGTCCGTAGTCGAAGGTGCTGCGCAGCGGTTCGGTCCAGATGCCGATCGCGGTCCACAGCATGGCGCTGCGTTGGCCGCCGGCCAGGCCGATCAGCCGTTGGCTCAGCCGCACCACGCCGTACAGGCACGCCATGATGCCCAGCGTCCAGCCCAGCGCCACCACCGGGAACGGCAGCAGGGTCAGCGGATAGAACAGCACCGCCGCGAACGGCGGGTAGGTGAACGGCAGCGGAAAGTCGGGCGTCTGATCGGCGTAGACGTAGCTGTAGAGCGTGCCCGGCTCGTTCAGCGCGGCCGCGCCGCCGAGGTAGACGTGCAGGTCGACGAAGTTGGCGCCGTTGGGCAGCAGGTAGGTCCAGGCCAACCGCGCCGCGATGCTCAGCGCCAACAGCAACGGGGCCGACCGCAGCAGCAGTGTGCGGCGATCGGCCCGTCCGCTGGTTGCCCCGGTGGTTATGGCACCACCGCCGAGCCGATGGTGGGCTGGAATTGGCACTGGCCGTCGACGGTGGTGACGCCGCCGAAGATGGTGGTGATGATGCTGCCCGCGCCGGTGTCGGCGACCCCGGTGAGGGTGGCCGGGCCGTCCGGGTTGACCTCGGGGTTGCCCTGCAACGTCAGGCTGCCGGACTTCCCGGTGGACAGGTTCACCCAGGTGACATTGAGCGGCAGCTTCTGGTGCTCGGCGAGCTTCGGCGCGCCCATCGCGGTGAACACGTAGCCGATCTGCCCCGGGCCGGGGCCCGGCGGGGGCAGCGTCGCGGGGCCGGCGACCGACAGCGCCAGACCCATCGGCGATCCGCCGTCGGCCAGGCAGGCGTTGCCGAACGACGGGTACATGAAGTCCTGTGTGGTCGGGAAGTCCGCCGGCGGCGCGGGCTGCCCGTCGGGCGTGGCGACGGCGGCCGGGACGACCTCGGGTGCGGCCAGCGGTTCGGCCGGCGCCTCGGCGGGGGCCTCTTCGACCGGGCCGACGGCGTTGGCCGGGTCGATGCCCGGGGGCAGGTGGCTCTCGGAGCCGGCGACCATGCCCTCGGGGATCACATGCGGGATGGCCTGCGGGCCGGGCGCGCCGGGCGCGCCGAGGTGCGCCACCGGCTGGACCGGTTCGGCGGCGACGTTCATCACCGCGTTGGCGACATTGTTGGACTGCTCCGGCGCTTTGCTGTTCGCGATGAACACCTGCGCCGCCGACATCAGCAGGCTCGCCGCGCCACTGGGGTCGGCGGCGGCCTGCTGGATGATCGGGCTGAGGTTTTGCATGGCCGGCAGGCCAGGAGCCTGCTCGCTGCTCACCGGGGGCGCGGTCGGGTCGGCGTGTGAGACACCGGCCGTGACGAGCGCCATCGAGGAGCCGATCACTGCCGCGGTGGTGGCGAGCAGGTTCCTGGTCCGTGACATCGGTTTAGTCCAATCCTCTTGTGCTGGTTGGGTTATCCGCTAACGCGCGATCAGGGCAGACCGGCGATCATGTTCAGCGGGCTGCCCGTCGCCGCCGGGGCGGTCTGGGTGAGCGCCGGGGTGGTCGCCGCCGGCGTGGTGGCCGGAGTGACCTGGTTGGCGATCGGCATCAGGGTGCCGAGGTCACCGGGGACGTTCACCTTCTGCGGCAGCGGCACCGGGACACCGGGGACCTGCGGCACATTGATCTCGGCCGACGGCATCAGGTTGGCGTTGGCGAGCTGGTTGGCCGCGGTGGCGTCCGGGGTGGTCGCCACCGGCGTGGTCGCGGTGGTGCCCAGGCCCGGCAGCGAGCTCAGACCCGGCAGGGTCTGCGCCGGAGTGGTCGGGGTGGTGACGGTGCTGACCGGGCTGGTCACACCGGGCAGGTTGACCAGCGGCGCCTGGGTGGTGGCGGCCGGGGTGGTCGGCGTGGTGGCGGTGGTGCTGGTCGCGCTGGTCAGGGTCTGGCCCAGCGCCTGCAGCAGCTGCGGCGCCTTGCCCGGATCCACGAGCTGCTGCACCGCCTCGATGCCCGGCACGCCGGGGATGCTCGGGATGCTGGGGGCCGGCGCGGGGTCGGCCTGGGCGGCGCCGGCGCTCAGCAGAGCGGCCGACACTCCCGCCAGCATGGCGGACCCGGCGAACAGGGTTTTCACTCGTGACATTGACTTTCCCATCGGTAGTTGTGGTGGCCTGTCGCCGAAGCTACGGCGTTACTGGTGGGACTCAAGTGACACGTGTGGCATTTATTCGACCGTTACTGAAGCGAACAGGGATGGTGACCCAAGCCACCCGCGAGCGACGAGCCACGCCAGTTCGGCCACCGGGCCACGAGTGGGCCAGGCGGCGCACATTTTCCTTCGCGAACGGCCCACCAGGGCGCGAGCGGCCAACAAAGTACACAAAAGCCCAGGATCGCCCTGCGCGAAGCGGACACCAAGGAGCGCTCGCGCGCTACCTGGCCGCTCGGCGACCGCAATGTGCCACAGGTGGCCGCTCGCAGCCGTCTTCGTGCGCTACCTGGCCGCTCACCAGGCGCTTGTGCGGAAACTGGCCGTTCGTGGGGATTCTCGTGCGCCACCTGGTCGATCACCCCAAGGGACCTCGGACCTTCCATTGCGCACCGCAAGGCCCTGGCGACCTGCCGAGAAGATAAGGAAGGCTGGCCTAATTCGCACGTTCACAAGGAGTGATGACGATGGCCGCCAATGACGCCGCCCTGCCCATGTCCGACCGCGACGCCGACCACCTCCCGGGGCACTGGCTGCTGGCCCGACTCGGCAAGCGCGTGCTGCGCCCGGGAGGCCGCGAGATGACGACCCGCATGCTCGCCAACGCCGGCCTGTCCGGCTCACAGGTCGTCGAATTCGCCCCGGGCCTGGGCCGCACCGCCCGCGAGATCATCGCCGCGGGTCCCTCGTCGTACACCGGCGTCGAGGCCGACGAAGACGCCGCCGGTCTCAGCCGCTCCGTCGTCGGGGACCGCGGCCAGGTCATCATCGGCCAGGCCGACCACACCGGCCTGCCGGATGCCACCGCCGATGTCGTCATCGGTGAGGCGATGCTGTCCATGCAGACCGACGCGCGCAAGGCCGACATCGTCAACGAGGCGTTCCGGGTGCTGCGGCCCGGCGGCCGGTACTGCGTTCACGAACTCGCGTTGACCCCCGACAACGTCTCCGACGACGTGAAAACCGAAGTGCGCCAGGCTCTTGCGCGTGCGATCAAAGTCAACGCCCGGCCGCTGACGCACACCGAATGGAGCACCCTGCTCACCGAGGCGGGCTTCGAGGTCGCCGAGGTGTCCTTCCTGCCGATGGCGCTGCTGGAACCCAAGCGGATCATCTCCGACGAGGGCCCGCTGCGGACGCTGAAATTCGTCAGCAACGTTATCCGCGATTCCGACGCCCGCGCCCGCGTGCTCGGGATGCGCCAGACGTTCCGAAAGAACCGCGACAATCTCTCGGCTATCTGCGTCATCGCCCGTAAACCGTCCTAGTCTGGTGCGGTGGCCACACTGCATCTCGTCCAAGATCCCGCCGCCGACGCGCTGCTGACCGACGATCCGCTGGCGCTGCTGCTGGGGATGTTGCTGGATCAGCAGATCCCGATGGAGGTGGCGTTCGCCGGGCCGAAGAAGCTGGCCGACCGGATGGGCGGGCTGGACGCGGCGAAGATCGCCGACGCCAGCCCGGAGGAGTTCACCGCGATCATGGCGCAGACACCGGCCGTGCACCGGTTCCCGTCATCGATGGCCGGCCGGGTGCAGGCGCTGTGCCGGGTGATCGTCGATGAGTACGACGGCGACGCCGCCGGCATCTGGACCGACGGCGACCCGGACGGCAAGACGGTGCTCAAGCGGCTCAAGGCGCTGCCCGGATTCGGCGACCAGAAGGCCCGCATCTTCCTGGCGCTGCTGGGCAAGCAGCGCGGCCTGACCGCCCCGGGCTGGCAGGAGGCGGCCGGCGACTACGGTAACCCCGACGCGTTCATGTCCATCGCCGACGTGCGTGATCAGGGCTCGCTGGAGAAGGTGCGCGCCTACAAGAAGCAGATGAAGGCCGCAGCCAAGGCCGCCAAGAGCTGACGCCCGAGGCGAAATTGGCGCCGACGCCTCGACATGATGAGGCGCACACTTAGGGAGTAATACCTAGTCCGCCCCGCCATAGGTTCCCTGGTATGCCCATCTTCCCCACTCCCGCCGACGTCGAAGCGCAGACCCCGCCGGGTCGTGACCGCGCCATCGACGTCATCCGCATCGTGTCACTGGTCGGTGTGGTGCTCGGCCACACCATCATGGCCACCTCCAAGATCGTCGACGAGGTCTTCGTCTGGGACAATTTGCTCACCACCTCGACGGTGTTCCAGGCCCTGACCTGGGTGTTGCAGATCATGCCGCTGTTCTTCTTCGCCGGAACCGCCGCCAGCGTCAGCTCCTGGCAACCCCACCACAGCTGGGGTGGGTTCCTGCTCAAACGCTGCACCCGGCTGTTCCGGCCGGTGTTCTATTACCTGGCCTTCTGGGCGGTGTGCCTGGCGGTGCTGTATCCGCTGCTCCCCCGCCGCGTCTACGAACCGATCGCCGGAGTGTCCACCCAGCTGCTGTGGTTCCTCGGCGCGTACGTGCTGGTGCTGGCTGCCACCCCGGTGCTCGCCAAGGTCACCACGCTGCCACGGTTGGCCGTCGGCGTCGGCGCGGTTTACGCCGGCATCGCCGTGGTCGACGCGATCCGGGTGCACACCCCCGGCATGGAGCTCCTCGGCTTCCTGAACCTGACCGTCTGGCTGATCCCAGGGATGTTCGGGGTGGCCTACCGCCGCGGCCTGCTCAACCCGCACGAGGCGCTCACCCTGGGCATCGCGATGCTCACCGTCGACCTGGCGCTGCTGCGCTTCGGCCCCTACGAGCTGAGCCTGGTCGGGATCGAGGGCATGCGGCTGCCGAACATGACGCCGCCGTCGCTGCTGATGGCCGGGCACGCAATCGCCATGTGCGCGTTCGCGATTGCCGCCGCTCCGGCGATCAACCGCTGGGCCCGGCGGCCGCGGGTGTGGCAGTTCGCGGCGATCGGCAATTCCGGCGCGATGACGTTGTACCTGTGGCACATGCCGGCGTTGCTGCTGACCCACCTGGCGTTCGACTACGCGGGATTCCCCCGTCACCCCAGCGAGCCGAACCTGCTGGTGCTCAGCATCGTGCAGATCTCGTTGATGATCGCGGTGGTCGGGGCACTGTTCGTGGTGCTGCGGCCGCTGGAGAACAATCCGCTGCCCGGCTGGGACGGCGGCGTGGTCGACGGACCCGGACCGCGCAGCGCCGCGGTGGGAACCCTGCTGTGCGTGGCCGGCGCGGCGACGCTGCTGTCGGTTCGATGGGGGCTCAAGGACGACGGCTTGTACTGCGTGGCCGTCATGCTGGCCGCGCTCATCGGCGCTCGGCTGCTGGCCCGCCCGACGCGTGGCGCGCGGGGGAAAACGTCTCGCGCCGCCGTCGTCGATCGCGTTAAGGTGCCGTATGGCAAAGCATGAGACGCCCGAGCCGGAGTCCCAGCGCAAGTTCCGCGAGGCGCTGGAACGCAAGAACGACAAGGCGAATTCGGGCACCTCGCACCGCGATGGCGGCGCCGGTCAGTCCAAGGCGCACGGGCCGGTGGAGAACAAGCGGACCTTCCGCCGCAAGAGCGGCTAGCGGTACCGCGGTCTAGCGCCGCCCCGGCGGCATGCCGTACAGGTGGCTGATCGTCAGGGTCAGCAGCACCCGACGGTCGGTGACCATCGCTTCGCGGTATTCGTCCCAATCGGGATGCTCACCGTGGATCTGCCGGTACAGCTCGATCAGTTTCGCCACGGTGTCGTCGTGCGGGTCGGCGGCGGTCGCGCTGAGTTCCGCCTCCCCCTCGGCCACCGCGTACGCCCAGCCGTCGTCGGCGTCCACCAGGATCGAGGCCCGCGGATCGCGACGCAGATTTCGGGTCTTGGCCCGCGGCTCGGTCACCGACACCGAGAAGGTCAATGAGCGCGGGTCGAAGTGGTAGGCGACGTTGGACAGCTGCGGCCGACCGTCGCGCTTGATGGTGGCCAGCACCCCGAGCGAGTTCCCGCAGATCACGGCCAGCAATTTGTCGTCGAACACGTCGCGGCTCATGCAGCGAGCCTACTGACCGGCCGCGGTCGCCACTACCGTGTTGGAAAGTGCCGGAAACTCGGGAGCAGCCGATGACCAGATATGCAGTCCTATTGCGCGGCGTCAACGTCGGCGGGGTGAACCTGAAGATGGCGGAGGTCGCCACCGTGTTGACCGGCGTCGGATTCTCCGGCGTCAAGACCGTGCTGGCCACCGGGAACGTCCTCCTGGATTCCGACGACGACGCCGCCACGGTCCGCGCGGGCGTCGAGCAGGCGTTGGGCCGGGTGTTCGGTTACGACGCCTACGCGCTGGTCTACGACCTCGACACGCTGGCCGACATCGACGCCGGGTTCCCGTTCACCCGGGAGGTCGACGACACGCACTCCTACGTCACCTTCGTCTCCGACGCCGAGATCCTCGACGAACTCGCGGAGCTGACCGCAGGCCCGCAGGAACGCATCGCCCGCGGCGACGGGGTGCTCTACTGGCAAACCCCGCGAGGAGCGACCCTGGCGTCGACGATCGGCAAGACGATGGGCAAGTCCCGCTACAAGTCCTGCACCACCACCCGGAATCTGCGCACCCTGGTCAAGATGTTGAGTCGGTAGGGTCGGAGGGGATGACTTCCAAGGCCCGCGCCGATCTGACCGGCGTCTCCGAGACCGCGCTGCTGACCCTGCACTCCCGGGCGCGTGAAGCGCAACGACCCGACACGATCCTGTCCGACCCGGTGGCCGTCGATCTGCTCGCGTCGATCGACTATGACTTCACCCGTTTCGGGAACCCACGTCAGGACATGGCCATCCGGTCGAAGACCTTCGACCGGCAGACCCGCGAATACCTGCAGGACTTTCCGAAGGCCACCGTGGTCGCGCTGGCCGAGGGATTGCAGACGAGTTTCTGGCGCCTCGACACCGCGATCGACGACCCGCAGTTCCGTTGGCTCACCGTCGACCTGCCGCCGATCGTCGAGTTGCGCCGTGCGCTGCTGCCGGCCTCGGATCGGGTGGAGTTGTGCGCGCAGTCGGCGCTGGACTACAGCTGGATGGACCGCGTCGACACCGACAACGGCGCGTTCGTCACCGCCGAGGGCCTGCTGATGTATCTCCAGCCCGAGCAGTCGATGGCGTTGATCACCGAGTGCGCCAAGCGCTTCCGCGGCGGCCGGCTGATGTTCGACCTCGCGCCGCGGTGGTTCACCGGGCTGGCCAATCGGGGTTGGCTGCGACCAACCCGCCGCTACACCCTGCCGGGGATGCCGTTCACGCTGAGCCCGGCGGAGGTGGCCCGCCTCGTCGACGTCCCCGGGGTACGCGTCGTCCGCGAGATTCCGGCCGAACTCGGGCGCGGCTTGTTCGGCGGGTTCGCCGGGGCGCTGAGCCGGTCGCACAGCATCCTCGACCCGGTGCGGCCGCTCACGGTGCTGCTCGAGTTCGCTTAGAACCTGTCGCAAAAGCGGCCGATAGTGCGGCCAGCTAGTTGCTCTTCCGAGCGCGTTCCTCGCTCGGCGAACCCGCCGCGGCCAGGCGCTGCAGCAAGGTCGGCAGCGCGACGCCCGCGGATTCCCGCACGACGGCCGTGGCCGACTCCGACAGCGGCGTCGCCAGCGGGTTGACCTCGATGACGGGGATCCCCCGCGACAGAGCGAGGTCCGGCAGCCCGGCGGCCGGGTAGACGACGCTGGAGGTTCCGACGACCACCATCAGGTCGGCGCGCTGGACGGCGTCGACGGCAGCGTTCCAGGGGCCGTCGGGCAGGCTTTCGCCGAACCACACGATGCCGGGCCGGATCAGGCCGCCACAGCCGCAGCGCGGCGGCGCAACTTCGTGCAGCGGCTCCGGCATATCGGGCATCGGGTCGCCGAAGTGCCGTTCGCAGGTGTCGCAGCGGAACTCGAAGAGACTTCCGTGCAGGTGCTGGACATCGCTGCTGCCCGCGCGTTCGTGCAGATTGTCGACGTTCTGGGTGATCACGGTGACCTCGGCGATGTCCTGCCAGTGCGCGATCGCCCGGTGCCCGTCGTTGGGTTCGACATCGAGGACCAGGTGATGCCGCCACAGATACCAGGCCCACACCCGCTCCGGATTGTTCTTCCAGCCGTCGGTCGAGGACAGCTCATAGGGGTCGTACTTGGACCAGAACCCGTTGCGGTCGTCACGGAAAGTCGGCACTCCGCTCTCGGCGGAGATTCCCGCGCCGGACAGCACCGCAATTCTCACTCCCCAAAAATAGCGGCTCGCACGACATACTTTGTCGGATGGAGTGGCTTCGGGTAGACAGCACCGGGACGACGCCATTGTTCGAGCAGGTGCGCGCGCAGATCGTCACCGCGATCCGAGACGGCAGGCTGACGCCGGGCACCCGGTTGCCGACGGTCCGCGACCTGGCGTCCTCGCTCGGGCTGGCGGTGAACACCGTGGCGCGGACCTATCGCGAGTTGGAGTCCGCGGGCCTGGTGGAAACCCGCGGACGCAAGGGCAGCTTCGTCGCGCGGATGGATCCCGCCGACGCCGCGATGTCGGAGGCCGCCCAGGAGTTCGCGGACGTCGCCCGGTCGGTCGGCCTGGGGCGCGAGGCCGCCCACCGCTATCTGGACGCCGCGTTCCGGTAGCCCTACGAAGGGCGGACGGCGCGGCCGATGGCGAACTCGGACACCGGGACCGGCGCCCAGCGGGGCATGGTCCAGGTGTGCCGCGCGGCCAGGACCTCGAACCCCGCGCCGGTGATCACCGACTCGGTGTCGCGGTGGGTGTGGCAGTTTCCGAACAGCCGTGGCCACAGCGTGGCGTCGGCGACCTGTTGGACACGGCCGCGGCTCCCGGCGCTGGCCACGTGCTCCAGATAGCGCAGCTCACCGCCCGGCCGCAGGTGCGAATAGGCCTGCCGAACAACGGTTCCCGGTTCGAACACCGTGCACAGCACCAGGGAGCACACCACGGCGTCGAACGGCTCATCGCCCGCCGGGTCGTTGGCGAGGGCCTCACCGGTCTTCTCGGTCACGCTGACCGGTATACGCGCCGCGGCGGCCGCCGCACGGGCGTGCTCCAGCAGGTGCGCCTCGGGTTCGATCGCGACCACTTCGGTGACGGTGTCGGGGTAATAGGCGAAGTTGGTGCCGGCGCCGGCGCCGATCTCCAGCACCCGCCCGGACAGGCCGGCCAGATTCTCCATCCGCAGCGCCTTGATCTTGGCGGTCTCGTGGGCGGCCAGCACCACCCACAGGCGGGCGAACAGGGGGTTGTCGACGGCTGCGGTCATATCGCCATCCTGCCGTGTCCGGCGCCGAGCCGGTCCAGCAACTCCTCGGCGGTGGCGTCGTCGCCCAGCATGCCGAACACGATCTGGCCGGCCGCCGCCGCGCGCAGCACCCGGTCGGCGAACGTCAGCAGGTCGCCGAACGGCAGGTACGGCTTGGAGACCGCCAGGGCGACGACGCCGTGCGCGGCCGCCCACAGCTCCAACGTCGCCGGCGTGGGGTCGTCCTCGGGGGCGTAGATCCCAGCATCCATCAACGCCTGCACCGAGGCGCGCAGATGCTGGAACGCGGAGCTGCCGAGCACCGCGTCGGTGTCGCTGCCCGGGCGGGCCTCGCCCATGGTCGCGATCCGGTACAGCTCGGGGTTCGCGGCGGCGAACGCCACGTAGGCCAGGCCCTGGGCCCGCAGCGCCTCCAGGGGATTGCTCTGTCCGGCGCCGGCCCGTTGCATCTGCTCGTCGAGCTGCTCGAAGTAGCGGGCGCACACCGCGTCGAGCAGCGCGTCACGGTCGGCGAAATGCAGGTAGATCGACGGCGGGGTGACCCCGACCCGCTGGGCGACCGCGCGGATGGACACCGCTTTCTCGTGCCCGGATTCCAGCAGCAGTCCGGTGGCCGCGTCGAGGATGTCGTCGCGCAGCTGTTCTCCCGAACCCCGCGGGCTCCGACGGCGTCGCGACGGCGTCGTCACGACGACGAGGTCTCCGGCGCGGAGGCCTTCGGCTTGGTCTTCACCTTGGGCTTGGCCGGGATGAAGCCTTCCTCGCTGAATCCCCACCGCTGGTGCAGCCGGGCCATCGGCGCGGGCGCCCACCAGTTCCACTTGCCCATCACCTGCATGAACGACGGCACCAGCACCGCGCGGACCAGGGTGACGTCGACCAGGATGGCCAGCGTCAAGCCGACACCGAACATCCGCATGAACGACACCTTGGCGGCGATCAGCGCGGCGAACGTGATCGACATGACCAGCGCGGCGGCGGTGATCACCCGGCCGGTGCGGGCCAGGCCGAGCGCGACGGCGGCGCTGTTGTCCGCGTCGGTGCCCTTGCCGGCCAGCCAGAATTCCCGGATCCGGGACAGCAGGAACACCTCGTAGTCCATCGCGAGCCCGAACGCGATGCAGAACAACAGCACCGGCATGTTCGCGACCAGGATTCCGTTGGGCGTCGTGCCCATCGCGCCCAGATGTCCGTCCTGGAAAATCCACACCAGCGCGCCGAACGCCGCCGATAGCGACAGCACGTTGAGCACCAGCGCCTTCAGCGGCAGCACCACGGATCCGGTCAGTAGGAACAGCAGCACGAAGGTGACCACGGCGATCAGCCCGAGCACCAGCGGCAGCCGGGAGGTGATGGCGTCGACGCTGTCGCGGTTGACCTGCGCCGTTCCGGTGATCTGCACCGGGACGTCGTTGGGCGGGGTGATCGCGCGGATCGCGTCGAGCTGGTCTTCGGACTGTTGGCTGAACAGGGGCGCGGAGCTGGCCGCGGTCAGATACGCCTTGCCGCCGGCGAACCCGGTGGGCGCCGACGGCGGGGCGGTGCGCAGGCCGCCGACGAACATCCCGGTGGGCGCGGACACCGAGGTGATGCCGTCGATGGTGGACGACACCCGCGACGCGTACAGCTCCAGGTCCGCGGCCTGCAGTTCGGTGGCGTCGGGGACCACGATGATGATCGAGTTCGGCGAATGCGCGGGGAACTGATCTCGCAGCACGTCGCCGACCTCGTGGGCGGTGGCGCCCTTCGGCAGCACGCGGTCGTCCGGGAAGCCCCACTTGACGTGCAGGAACGGCAGGCCTAGGAAGACCAGGAACAGCACGCCGACGATGCCGACCGGGATGGCGTGGCGCATCACCAGCCGGCTGGAGCGGTAGAAGAACATCTGGTCGACGGGCTGGACGACGGCGGGCGGACGGCGGAACAGCCGGCGCAGCAGTTTGCGCATGTCCAGGGCGTCCAGCCGCTTGCCCATCAGCACGATGACCGCGGGTGTGACGACGATGGAGGCCAGCGCCGCGAAGACCGCCACCGCGACACCGGCGTAGGCGAACGACCGCAGGAAGTACATCGGGAAGAAGACCAGCGCCGCCATCGACAGGCCGACCGTGGTGGCCGAGAACAGCACCGTGCGCCCGGCGGTGGCCATGGTGCGATGCAATGCGCGCTCCATCGGCTCGCCGGCGTTGATCTCGTCGCGGTACCGGCTGACGATCAGCAGCGTGGAGTCGATGGCCAGCGCCAGGCCCATCGCGGTGGTCAGGGTCAGCGCGAAGATCGACACGTCGGTGGCGAAGGTGATCAACCGCAGCACCGCCATTGAGGCGACGATGGCCAGACCGCCGACGGCCAGCGGAATGCTGGCGGCCAACAGCCCGCCGAACACCCAGACCAGCACCACGAAGCTCAGCGGCAGCGCGATGGCCTCCATCAGCAGCAGGTCACGCTCGGTCTGGGCGGTGATCTGGGCGTAGACCATCGCGGCGCCGCCGGCCAGCGCGGTGACGTCGGGGTGCTTGGGCAGGATGTCGGCGTTGACATGGTCGACGATCTGCTGGGCGTAGCGCTGCGCCAGGTTCTCGCCGCCGTCCATGCTGGCCAGGATCAGCGCGGAATTGCCGTCGGCGGAGACCAGCGTTCCGTTCATCGGGTGCGGTGAGGTCCATGGGCTTTCGATGTTGTGCGCGTGCCCGTTTTCCTTCATCGCGGTCATGATGTCCCCGGCGACGGCGCGGACGTTCTCGTCGGCCAGGCCACCGGGCCCGCTGACCACGAAGAGCAGCTGCATATCCGTCTGGCCGAAGGTCTCCGACAGGATCCGGGTGGCGTTGCCCGACGGCGCCGTCGGATCCTGGAAGCCACCGGCGGACAGGCTCTTGGCGACCGGGAAGCCGAAGGCGGCGGCCGCCACGAACAGCAGCAGCGCGCCGGCGATGACGCGCTTCGGCGCGGACAGCGCCAGCCGGGTTATGCGGTTGAGCATCAGGGACTCCTGGGGTGGACCGTGATCGGGGGACGCCGGCGCGTCGGGCGGGTCGAACGGACAGTAGTTAACACCGTTAAGTTATCGAGGTCAACGTATTGGCCGCGGCGTGTCATCGGGCCGGCGGCGACGCAACTTCCGATCGCACCCTACTCGGAAGTAATAATTGCCACAGTTTTCCGAGAGCGGGCTCAAAGATTCCTTAAGAGTCGAACCTACTCTCAAGTACATGTGGATCGACGACACCAATGCCGACGTCATCAAGGTTGATTTCGAGGCGCTCTACCACGGTGATTTCCTGGTCGAGGGCGACACCTCCGAGCAGCTCGAAGACGTTCACCCCATCGCCAGCTGAGCGGTAGCCGATCACCACGCCACCCGGCGCGGTGATCGGTTCTGGCTTTGCCCGACTCCGGCGGCACACCCGCCCGGCGTCGGCGCTTCCTGGCCGGACAGCGCCTGCCTCGCGTCACGCGACGAGGCAGGCGCTTTGTTGTCTCCGGGCGTCGCTTGCGATCAGCCGTGTCCAATGCGGCCGACCCGCCGCGCAAAGCCCTCCGCAAGCTCCGGGCTTCGCTTGCGATCAGCCGTGTCCAATGCGGCCGACCCGCCGCGCAAAGCCCTCCGCAAGCTCCGGGCTTCGCTTGCGATCAGCCGTGTCCAATGCGGCCGACCCGCCGCGCAAAGCCCTCCGCAAGCTCCGGGCTTCGCTTGCGATCAGCCGACCATCCCGGCCAGTCGGCCGGTGATGATCGATTCCGCGTCGGCGACCATTCCCGAGATCAGCTCATCGCAGGTCGGGATGTCGTTGATCAGGCCCATCGCCGTGCTGGCCGACCAGATGCCGGCTTCCAGATCGCCGTCCTCGAAGACCTTGCGGCCCCGGGCGCCGGCCACCAACTCCATCACGTCCGGGAACTGGCCTCCGTCGTTGAGGATCTTGACGACCTCGCGCGAGACGGTGTTGGACGCCACCCGGGCGGTGTTGCGCAGCGGGCGGAAGATCAGCTCGGTGCCACGCTCATCGGTGGCGACGATCGCCTCCTTGACGTTCTGGTGAATGCAGGACTCGACGGTGCACATGAACCGGGTGCCCATGTTCACGCCG
This sequence comes from Mycolicibacterium brumae, assembly GCF_025215495.1. Taxonomy (NCBI): domain Bacteria; kingdom Bacillati; phylum Actinomycetota; class Actinomycetes; order Mycobacteriales; family Mycobacteriaceae; genus Mycobacterium; species Mycolicibacterium brumae. Next base: position 811,715 of record NZ_CP104302.1, on the reverse strand, counting down.
TCGGCGCCCAGCGCCAGCGCCGCGGCCAACCCCCGGCCGTCGGCGAACCCGCCGGAGGCGATCATCGGGATCTCGATCTGATCGGCGGCCGCGGGGATCAGCACCAGGCCGGGGATGTCGTCCTCACCCGGGTGTCCGGCGCACTCGAACCCGTCGATGCTGATGCCGTCCACGCCCAGCGACTGGGCCTTCACGGCGTGCCGCACCGAGGTGCACTTGTGCAGCACCTTGATCCCGTGGTCATGGAAGATCGGCAAGTGCGGCGCCGGGTTGGAGCCCGCGGTCTCGACGATCTTGACCCCGGAATCGACGATCACCTGCCGATACTCGTCATACGGCGGCGGGGTGATGGCCGGCAGGATCGTCAGGTTGACGCCGAACGGCTTGTCGGTCAGGTCCTTGGTCTTGGCGATCTCGTTGGCCAGGTCGGCCGGCGTGGGCTGGGTCAGCGCGGTCAGGAACCCCAAACCGCCGGCGTTGGCGACGGCGGCGACCAATCCGGCCCGGCCGACCCACTGCATCCCGCCCTGGGCGATGGGGTGCTCAACTCCGAAGGTTTCGGTGAACTTCGTCTTCAATGCCATGGCAAGCCTTTCTATTGATCCCAGTCGGCCAGCACCGACTCAGTGTCTTCACCACGAACTCGTGGCGGGGTCGGAGTGTCCAGGGTGCTGCGCGAGAACCGAGGGGCCGGCCGCGGCTGCAGCCCGTAGGTCCCGGCGTCGTAGAAGGTGTCACGTTCGGCGATGTGCGGTTCTTCGCAGACCTCGTTGAAGGCCAGCACCGGCGTCACACAGGCGTCCGAGCCGGCGAACACCTCTGCCCAGTGGTCGCGGTCGTGGCTCCGGAAGCGCTCGGTGAAGACCTCGCGCAGCTTCGGGAACCCGGTGGGGTCGATCTGGTACGGCAGTTCGGCCGGGTCGAGTTCGAGCTTGGCCAGCAACTCGGCGTAGAACTGCGGCTCGATTGCGCCGACCGCGACGTAGCGGCCGTCGGCGCATTCGTAGGTGTCGTACCAGGGAGCACCGGTGTCGAGGAAGTTGACGCCACGCTCGTCGGTCCACATGCCGGTGGCGCGGAACGCCCACATCATCTGGATGAGCACCGACGAGCCGTCGACCATGGCGGCGTCGATGACCTGGCCCCGCCCCGAACTCTGTCGCTCGTAGAGCGCGGCCAGGATGCCGACCAGCAGGAACATCGATCCGCCGCCGAAGTCGCCGGCGATGTTCAGCGGCGGCACCGGCCGCTCCCCCTTGCGGCCGACGGCGTGCAGCAGGCCGTTGATCGAGATGTAGTTGATGTCGTGGCCGGCCTGCTGGGCCCGCGGCCCATCCTGCCCCCAGCCGGTCATCCGGGCGTAGATCAGCCGGGGGTTGATCGCGTCGCAGTCCTGCGGACCCAGGCCCAACCGCTCGGCGACCCCGGGCCGAAACCCTTCGATCAGCACGTCGGCCTTGGCGATCAGCTTGAGCGCGAGCTCACGCCCGTCGTCGGACTTCAGGTCCGCGGTGACCGAGCGGCGGTTGCGCAGCATGGCGTCACGTTCGGGCGCCGCGCTTTTAGACGGCCGATCGATCCGGACGACGTCGGCGCCGAGGTCGCCGAGGATCATCGCCGCGTGCGGACCGGGGCCGATACCGGCCAGTTCCACGACGCGCAGGCCTTGCAGCGGTCCCGCCACCTGTTCCACCTTTCCGAGGTTCGCCGCCGGACGTCGACGATATCCTCCGGCGATCATGTCACCATAGCCAACCAACCGATTGGTGGATAGACCTACCAACCGATCGGTTGATTACGTAGGGTGATCGAATGCCCGCGAAATCCGGAATCGCCGCCCTGCCACCCGTCGACGGACTGCTGGTCGAACTGACCGCCGGCGTGCTCACGCTGACCCTGAATCAGCCCGAAACCCTGAACGCTCTGACCGCCCCCGTGGTGGCCGGTCTGGCCGACGCGCTGGAGGCGGCCGCGACCGATCCGCGGGTCCGGGTGGTGCGTCTCGGCGGCGCGGGACGCGGCTTCAGCTCCGGCGCCGGTCTGAGCCGGCCCGAGGGCGCCGAGGCGCCGCCGCCACTGGACGTGCTGATCGAAGGCAATCGCGCGGTGCGGGCCATCATCGACCTGCCCCGGCCGGTGGTGGCCGTCGTGCAGGGACCGGCCGCCGGCATCGGGGTGTCACTCGCGCTGGCTTGCGACCTGGTGATCGCCGCCGAAGAGGCCTACTTCCTGCTGGCCTTCACCAAGATCGGCCTGATGCCCGACGGCGGCGCGACCGCGCTGGTCGCCGCGTCGGTGGGACGGGCCCGGGCCATGAAGATGGCGCTGCTGGCCGAACGGCTGCACGCCGCCGACGCGCTGGCGGCCGGCCTGATCGCCGCCGTCCACCCCGCCGAGGAGTTGCCGGCCGCTGCCGACGAGCTGGTCAGTCGGCTGCTGGCCGGACCGGTGGTCGCCTACGGCAACACCAAATTGGCCATCAACGCCGCCGCGCTGCCGGAACTCGACGCCGCCATCGCCCGGGAAACGGCCTGGCAGCACCGGCTGTTGCAGGCCGACGACCAGCGCGAGGGCATCGCCGCGTTCCTGGAGCGGCGCGCGCCGAAGTTCACCGACTGCTAGTCCTGGGCGTCCCGGTGCATGACCAGCAGGTGCTCATAGCCCAGCGCGTTGTGCCGATTGGCCGCGACCTCCTCGTCGCTGAGCTCGCGACGGACCTTGGCCGGCACCCCGGCGACCAATGACCGCGGCGGGACGACCATCCCCTGCGGCACCAACGCCGCCGCCGCGATCAGCGAGCCCTCGCCGATCACCGCGCCGTTGAGCACGACCGCGCCCATGCCGACCAGGACGCCGTCGCCGACGGTGCAGCCGTGCAGCACCGCGTTGTGACCCACGCTGACGCCCTCGCCTACGGTCACCGGAAATCCGGGGTCGGTGTGCACCGCGACGCCATCCTGGACATTGGAGCCCGCGCCGATCACGACCGGTTCGAGTTCACTGCGCACCGTCGCGCCGTACCAGACGCTGGCCCGTGCCTCCAGCGTCACGTCGCCGACCACATTCGCGGTCGAGGCGACCCAGGATTCCGGATGCAATTTCGGGGTGCGATTTCCGACACTTCGGATCAGCGGCTCAGACATAGCCACCGATCGTAGAACGTGACGTCAAACGTCCGCCTGAACTGCGGGTTTTGGGCCGTCAGCGGCCCTGTGCGTACCATTTATCTCGATCTGGCGCGTCCGGTTGACCGGTTTCGCCGAACGTGTCGACCCGGTTCGGCGCGACAAAACACGCTGCGGCGGTAACAACGGTCGTTATCAGAACGACATAGTGCGCAGTGTCCGACAACAGTGTTGGACAGCAACAGCGTTTCAATAGCATCAGCGTTCAACAGCAACAAGGAGACAGCTCGACGATGAGGATCCACAACAGCCGCAAGACCTTCGGCGCGTTCACCGCAGCGGTCGCGCTGACCGTCGCCCTGCCGATGGGGATCGCCAACGCCGACGATCCCAAGCCCCCGCGCGAGCCCGAGGGCCCGGCCTGTGGCGCCTACAAGGAAGCCCACCCGTCCGGCTCGGCTGCCTTCACCTCGATGGCCACCGTCCCGGCCTCGCAGGCGATCGCCAACAACCCGGATCTGTCGACCTTCAGCTCGGCCATCTCCGGTGGGCTGAACCCCGAGGTCAACATCGCCGCGGTGCTGGACAACGGCCCGTACGTGGTGTTCGCGCCGACCAACGACGCCTTCGCCAAGCTGGCCCCGGCCACCATGGAAGCCCTGAAGACCGACACCCCGTACCTGTACTCGATCGTCTACTACCACATGGCGCTGGGCCTGCTGACCCCCAAGACGGTTCAGGGCAAGATGACCTCGCAAGAGGGCCGCCAGCTCACCATCGAGGGCAAGGGTGACAACATCACCGTCGACGGTGTCGCCAAGGTGACCTGCGGCGGCATCACCGCGCAGAACGCTCAGATCTACATGATCGACACCGTGCTGGACCCGGCCGGCTCGCAGCCCGCCTACGAGGGCGAGCCGACGGCCACCTCCACCACTGAGGCTCCGGCGGAGTCCACCACCGAGGCGACCCCGACCGAGGAGACCTCCGCGACCGAGTCGGCCGCCCCGGCCAGCGGCGAAGAGGCCACCACCGAGGAGTCCGCCGCGGCGACGACTTCCGAGGAAGCCGCCACCGAGGGCGAGAACTAAGCACCAACCGAATCGGCCCGGCCGCTCATTTGAGCAGCCGGGCCGATTTGTCTGTCCGGGTCAGCGGGCCTGCCAAACCGGCGCGCGTTTCTGCGCGAACGCCAGCGGTCCCTCCATCGCGTCGGCGGTCTGCATCAGCGCGGCCATCTCGCGGTTGGACCGGGCCCAACGCCGATCATCTCCGGCGATCCGACCGTCGTCGACGCCGAGCGCCACCCGCTTGCTGGCCTGCACGGCCAGCGGCGCATTCACGGTGATCCGCTCGGCCAGCGCGATCGCCGCGTCGAGCACCGTCCCGTCGGGCGCCACCTGATTGATCAGGCCCCAGCGCAGCGCGTCGGCGGCCGTCAGCGGATCCCCGGTGAGCACCATTTCCAGCGCCACCTTCTGCGGCAGGTGGTCCATGATCCGGAACGCTCCGCCCGCTGCGGCCATCAAACCGCGCTTGACCTCCGGCAGCCCGAACTGAGCGCGTTCCTCGGCGACCACCAGGTCACTGGCCAGCGCGAGCTCCGATCCGCCGCCGAGCGCCGTGCCGTTGACCGCGGCGATGGTTGGCTTGTCGATCACGTGGCTGACGTAGCCACCGAAACCCCAGTCCGGCCGCGTCGGGTGGAACAGGTTCTCGCCCTTATAGAGCGCCTTCAGATCGGCGCCGGCGCAGAACGACTTGTCGCCGGCCCCGGTGAGCACGACCGCCCACACTCCGGGGTCTTCCTGAGCTTGCTCGAGCGCGTCGCCGAGTCCGGAGCTGACGGCGCCGTTGACCGCGTTGCGCGCCTGAGGCCGGTTCAGCGTGATCACCATGACGTTGCCGCGGCGTTCGACCAACACGGCGGGTTCGGTGGCGGGATTCTCGGTGGTTGTCATATCGCTGAGGCTAGCCCGGCGGTTTAGCGCAGCCGCGTCGCAAGTCGGGCCAGGTATCCGTCGATGTCGAAATCGCCGCCGGCGTGCACACTGAGCGCGATCGTGTCGCCGATGCCGTGCACGCCGTGGGTCAGGCTCATCATCGGCGACAGCGCCGGGTACCCGGCCGTCAGCAGCACCGACGCCCCGCCGAAGCGCAGGTCCTTGTCGCCGCGGTCCACGCTGGACACCACGGTGTGGCCGCTGACCGCCAAGGCGCGAACCGTCGCGTCGAACTGGCGCACCCCCCAACGCAGCAGTGGCGCCGGCACGGCGGCCAGGGCGTCGGCTTCGGCACGGGCCGCCGGGTGCTCAGCGCGCCGGCGCGCGGCGGACAGCTGCGCGGCCAACAACTCGGCCCTCTCAGACCGCGGCAGTTCGGGCCGCAGCGCGATCGACACATTGCGAAAGTGGTTGCGCGCGTGGCGGATGCCGGGTTTTCGCAGCGGCACCTCGGCGGACAGCCCGGCTGCCTCGCCCAGCTGCTGCGCCAGCGCATCGCCGACGGCCAGCAGCGCCCCGACTGTGACAGTGTGTCCGCGGTTGAGCGCGTGCCGGGGCACCACCAGCGTGCGCAGCCGCGACCGGCCGGACGGGGCCGCGTTGGTCGCCAGCAGCGACCGCGGTTCGGGCGGCGGCGGGAGCGCGCCGGCGTCCAGATCGCGAACCAACTGCCGGTGCGCCCGGGCTGCGACCATGCTGCGCAGCAGCAGCGACCCCCGCCGACGCTCGGCGATGGCCGGGACCGGCGCGGGCCGGCCGAGTAGCCAGGCCGCGAGTTGCGCGGCCCGAGAGCCGTCGGCCAGCGCGTGTGCCACCTGCAGCACCAGCACCGTGGCCGGTCCGGCCGCACTCGGCGCCCCGGATACCGGGGCGAAAACATGTGCCCGCCAAGCGGATTCGCGGGCGTCGAGCTGGTCCGACGTCAACCCCGCGACCGCGTCCAGGCAGCCCGCCCAGTCTAGGCCGGCCTCGCGCACCCGGACCTGGTCGGCGCGCAGGGCGGCCGGCGCCCAGCGCGGATAGGCCCACCACCGATCATCGGCGACTCGTTGGCTCAGGTCCGGGCAGGCCCGGGCTCGCCGGAGCAACTCCGCGGTCGCCGCGTCGGTGTCGACCACCCCGTCGAACGCGTACAGCAGGAACTCGTCGCTGGGGATCTTCGCCGACATCCAGTAGGTCTGCGCGTCCACCGCGGCCATCGGCGCGGCTCGGCGATCGGCTGTCACGAAACCCGACAGTAGCCAACGGGTTTCTGCGTACTGTGACGTTTCAAAATCCGCGTGGCCATCAGAAGAGAAGAGGGCAACTGTGTCGATGGAACTCGAGGGCAAGGTCGCGGCGGTCACCGGCGGGGCGTCGGGCATCGGCCTCGCCTGCGCGAAGGCGATGGCGGGCGCCGGCGCGCGGGTCGCGCTGGTCGACTACGACGCCGCCGCCCTGGACCGAGCCTGCTCCGAGCTCGGGGCGGGCGCGTTCGGCGTGCGCGTCGACCTCACCGATCCCGGCGACGTCGCGACCATGCTGCCGCGGATCCTGGAAACCGCGGGCCAACTCGACATCTTCCACGCGAACGCCGGGTCCTACGTCGGCGGCGAAGTGGTGGGCCAGGATCCCGACAGCTGGGACCGGATGCTGAACCTGAACATCAACGCGGCGTTCCGCACGGTGCACGCGGTCCTGGGCTACATGACCGAGCGCGGCGAGGGCGACATCGTCATGACCAGTTCGGTGGCGGGCGTCGAGCCGGTGCGGGCCGAACCGATCTACACCGCGTCCAAGCACGCCGTGCAGGCCTTCACGCACACCGTCCGACGGCAGGTCGCCGAGTTCGGAGTGCGGGTCGGCGCCGTGCAGCCGGGCCCCGTGGTCACCCCGCTGCTCAACAGTACATGGTCAAGGATCTGCGCTCCGGCGCCGAGGTGGCCGAGTCGACCGGCACCCGCGCCGTCCTGCTGCCGGCCTTGTCGGCGGCGTTCGAGGAGATCGTCGAGGCCGGCCTCGGCGACCGGGACATGTCGGTGACACGGCGGTTCATCGCCGAACGCTGATTCACCGGCCTCGGGGAGGGGGCGAAGGGTTGGGCAAACACTCACCGCGCGAGGCGCTGGTCGCTTCGACGCAGTTGATGCCCGGGCAGGTCCGCAATCGCGGAGTGGTGGCCGGCACCGGCAGCCATCCCGGCGTTCCAGGGATCGGCGCGCTGGACCTCGGCGAGGTGGTTCGCACACCCGCCGGACGCCACCTGGCGATCTTCGGGGACTCCTTCACCGGGCACACCGTCTACGCGGGCACGCATTACCCGTCGGTGGCGGTGCCGGTTGTCTTGGATATCGACGGGCTCCCAACCTTCGGCACACCACTCAACGGGCCGAGCCACGATGCGCTCTTCCCGCGCCCGGCGCAGGCGGGGCTGACCAACACCCTGCCGTCGGGCAGCATCGAGATGCTCGACGGGACCACCTACATGCTGGTGGTGGGCGCCGTCGACCTGAACCCGGTCGGCGGGTCCTGGCTGGTGCGCGTGACCGACAATCCGACGGACGGGTGGACGCCGATCCCTGGTTCGTGGCGGCCGTGGGCGCCGAATTCCGTTCCCGGGCGGGCGAATCCGCATCCGGGCACGGCGGCTGCGAGTCACCCGACTCAGCTCAGCGGATACCAGGATCCCGACGGAATGGTGTACATCCTCGCCGACGCGTTCGACCGGTCCCGGCCCGTCACGATGTACCGGGTCGACGGCCCGCAGGTCGCCGATCGGGGCGCCTGGCAGCCGTGGGACGGCGCCGATTGGGGAGAGCCGGGTTCGGTCGCGACGTTCGCCGTCAGCCGCACGAACTTCGGGGAGTTGAGTTTTCGCCGCCTGGCCGGCCGCCCGGTGCTGTCCGGGTTCAATAGCGCCCGCGGGGTGTGGCAGGTCGAATTGCGGGTCGGTCGCGATCCCGTTCGGATCTTCAGCGACTGCGACCCGATGGTGGTCGCGCATAACGACCACGGCGCCGAACCGACGTCATTGCTGCAGCCCTACGGCGGCTACATTCTGCCCACGTCCACGTGTGAGAACGTGAATCTCTTTGTCAGCCAGTGGATCACGTCGAACAACTCGGCCTACCGGGTGGTGCAGTTTGCGGCTCGGCCTGGTCGACTGAGCTAGGTCAGGGCGTCCCCGCGAATCGACAGGCGACACCGCTGCGGTCTCTGCGGGCTCAGGGCGCGTCCCAAAGCTCCCGATAGAACCGGATCCGTTCGGCGTCGGGCGCCACTCCATACGCCTCAAAGAAGAGCTCGTCGTAGTTCCCGCCGAAGTTGAAGTCCCAGCTGATGCTCGCGGTGGCGATCGCCAGGTCCGCCCAGCGGTCTGCGACGCCGAGTCGGCTGAAGTCCACGTGCGCGGTGAACTGACCCTCGTTGTCCAGCAGGGTGTTCGGCACGCATGGGTCGCCATGGCAGACCACGAGCCGATCCGGTTCGGGCGTGCGCGTTCCCGGCGGGATCCAGGTGTCGCGGTAGCGACATTCGTCGACGGGGAGGGTGTCGTGCAGCCGTCGCAAACCGGTGGCGATTGCGCGCACAGCGGTTTCGGGCCGGTCGCGCCACCGCGGGTCGACGGCCGAGGTCGCGTCGATCGCCGCGGTGACCAGCCAGAGCCCGTCGACAGTGGCGCCGCAGTCGATGACCCTCGGGACTGGGACGTAACAGCCGGCCCAGCGGAGCTTTTCGGCTTCTCTGACCAGATCGACATCGCCGCACTGCGCGGCCGTCAATCCGGCGGTGGGCTGCCATTTGATGTAGCGCCCCCGAGCCTCGCCCAGCGTGCGAAAGGTGAGTCCGCCGAGCTCATTTCGCCACACGAGTTCGACCTCGGCGCCGCCGGCGAGGTCTCGGACCTGCCCGTGAAACGCCACGTCGTCGCCATCGGCCGAAACTGTCGATCCGCTCACCCGCGTCGCGGCAACGATCGCCGGGCCTGCAGCGCGATTCCCGGAACCGAGTTCGCCAGGTCCGCGCGACTGCGGGCGAATCCACGCAGCGCCTTGTAGCTCGCCCAGGCCTGCCGGGGCGACGGGATCTTCGGCACCCATGCCAGCTCCCAGTGGATGCCGTTGATCGGGTCATCGAAGAACACCCCGTAGTAACCGGGGGTGTACTGGGGGTAGTCCCGGGGCGGGTCCGTCACCGGAATCCCCTGGGCGACAAGGAAATCCCGGTGGAAGCGATCGACCTCCCGCCTGCTGCGCGCCCACAGCGCGATGTGATTGATGCCGACCGCCTGGTCGCTGTGCGTCAACTTCTCTCCGCTGCGCGCCGGCTGAATGCCGATGTAACTGTGCTGAGGAAAGTGGTTTCGCGTCATGTAGTAGACGGACTGGTACTCCATGTTCAGTGACGAGAAGCTGCTGTAGCCCAGCCAGCCGAGCATCGCGTCGTAGAACTTGAGCGACTCGTCGTAGGCCAGCACCGCGAACTCGACGTGACAGACTCCGCGCCAGCGCATCAGGCCCTCCGGTCAGCCGATCTTGGTCAGTTGGATCGGGAAGGCGGGCAGCAGCGGGCACTCGTAGGTGCCACTCAGGGTGTTCTCGTCGATCGCGGTGTTGCAACCGGCGTTGGTGACCCCGGTCCAGAGGCTGCCCTTGCGCGTCAGTTGGCCGTTGGCGCCGCCGTCGACGCTCACGCAATCCGGGCCGCAGGAGACGAACTGCCAGGTGAAGCCACCTTCCTGCAGCGCGTCACCCTGGACCGAGTAGGTTCCGCCGAGGGCATCGGCGTTGGCCGGGGCGGCGAACGCCATCGACGCGCCAGCCAGCGCCAGGGCGAGCCCGGCAAATCGAATCGATGTCATGTTGTTCCTCAGATCTTGGGCCCGACCCCGGTGATGCGCGGATCATATCCGCCGTTCCCAGCCCCCGGGGCGCATGACGACTTCGCAAGCTCGATGGCGTCTCGGACGCGACCCATGACGTGCGCGTGCAAGCGTAGTTTTAAGCCATGCCCAACGTGGCCGTTGCTCCTGAGTTCGTCGCGCCCCAGCCAGATCGGCGGCGGTGGCGTCGGCGAACCTGCACGTTCACCGCACGACGTTGTACTACCGACTCTCGCGCATCTCCGACGTGACCGGCCTGTACCTCCGATCCCGTCGTCCGTCCAGAAAGGGCCCACCGTGAAACGCACCATCCCCAAGCCGCACGACCTCGCCCCGCTGATGCGGTTCAAGAAGCCCCAGTTGAACGCCACCCGGCGCCGGCTGGACGCGGCTCTCACGATCGAGGACCTCCGCGCGATCGCCCGGCGCCGCACGCCCCGGGCCGCATTCGACTACACCGACGGCGCAGCCGAGGAGGAGTTGTCCATCGAGCGGGCGCGGCAGGCGTTCCGCGACATCGAGTTCCATCCCGCGATCCTTCGCGACGTCTCGAAGGTCGACACCTCGTGCGCCATCCTCGGCGGCCGATCGCAACTGCCGTTCGGCATCGCGCCCACCGGCTTCACCCGGATGATGCAGACCGAGGGCGAGTACGCCGGCGCCCGCGCCGCAGGCAGCGCCGGCATCCCGTTTTCGCTGTCCACCATGGGCACCGCCTCGATCGAGGATGTGAAGTCGGCAAACCCGCACGGCCGCAACTGGTTTCAGCTGTACATGTGGAAGGACCGCGATCGATCGATGGCCCTGGTCGAGCGCGCGGCGAAGGCCGGCTACGACACCATGCTGGTCACGGTCGACGTTCCCGTCGCGGGCGCCCGGCTCCGGGACAAACGCAACGGGATGTCCATCCCACCCGCGCTGACCGCGAAAACGGTGCTCAACGCCCTCCCGCGTCCGCAGTGGTGGATCGACTTCCTGACCACCGAGCCGCTGGCGTTCGCGTCGCTCGACCGGTGGTCCGGGACCGTCGCAGAACTGTTGGACACCATGTTCGACCCGACCGTGACGTTTGAGGACCTCGCCTGGATCAAGGAGCAGTGGCCCGGAAAGCTCGTGGTCAAGGGCATCCAGACGGTCGCCGACGCCAAGGCCGTGACCGACCTCGGCGTCGACGGCATCGTGCTGTCCAACCACGGTGGGCGTCAGCTGGACCGCGCCCCGATCCCGTTCCACCTGCTGCCGTCAGTGGTGAGCGAGGTCGGCGAGGACACCGAGATTCTCATCGACACCGGCATCATGTCGGGCGCCGACATCGTGGCCTCGGTCGCGCTGGGCGCCCGCTTCACGCTGATCGGACGCGCGTACCTCTACGGCCTCATGGCCGGCGGCGAGGCGGGTGTTCGCCGAGCGATCGAGATTCTCTCCGACCAGATCGAGCGCACCATGCGGCTGCTCGGGGTGACCTCACTCGACGAACTCACCCCCGAGCATGTGACCCAGCTCGAGCGGCTCACCCCGCGGGCGCGCTGACCCCTCGACGTCGCAACGGGAGGATTCAACGCCAGGGGTCGATCAGCGTGACCCCGGTGTGGTCGAAGTCCCTCACGTTCCTCGTCGCGCACGACGCTCCGCGCGCCAGGCAGATCGCGACAATTTGAGCATCTGCCATGGTGATCGGCAAACCAGCGCGTTCTCGCGCGACGAGCACGTCGGCATAGCGGTCGGCGGCGACATCGTCGAGCGGCAGCACCGCGCCGGCCTCCCGATAGGGCGCCACCGCAGCGTCGATGGCGGAGCTCAGCACCGATCTGCGGCGGCCATCCGGCAGCCGGCGCACCACCGCCACCAACTCCGCCAGCGTGATTGCGCTGATCCCGACGCCTCCGGTCAACGACTCCAGCCATGAGACGACGCGGGGATCAGGTCGCGCCCGCAGAGCTTCGGACACGACGTCGGTTCGCCGGGCGACGTTCCGGTCACCCGATGGTGTAGGTCATCCCCCGACCTCGGGCGGCGAGGTCGGCCATGAAGGAACGCGCATCCCGCAGATACTGCAGCGCGTACTCCACGTCGTCACTGCGCGTGGTCCCGAAGGGCGCCTCCGGACCCAGCCGCTCGGCGACCTCAGCGTCGCTGAGCTCGGCGATATCCGCGGCGGCCGCCGACACCTCCGCCGGGGTCAGCACCCGCACGAATGGCACGTAGTCCCCCCTTTTCGTCATGGTGGGGTGCCCGTCGAACATCCGGTGTGCCGGCCGGGCCGACTCCCCGAATTGCGGTCTGGTCACGCGTTCCAGGAGACTCCAGGCCTTGTCGAGGTAGAGCGTGTCGCGTTCGAAATCGTATTCCTCTTCCTCTTCCTCGAAACCGGCGTCGAGAACCCCGAGTGAGCCGGGCGCGAACCCCCATGGATCATCGCTGACCGCGGTGGCCGGACCCTCCACCGGCTCCGCTTCAGCTGCGTTGTTTGCGTGTGCGTAATACCGAATTCCCATGAGTCAAGCCTGATCACCGGGAGCGCCCGCCACCAGGCCGTCCCCGCATTCTGTGGATAACCGGCGAATACGCGGCTGAGTTGTCCACAGATTCCGACCCGATAAGCTAGAAGTGATGGCGCTCTTGCGCGTCGCTCGCGAGGGCGGCGTAGCGTCAATCCACATATATGACGGCGCCAGATCTCGAAGTCACACAAGTCTTGACGGCAAGCCCCGCAGCCGTCGCGTCAGCGTGGTCGAGCCCCGAGACCATCGAACAGTGGTGGGGCCCAGCAGGGTTCACCAGCACAGTTCGCGAGCTCCGATTCACCGACGGCGGTGTGCTCGACATCGTCATGCGATCCCCCGATGGCGCCGAATTCTCCAACGTGTACGACTTCCAAATTGTCGACCTGCCCTCAAGAATCGAATACGCGCACCGAGGATCCGTCGAGTGGGGCCTGTCCCCGTCGCGCACGGTCGTGCTCATCGCAAGCGATCCGCGCGACCCCAAGCTGACCAGGGTGTCGTGGCTGTCCTACTACGCGACCGATGAAGACCGGCGAAAGCACCTCGAGGAATCCCACGCCGAAGCCGGCGCCCGCGAACTACTCGGGAGGCTCGAATCGGTGGCCGCCTCCCTGGATCGACGTGCCGTCACCGATAAGCGTCACGACGATGTCGAACGTCAATGACCCGGACGACGACGACGTTCTCATGAATCTCGTAGACGACCCGGAAATCCCCACGCCGCGCTGACCAGCGGCCGGCCAACTCGTCGCGCAGGCACTTGCCGACCCGATGCGGGTTCTCGGCGAGCGGGCCACGAATGAACTCCCAGCAAGCCGCGGCGACAACCTCGGGAAGCTCCTCGGACAGACTTCGCCGAGCGCGTCGAGTCAGTTCGACCCGGTAGGTCATGAACCGATGATGCCCTTCGCGCGGAGTTCGGCTTCCACCTCGTCAAGCGGGTAGACCCGGCCGGCCGCGATATCGGCGTCCGCCTCGCGGAGGGCGTCCATCGCTTCTCGATCACCGAGAATTTCGAGGGTCTCCATGAGGGAGTCGTAGTCGTCGGCGCTGATCAGCACGGCGGCGCGGCGCCCATTCTTGGTGACCTCGACCCGCTGATGCGTGCGCACGGCTTCGTCCACCAATTTGGACAGGTTGGCTCGCACCTCGGCAATCGGCAACGTGGTCATGTACAAAATTCTAGCGCGATAATCGCGAGCGCCGCGGCAGTAGGCGAACGAGGTCAATCACGGATTGCTGATCGCGCCGAGGCGCAGGGCGGATCACGGACCCAGAAGGGCGAGCGGCACCACTCCGTCAATAACGCTACACGTTAAACCGGAACTCGACCACGTCCCCGTCGGCCATCACGTAGTCCTTGCCCTCCATCCGGACCTTGCCGGCGGCCTTGGCGGCGGCCATCGATCCGGATTCCTTGAGGTCGTCGAAGGAGACCACCTCGGCCTTGATGAAGCCTTTCTCGAAGTCGGAGTGGATCACCCCGGCCGCCTTGGGCGCGGTGTCGCCCTGGTGGATGGTCCATGCGCGGGCCTCCTTGGGCCCGGCGGTCAGATAGGTCTGCAGCGCCAAGGTGTGGAAGCCGGCGCGGGCCAGCGCGTCCAAGCCACGCTCGGTCTGACCGATCGACTCCAGCAGCTCCAGCGCGGACTCGTCGTCCAGTTCGGCGAGCTCGGCCTCGATCTTGGCGTCCAGGAACACCGCGTCGGCGGGGGCGACCAGTTCGCGCAGCTCGGTGATCTTCGCCTCATCGCCGAGCACCGACTCGTCGGCGTTGAACACGTACAGGAACGGCTTGGTGGTCAGCAGGTTCAGCTCGCGCAGCGCCGCGGTGTCCACGGACTTGCCCGCCGCGAACAGCGTCTTGCCGGTGTCCAGCACCGTCTGCGCAGCCAGCGCGGCGTCGAGGATCGGCTTGCGCTCCTTGTTGTTGCGGGCCTCCTTCTCCAGCCGCGGCACCGCCTTCTCCAGGGTCTGCATATCGGCCAGGATCAGCTCGGTTTCGATGACCTCGATGTCCGAGCGGGGGTCGACCCGACCGTCGACGTGCACCACGTCGTCGTCAGAGAAGACCCGGACCACCTGGCAGATCGCGTCGCACTCCCGGATGTTGGCCAGGAACTTGTTCCCCAGGCCCGCGCCTTCGGAGGCGCCCTTGACGATGCCGGCGATGTCGACGAAGCGCACCGGGGCGGGCAGGATCCGCTGCGACCCGAATATCTCGGCCAGCACATTCAGCCGCGGATCGGGCAGCGACACCATGCCCTCGTTGGGCTCGATGGTCGCAAACGGGTAGTTGGCCGCCAGCACGTCATTGTTCGTCAGGGCGTTGAACAACGTCGATTTCCCGACGTTCGGCAGGCCGACGATTCCCAGGTTCAGGCTCACGGGTGTAAGAGTCTATGCCGTCGTCGGCGCCACCAGCCCCGCCGCGGTCCGACGCGTGGCCGACCATGCCATCGGCTGCGAGTAACAGCAGTTAGGGTCTACCCATGTCCGCGCAGCGATCAGGGCCGCCCATTGCGCCCGAAGACGCCGCCGCGCACCCCGGAATTCTGGGCGTGCCGTGGTGGGGCGCGATCGTCATCGCGGTCGGAGCGACGCTGGTCGGAATCACTTTCGACGGCCTGGTCGACGGCTCGAACCTGACGACCATGTTCTCGGCGATGTACTTCTCCGGGTGTCTGGCCGCGGTGCTCGCGGTGCGGCGATCCGGGCTGTTCACCGCCGTGGTGCAACCGCCGCTGATCCTCTTCGTCGCGGTGCCCACCGCGTACTACGTCTTCCACCACGCCGATATCAACGGCCTGAAGGACATCCTGATCAACTGCGGATACCCGCTGATCGAACGCTTCCTGCTGATGTTCGGCACCGCGGTGGTGGTGCTGCTCATCGGCATCGCCCGCTGGGCGCTAACACCAGCGCACGCCACCGAGGACGGCGAGCCCGCCGAGCCGTCGGGCGCCGTCGCGGAGTTCGGCGCCGCGGCGGGCGCCAAGATCGCCGCGCTGCTCGGCGCGGCGGGCGCGGCCATCGGCAAGGCCTTCACGTCCATTCGCGGGGACGGCGAGGACGACGAGACGCCGGCTCGACCCAAACGCGCCAGCCGGGCGACCGCTGAGTCGCAGCGGCGTCGCGGCGCCGAGCGACCGGCGCGCTCCCGGCACAACCGGCCCGGCGCCGAGGAGACCGGCGAGGAACCGCGTCGCCGGCGCCGCTACGCCGACGACGAGCCGGGCTACGAGCCGCGCCGCCGCCGTCCCGCCGCCGGCCCCGACGGATACGAGGGCGCCGCCGAACCACGTCGTCGCGCGCCCCGGGACGCCGATCCGCGGGCGCCGCGCCACGTCGTCGACCACGAGGGTTATCAGCCCCGCCGCCGGCCCCCCGCCGACGGGGCGCGTCGGCCGGCCGCCGAGGACGGGCGTCGCAGCCGCGGCGAGTACCGTCGTCCGGCCCCGGAGGGGTACCGCCCCCGCGAGGGGTATCGGCCCGCGCCGGAGGGGTACCGCCCGCCGGAGGGCTACCGGCCCGGCGAGGGCCGTCGCAGCCGCGCGGACTCTCCCGAGCCCGGTCAGGGCCGCCGTCGCGCGGCCGAGGCCCAGGGTGAGCCACGTCGGCGCCCCAATCCGTACCTGGAAGGCGAGCCGCCGCGCCGTCGGCCGGCGCCGCAGCCCGGGGAGAACCACCATCCGGTGTCGCGGGTGCGTTACCGCGGCGACGGTGAGGACCCCGATGTCGACCCCCGGCCACGCCGGGCGCGGCACAGCCGCGAGCAGTAGCGCGTCTTTCGCCCGCCCGAACAGGTCAGGTCAGGTCAGCGGCGGGCGGCGCGGATCTCGCGCGGCAACGAGAACACCAGCGTTTCGTTGGCGGTCGTCACCGGCTGCACGGTGTTGAAGCCGTACTCGGCGAGCCGGTCCAACACCCCGCGGACCAGGATCTCGGGCACCGAGGCGCCCGAGGTCACGCCGATGGAGACCACCCCGTCGAGCCAAGCCGGATCGATGTCCTCGGCGTAGTCGACCAGGTAGGACGTCCGCGCTCCGGCATTCAACGCCACCTCGACCAGTCGAACCGAATTCGACGAGTTGCGCGAGCCCACCACGATCACCAGATCGCACTCCGGCGCCATCGCCTTGACCGCGACCTGCCGGTTCTGGGTGGCGTAGCAGATGTCGTCGCTCGGCGGATCCTGCAGCGTCGGGAACTTCTCGCGCAGTCGACGCACCGTCTCCATGGTTTCGTCGACGCTCAGCGTGGTCTGGGACAACCAGATCACCTTGTTCTCGTCGCGGACGGTCACGTTGTCGACGGCGTCCGGATTGTCGACGACCTGCACGTGGTCGGGCGCTTCCCCGGCGGTGCCGACGACCTCCTCGTGGCCCTCGTGGCCGATCAGCAGGATGTCGTAGTCGTCGCGCGCGAAGCGCTTGGCCTCGTTGTGCACCTTGGTGACCAGCGGGCAGGTCGCGTCGATGACCTTCAGGTCACGCTCGGCGGCGTCCTCGTGCACCGTCGGCGCGACGCCGTGCGCGGAGAACACCACGGTCGCGCCCTCGGGCACCTCATCGCACTCGTCGACGAAAATCGCGCCGGCGCGGGCCAGGGTCTCCACCACGTGCCGGTTGTGCACGATCTCGTGGCGCACATAGACAGGCGCGCCGAACTTCTCCAGCGCCCGTTCCACCGATTCGACGGCGCGATCCACCCCGGCGCAGTACCCGCGCGGCTCGGCCAGCAGCACCCGTTTGCCCTCCACGGGGGTGGCCACCGCCCGCGAGGCGCCGGGAATCCCCATGTTCACAGTTGGCGGCATGTCCTCCAGGGTACTTTCCCCAGCCCAACCAGCACCACCGAGAGCGACGGCGGCAGCTGACCGCCGTATACGCTGAAGGCCATGAGTAGCGCACCATATGGCGTTCGACTGCTGGTCGGAGTGGCCGTCACCGCCGTCGACGAGACCAAGAAGCTCCCCCAGACGATCCTGATGGCCCCGATGACCCTGGCCAGCCAGCTGGCGCAGCTGGTCATGAAGCTGCAGCAGGATCTGGCCGATTTCGTCATCCGCGGTGACGCCACCCTGGAGGCGCTGTTCCCGCCCACCGACGAGCAGGCCGAGTGGGCGGTCTTCGACGAGGACGATTCGCCCGCGAGCGCCCCGGCGGAGCCCGCCGAGCCGCGCACCGAGGGCCGCTTCGCGCTGTACTCGGTCTCCGGTGAGGACGCCGCGGCGGCCGCCCGCGCCGAGCGGTCCGCCACCGCCGCGCCCGCCGACCGCACCGCCCCGCCGGTGGCCGTCGAGATCGACTACGACGAGCTGACCCTGGCGCAGCTGCGCTCGCGGCTGCAGTCGCTGAGCGTCGACGAGCTTGAGCAGTTGCTGAACTACGAGGAGGCCGGCAAGGCCCGCGCCCCGTTCCAGACTCTGCTGGCCAACAGGATCACCCGCGCCTCCGCGAAGTGAGCGCACCCGCACCGGGCAGTCCGGGCCAGTCTCCGGAGAACCCGTTCCCGGTGCGCGCCGTGTCGACCCGGGTCGCCGCCTGGATCGACAAGCTGGGCAGCGTGTGGGTGGAGGGCCAGATCGCCCAGCTGAGCATCCGCCCCAACACCCGGACCGCGTTCATCACGCTGCGTGATCCGGCGGCGGATATGTCGCTGACGCTGACCTGCCCGCGCGAGCTGGTGGCCGGCGCCGCGGTCCCGGTGACCGAAGGCGCCCGGGTGCTGGTCTGCGGCAAACCTAACTTTTTCACCGGGCGTGGCACATTCTCATTGCGGGTCAACGAGATTCGCCCGGTCGGGATCGGCGAGTTGCTGGCCCGTATCGACCGGTTGCGCCGACTGCTGGACGCCGAGGGTCTGTTCGACCCGCGTCTGAAGCGGCCGCTGCCCTTCCTGCCGTCGGTGGTGGGCCTGATCACCGGGCGCGCCAGCGCCGCCGAACACGACGTCGTCGCGGTCGCCGGCGGCCGCTGGCCGGCGGTGCGCTTCGAGATCCGCAACACCGCGGTGCAGGGTCCGACCGCGGTCGCCCAGATCGTCTCCGCCCTGGTCGAACTCGACGCCGACCCCGCTGTCGAGGTGATCGTGCTGGCCCGCGGCGGCGGCAGCGTCGAGGACCTGCTGCCGTTCTCCGACGAGACGCTGTGCCGGGCGATCGCCGCGTGCGTCACCCCGATCGTCAGCGCCGTCGGCCACGAACCGGACAACCCGCTGTGCGACCTGGTCGCCGACCTGCGCGCCGCCACCCCGACCGACGCGGCCAAACGCATCGTCCCGGACGCCGCCGCCGAACGCGCGCTGGTGGTCGACCTGCGCCGCCGCAGTGTGCGGGCGCTGCGGCAGTGGGTGGAGCGTGAGCAGCGGACACTCACCGGGTTGCGCACCCGCCCGGTGCTGGCCGATCCGCTGGCGTCGCTGTCCGCCCGCGGTGAGGAGATCGGCCGGTCGCGGCGCGCCCTGCGTCGCGACATCACCCGGCTCATCGACGCGGAATCCGAACGGGTGGGCCACCTTTCGGCCCGACTGTCCACCCTCGGGCCGGCCGCGACGCTGGCTCGCGGGTACGCGGTGGTGACCGCGGGAGATCGGGTGCTGCGCTCGGTGGCCGACGCGCCGGCCGGGACGTCGCTGCGGATCCGGGTGAACGACGGGTCGGTCGCGGCCCGCAGCGACGGCGTTCCTCAGACCTCGGAGAACGGAGCAGACCATGGCCAATGAGCCCACCCCCGTCAGCGAACTCGGTTACGAGGCCGCCCGCGACGAACTGATCGAGGTGGTCAGCACCCTGGAGCGCGGCGGGCTGAGCCTGGACGACTCGCTGGCGCTGTGGGAGCGCGGCGAGGCGCTGGCCAAGCGGTGCGACGAGCAGTTGGCGGGAGCCCGCCGCCGGGTCGAGGACACTCTGGCAGGCGCCGCCGAGCAGGACTGAGCGGGTCGGCGACGATAGGGTCGGCCTCATGTTGCAGACGTTCACCGGCTCGCAGCGCCGCGCGCTGGCGGTGCTGACCGTCATCGCGTTGTTGTTCGGCGCGTACTTCCTGCGTAGCTACCTGGTGTTGATGGCCATCGCCGCGGTGCTCGCCTACCTGTTCACGCCGAACTACGAATGGTTCCGCCGACGGTTCAATGTGGGCATCTCGGCGACCGGCACGTTTCTCACCGCGACGGCGATGGTGCTGGTGCCGATCTCGCTGGTGGTCACCCTCGCGGTGATGCAGATCGGCCAGATGGTCACCGGCATCAACCACTGGATGTCCAACACCGACCTCAACGAGCTCGGCCGACGCGTGCTGGCCTCGGTGAACGAGGCGCTGCAGCGGGTTCCGTTCATGGAAATGCAGCTCACCCCAGAGGGCGTGCGCGCCGCGATCACCAAGGTGGCTCAGCACGCCGGCGAGTTCACCCTGGGGTTCGCCCAGTCCTCGGTGGGCAGCGTCGCGATGATGGTGACCGCCGCCGTCATCTTCCTGTACGTGTTCCTGGCGCTGCTGACCAACGGCGACAAGGTGATCGAACTGTTCCGCGACCTCAATCCGCTGGGCCGCGAGGTGTCGGATCTGTATCTGGCCAAGGTCGGCGCGATGGTCACCGCGACGGTCCGCGGCCAGTTGATCATCGCGGTCTGCCAGGGTGTCGCCGCGGCCATCTCGATCTATATCGCCGGCATCCACTCCGGCTTCTTCATGTTCGTCATCTTCTTGACGGCGCTGTCGTTCATCCCGCTGGGCGCGGGCATCGTCACCATCCCGCTGGGCATCGGCATGGCGCTGTTCGGCAACATTCCCGGCGGCGTGTTCGTCGTGCTGTTCCACATCCTGGTGGTCACCAACATCGACAATGTGCTGCGGCCGTTCCTGGTCCCCAAGAGCGCGCACCTGCATCCGGCGCTGATGCTGATCGCGGTGTTCGCCGGGCTGCAGATGTTCGGTTTCTGGGGCATCGTGCTCGGGCCGGTGCTGATGATCATCATCGTGACCACCATCAACATGTACCGGATGGTCTACCGCGGGGTGGAGATGGACATCGGCGTCGAGGACGCCGACGACGACCCCTCCGACAAGTCCGCAGGCGGCTTGTGGGGCCGGGCGTGGAACTGGGTGGCCAACAAGTTCGGGTTGAAGTCCGACGACGCTGCGGATTCGTTCGCCGACGTCGCCCCGGAGGTGGAGGCGGCCGACGCCAATCTTCCCGACGCCGAGCCGTCGGGCGTTAAGCCGTCGGGCGCCAAGCCGTCGAGCGCCGAGCCGTCGAGCCCCGAGCCGTCGGACGTGGCTAAGCCGTCGGAGTAGACAGCCGCGCGCGAAGGAACTCGACCACCCGGACCCGAGCCTGATAAGTCGGATGATCGGGCCGGTCGACGACCTGATCGGTCAGCACCGAATGCGCGAACCGGTTGATGCCGTCCGGGTTGCCCGGCGCCGAGTTGATCTCGATCACCTCGAACGCGTCGCCGAGGCGATTCTTGAGCGTGGTGAACCGTTCCCGCGGGGCCATCGCGTCCTCGGAGAAACGCAACCCCAACGCACATAGGCCGTCCTCATCGACCCGCCGCTTCACCTCGGTCAGCTCCAGCTCCGACATGCCGGGATCGCGCCTGGCAGCCAGCGTGAGCGCGATGGGCAGCGACGGTTGGCTAAGCACCGGGGCGAGCACCGCGTCGTCGACGGCGGCGGCCAGCGCGAACCCGCCGGTGAAACACATGCCGATCACCCCGACGCCCGGGCCAGGGGTCTGCTCGTTGAGGTCGCGGGCCAGCGCGCGCAGATAGTCGGTGACGGGGCGCTTCTTGTTGAGCGCGAACGCGGCGAATTCCTTGGTGACGCAGCCGCTGGCCAGCGCCATCAGGCTGCCGGCGCTGACCGCCGGAGCTCCCGGGGTCCCGAACAGCGACGGCATGACCACGGTGAAACCGTTGGCGACCAGGTGATTGCCCAGTTCCAGCACGCCCGGATGAATGCCGGGCATCTCCGGAATCAGCACCACACCGGGGCCGGAACCCTTGCGGTAGACATCGTGGGTGAACCCGCCCGCGGTGAACGGTTCACAGGTCCATCCGGCGAACTGCGCCTTGGTTTCAGCCATCGATTCAGATCCTCCGGTTCGTTGTCGCTGCGGGTGGGCCGTCGGTGGGCTCGGCGAGGCTCAGCGGGTGGTCGGCAACGGCGGCTGGCTCTGCACAGCCTTGGCCAGGGTGCGGAACTCCTCCGGGTTGCCGGCGCCGGTGATCGCGACCTGCGTCGCGGCCCCGTCGGGTCCGGCGAGGCGGGCGGCCCACACCGCTTCCTCGGTCCCCGCGCCCTGGTAGACGATCCAGGTGATCCCATCGATGTCCTGCGTGCCGGTAGGGAACACGTCGGGCTGGATCGAGGCGACGAGTTTGTCCTCGTCGGCGCTACTCTGGGTGACGCTCATGTAGACCCCGCGGGGGGTGATGTAGCCGACCCGCGACAGTCGGGCGCGCACCCGCTCACCGGTCTTGGGGTCGACGGTCCCGGAGTCGATGCCGTCGCGGGCCCCGGAGTTGGGCTGCCAGTCGTCGGGAACCTTCGGAAGCCGGACCGGGAATTCCATGATGCGGGCGTCGTCGTGCAGCGCCGCCGACGCGTCATAGCTGGGCACGTCGCCCGGCTCCGGCCCGGTCGGCTGGAACGCGCAGCGTCCCATCACGCCGGCCAGCACGATGCACGCGATGACCAGCGGCGCCATCGACCAGAACATGTCCCGGCCGTCTTGCAGCAGCCGATTCTTGGCCGGTTTGGGCGCCGGGCCGGCCTCGGCGTACCTGACCTGATCGGCACCGCGGTCCTCCGCGGACGGTTCCTGGGGCGGCGTGCTCACCCCTTCAGTATCCAGAGGCGCGCCCGACCGCCGGGATCCAGGGCCGACGTCGCGGCATGCGGGTTCTGGCCCAGCCACCCGCGTCGGGCGCCGTAATGAAACAATCGGCGCATGAGCGACTCGGCGTCCACCTCCCCTGCCCCCACCAAGCGGCGCGAGGCGCCCGACCGCAACCTGGCCCTTGAGCTGGTCCGGGTCACCGAGGCCGGAGCCATGGCCGCCGGCCGCTGGGTCGGCCGCGGCGACAAGGAGGGCGGCGACGGCGCCGCCGTGGACGCCATGCGCCAGCTGGTCAACTCGGTGTCCATGAACGGCGTGGTGGTCATCGGCGAGGGCGAGAAGGACAACGCCCCGATGCTCTACAACGGCGAAGAGGTCGGCAACGGCGACGGCCCGAACTGCGACTTCGCCGTCGACCCGGTCGATGGCACCACCCTGATGGCCAAGGGCATGCCGAACGCCATCTCGGTGCTGGCCGTCGCCGAGCGCGGCGCGATGTTCGACCCGTCGGCGGTGTTCTACATGAACAAGATCGCCGCCGGCCCCGACGTCGCGGACTTCATCGACATCACCTCCCCGATCGCGGCGAACATCCAGCGCATCGCGAAGGTGCGCAAGGCGTCGGTGTCCGACGTGACGGTGTGTGTGCTGGACCGGCCGCGGCACGCCAAGCTGATGTCCGAGGTTCGCGCCGCCGGCGCCCGGATCCGGCTGATCTCCGACGGCGACGTCGCCGGAGCGATCTCCACCTGTCGCCCGGAATCCGGCACCGACCTGCTGGTCGGCATCGGCGGCACCCCGGAGGGCATCATCGCCGCCGCCGCCATCCGCTGTATGGGCGGCGAGATCCAGGCCACCCTGGCGCCGACCGATGATGAGGAGCGCCAGCGCGCCATCGACCGCGGCCACGACCTGGACCGCGTGCTCAACACCAAGGACCTGGTCTCCGGCGAGAACGTCTTCTTCTGCGCGACCGGCGTCACCGACGGCGACCTGCTCAAGGGTGTCCGGTTCTTCGGCGGCGGCTGCACCACGCAATCGATCGTGATGCGCTCCAAGTCCGGCACCGTCCGGATGATCGACGCCTACCACCGGCTGTCCAAGCTCAACGAGTACTCGGCCGTCGACTTCACCGGCGACAACAGCGCTGCGGCGCCGCTGCCCTGAGTTATCGGGTTAGCTTTTCGATAGCACCCCCTTCCTGCACTACGTCCACCTTCCCACCCACCACCGACAACTCCGAAGGACAACGATGACCGACGGCGAATACCGCATCGAGCACGACACCATGGGCGAGGTCCGGGTTCCGGCCAAGGCGCTGTGGCGGGCCCAGACCCAACGCGCCGTGGAGAACTTCCCGATCTCCGGACGCGGCCTGGAGCGCACCCAGATCCGGGCGCTCGGACTGCTCAAGGGCGCCTGCGCACAGGTGAACAAGGACCTCGGCCTGCTGGCCCCGGAGAAGGCGGACGCCATCATCTCCGCGGCCGCCGAGATCGCCGACGGCCTGCACGACGACCAGTTCCCCATCGACGTGTTCCAGACCGGCTCGGGCACCAGCTCGAACATGAACACCAATGAGGTCATCGCCTCGATCTGCGCGGCCAACGGCGTCACGGTGCACCCGAACGACGACGTCAACATGTCGCAGTCCTCGAACGACACCTTCCCCACCGCCACCCACATCGCGGCGACCGAAGCCGCTGTGCGCCACCTGATTCCGGCGCTGGAGGTGCTGCACGAGTCGCTGGCCGTCAAGGCCAAGCAGTGGCGCACCACCGTGAAGTCCGGCCGCACCCACCTGATGGACGCCGTCCCGGTCACCCTCGGGCAGGAGTTCGGCGGCTACGCGCGGCAGGTCGAAGCCGGCATCGAGCGGGTCAAGGCCTGTCTGCCGCGGCTCGGCGAACTGGCCATCGGCGGCACCGCCGTCGGCACCGGCCTGAACGCCCCGGATGGCTTCGGCCCCAAGGTCGTCGAGGTGCTGCGCGCCGAGACCGGCATCGCCGAACTGCGCCCGGCCGTCGACGCCTTCGAGGCTCAGGCGGCCCGCGACGGACTGGTGGAGGCATCCGGGGCGCTGAAGACCATCGCCGCCTCACTGACCAAGATCGCCAACGATGTGCGCTGGATGGGCTCGGGCCCGCTGACCGGCCTCGGTGAGATCCAGCTGCCGGACCTGCAGCCGGGCTCCTCGATCATGCCGGGCAAGGTCAACCCTGTGCTGCCCGAAGCGGTCACCCAGGTCGCCGCACAGGTGATCGGCAACGACGCCGCGGTCACCGTCGGCGGCCTGTCGGGCGCCTTCGAGCTCAACGTCTACATCCCGATGATGGCCCGCAACGTGCTGGAGTCCTTCACGCTGCTGTCGAACGTGTCGAAGTTGTTCGCCACCAAGTGCATTGACGGACTGGTGGCCAACGAGGATCACCTGCGCACGTTGGCCGAGTCCTCGCCGTCCATCGTGACCCCGCTGAACTCCGCGATCGGCTACGAGGAGGCCGCCAAGGTCGCCAAGGAAGCGCTCAAGGAGAAGAAGACCATCCGGCAGACCGTGATCGACCGCGGCCTGATCGGTGACAAGCTCTCCGAGGAGGAATTGGACCGCCGCCTGGACGTGCTGGCCATGGCCAAGGTGCGCGACGGGGAGTAATCGCCACCTGTTTTCGCGGGAATCCGGCGCAGACTGAACGGCGGGTCCGAGGGTCACCCTCCGACCCGCCGTTGTCGTTGGTCGGGCCGTTCCTACCTTGTCGCCTGGCACCCGCAAACATAGGATTGTGATGATGGATTTCCTGGACGCAATCGACGAGTTGGCCCGACGGGGCGCCACGCTGTCCAGGGACGAGCCCGACTACGGCGGCGAGTCCGCGCTGACGTTCCTCAGCGCCTTGGCAGTTGCGGAGAACGGTGGCGTCGAGGGTGCCGGCGAGCCCTTAGACTCGGCGTAGTCGTTTGCGGGAGGGGCGGGTTTTGCCGGAGGAACAGGTGTTCGGCCGGTACCGGCTGCGCGGGTTGCTCGGGGCGGGCGGGATGGGCCAGGTCTACCGGGCCTACGACACCACGCTGCACCGCCTACACCACCCTGTGGCGCTACAACTCTGACGGCCACGGCCCAAACGACACGTACGGCGTCCTCGCGATCATCGACCTCAACACCAACATCATCACCGGCGTCGTCAAGGTCGGCTGGAATCCACGGGACGTCGTCGTCGACCCCACCACCCACACCGTCTACGTCGCCAACTTCGGCGACGGCACCATCGCGGTCATCAATCGTCCGGGCTGACAAGCCTGCCGACAAAAGTTGGCGCCTGCCGGACGTCCGAACTCGAAATAGGCTTTTCTGCAAGGGTTTCGGTCCAGGTGGGAGGCACCGATGCTGAGGTCGGTTTCGCCATTGCTCGCCGCCGCGATGCTGTGCTCAGGGTGCTGGGTGAACTCCCCCGCACACCCTACGGACATCTGGCAGTTGGCCGACGCTCTCGTCGCGCTCGTCCCGCCCAGTGAGCAGAGCTTCGCCAGACTGGTCGGCGCACCGCTCACCGAGAACGGCCCGTACCGAATGGAAGGCGGGCCCGTGGAACTCAGCCCGTCACTGAAGATCACCGACTCGGTGATCGCCTTGCACCGTGATCAATGGTCGTTTGCGACCGTCGGCGTCGAACCCGAACCGTGTCACACCGCCGACGACGTCAAGGCCCACTATCCCACCGCCGTCGTCAAGTACACCCCCCATGGCCACTCGCCGGAAGAGTCGTTCATCTGGTCGACGACCTACGACTGGGGCGAGTTGTGGCTCGCCATCCGGGAGAAGGACCGCTGCCTCATCGGGGTGTCCATCCGATCATCGGCGGAGATTTCGCGGTAGCCCGGTTATCCACAGGACGCGCCCGGCTGAATACCGCTGACCCGCCGGAGCGGCGACGATCCGTCAATGAACCCTCATCTGCGGGCGCTGTTCGCCGCTGGCGATGGTGTGGCCACCATCCAGGACATCCAAGCGACGCTGTCCCGCCGCGAGATCCGGCGGATGCTGCGCAATCACCAGCTCACGAAGGTCCTGCCCGGGATCTACGCGCTGGGGACGCCAGATAAGCGCACGCTGCTCAGCGCGCTCGACCTGCATTGCGGGGAGGCCGTCGTCGTCTGCATGTCCACTGCGGCGGCGGTCTTCGGGTTCAACACCGAATCCAACGCTGTGTTGCATGTGCTCGATCCTGAACGGCACCGGCTCCACCCCACGCCCTGGCTCGCCGTCCACCGGCGCGACGGCGCCCCGGTGATCGAGTGCCGCGGTCGCCCGGTCACTGAACCAGTATGGACGGCCATCGAAGTGGCGCGGTCATTGTCGCGGCCACGAGCACTGGCCACCCTCGACGCGGCGCTGAGCAGCGGGACGTGCGACCGCGCCGGGCTGGAAGCCGCCGCCCAAGCGCAGCGCGGACGTCGCGGGATCGCCGCCGTTCGAAAGCTCATCGCGCTGGCAAGCCCGCTGGCCGAATCACCCATGGAGAGCGAGGCGCGGCTGGCCATGATCGACGGCGGGCTCACGGGTTTCGTCGAGCAGCACAAGATGATCGACCGCGACGGCAGGGAATGGCGGGTGGACTTCGCCTGGCCGGAGTTCAAGCTCGCGATCGAGTACGACGGCTTCGACTACCACAAGTCCCCCACAGACCTCGCTCGCGATCGCGAGAAGGACAACGCGCTGCGGGAAGCCGGCTGGACGGTCCTACACATCACCGCCGACGACGTGCGCCGCCACCCCGAGGTGATGCTCCGCCGGATCCGCCAGCATCTGGTGGCCGCAGCTGCGTAGTCCACACGCCAGCGGCCGGTCCCTGTGTGGAAACCCTCCGCGAGCGCCACTTTTTGCACGAGCGCCGGTTTTCGCACACCCCTTCCTGGGCTTTCACGTACCAGAAGCGGCGCTCGTGCAAAAAGTGGCGCTCGCGGAGGTACGACGCCTCCTCACGACGGAATGACGCCTCCTCGCGACGGGTGGCACGAGCCGGCGTACACAAGTGAGCGCCCGCGGGGAAGTGGCCCCGCGAGCGCTCGACTTGGTACAGCTGCGGGTCCGCAGATGGAAGCCGCGGAACCGCAGTCGGCAGGTGGAACCCCTACGGCAACGCCGCGGGGCTGATCTCCTCCAGCATCTCGGTGACCAGCGCCGCGATCGGCGAACGCTCCGAACGCATCAGGGTGATGTGGGCGAACAAGGGATGGCCCTTGAGCTTCTCGATCACCGCGGCGACGCCGTCGTGGCGGCCCACTCGCAGGTTGTCACGCTGGGCGACGTCGTGGGTGAGCACCACCCGTGAGCCGGCGCCCAGGCGGGACAGCACTGTCAGCAGCACGTTGCGCTCCAGCGACTGCGCCTCGTCGACGATCACGAACGAGTCGTGCAGGGAACGGCCGCGGATGTGGGTCAGCGGCAGCACCTCGAGCATCCCGCGGGAGGCCACCTCGTCCAACACCTCCGGGCTGGCCAGCCCCTCGAGGGTGTCGAAGACGGCTTGCGCCCAGGGGCCCATCTTCTCGCTCTCGCTGCCGGGCAGGTAGCCGAGTTCCTGACCGCCGACGGCGTACAGCGGCCGGAACACCACGACCTTGCGCTGGGTGCGGCGTTCCAGCACGGCCTCCAGACCTGCGCACAGTGCAAGGGCGGACTTCCCCGTACCAGCCTTGCCACCGAGCGACACGATGCCGACCGACTCATCCAGAAGCAGATCCAGCGCGACGCGCTGTTCGGCGGAGCGTCCACGCAGCCCGAAGACCTCTCGGTCACCGCGCACCAGCTGCACCTTCTTGTCGGCGTTCACCCGGCCCAGCGCGGACGAACTACCGCTCAGCAGTCGAACGCCGGTGTGGCACGGCAGATCTCGGGCCTCCATGAGGTCCAGCTCGCCCTCGGCGAACAGCCGCGAGATGTCGTCGGAGGCGATATCGAGCTCGGCCATCCCGGTCCAGCCGGAGGTGACGACTTCCTGGGCCCGGTACTCGTCGGCGTCCAGCCCGACCGCGCCGGCCTTGACCCGAAGCGGGATGTCCTTGCTGACCAGGGTCACCTGCTTGCCCTCGGCGGCCAGATTGGCCGCGCAGCACAGGATGCGAGAGTCATTGGTGTCATTGCGGAATCCGGCCGGCAGCACCGCGGGGTCCTGGTGGTTGAGCTCGACGTGCAGGGTGCCGCCGTCGGCGCCGATCGGGATCGGCTGGTCCAGCCGGCCGTGTTCCAGGCGCAGATCGTCGAACAGGCGCAGCGCCTGCCGGGCGAACCAACCCAGTTCGTGGTGATGTCGTTTGGCTTCCAGTTCGCTGATCACAACCAGAGGAACGACTACTTCGTGCTCGGCGAACCGAGTGATGGCCCAGGGATCCGACAGCAGGACCGACGTGTCGAGCACATAGGTCTTGACGGCTTCTCGGGGCGGTTTCTTGCGCGCAGGTCCGAACTTTCCAGAACCCAACGACGGCGAAACGGTCACGTGGCGCTCCTCGACCCCCGCGGTCCCGCGAAGGCAATTTCGGCGGGCGCAGCGGCATCAGGACCGGGACCGGTCCTGCCGTCGTAACGGGAGGTGCCGCCCGGATAGCAGAGCGTGTCGCTAGCCATCGAAGCCGACGCTACTCCCGCGCGTTCACCTTCGCGCGGCAGGCGCGCCGCAGCCGAAATCGGGGGTTTTCAGCAGTTCCGCGGTGGAAACCCGCCGGACACTAGGCGTTAACGAACTCGGCGAATTCGGCGCGATCGGACAGGCCCCAGGCCGCGATCCGGTCGCCGACGACCTTGCGCAGGGTCTCGTCGTTGGAGATGCCGGCGGCGGCCACATTGGCCCGCTTCTCCTCGTACTTCTTGATGTCCCAGCCGAGGATCTGGAGTTCGGCGGCCCGGGCGCCGATCGCGGCGATGGTCTCGTCGGTGTGGTGCTCCAGCAGGTACTCCACGATGTTGGACCAGGCCAGCTCGTGCCGCTCGGCGTCGTAGGCGACCTTCTCCATCAGCGACTTGAGGATGGGCTCCTCGGTCTGCTCGGCCAGATTCCGGCTGTAGGACAGCCGCAGGGCCTCGTAGAACGCCATGTAGACGATGGTCTCGATCTGGCTGAAGTGGCCGGCGCGGTAGCCGGTGTTCATCACGTGATCGATGCGGACTTCTTCGTTGGCGTTGGCGTCGCAGTTGCGCGTCACCATCAGGTAGTTGCGCAGGGTGATCGCGTGCAGGTGCTCCTCGGCGGTCCAGCGGCCGATCCAGTGGCCCCACGCGCCCTCGAGGATGAAGTGCTCGACGAGCTCCCGGTGGTAGCCGGCCAGGTTGTCCTTGTCGATCAGCATGATCTCGACGGCGTCGACGATGTGCTGCGGGAGGGTCTGCTGAGAGGGCTCCCAGTCCACGCCATCGAGCATGGCGAAATTGCGACCTTCGTCCCACGGGACGTAGTCGTGGCCGAACCACTCGACGTGGGTCTCGCAGTGCCGGTCGTATTCCTTGCCGACGATGGGGTCGAGCTCCAGCGTCAGCTCATTCGCAACGGGGAAGACAGCCATGGAAGTAACTGTAACCCGAGTTCACATGTTCTTGAAAATCGGGTCCCGGGCGTGTCGCGACCCTTACAGCGTGAGGCCCGGGTACAGCGGGTTGGCGTCCAGCAACTCCGCGCTGGAGGCCTTCACTCCATCGGCGATGTTGTCCGGCAGCGTGTACTTCGCCTTCGAGGAGCCGTCGGCGCTGGTGTTGCTGAGCACCTCGACCACCAGGTCGGCGACCTTGTCGAACTCTTTCACGCCGAAGCCGCGAGTGGTCAGCGCCGGGGTGCCGAACCGGATCCCGGAGGTGTACCAGGCGCCGTTGGGGTCGGCGGGCACCGCGTTGCGGTTGGTGACGATGCCGGCGTCGAGCAGGGCGGACTCCGCCTGCCGGCCGGTCAGCCCGAACGAGGTGACGTCCAGCAGCACCAGGTGGTTGTCGGTGCCCCCGGTGACCAGGTTCCCGCCGCGCTTGAGGAAGCCCTCGGCCAGCGCCTGG
Source organism: Mycolicibacterium brumae (assembly GCF_025215495.1). Lineage (NCBI taxonomy): Bacteria > Bacillati > Actinomycetota > Actinomycetes > Mycobacteriales > Mycobacteriaceae > Mycobacterium > Mycolicibacterium brumae. The sequence continues at coordinate 781,344 of NZ_CP104302.1, read as the reverse complement.
GCGTTGTCGGCGACGGCCTGGGCGTAGCTCCGGAACTCGGGCCGGCGGGCCTCGGCCAGCGCGACGGCCTTGGCGGCCATCACATGCGACAGCGGACCGCCGAGCACCATCGGGCAGCCCTTGTCCACGGCCGGGGCGTACTCCTCGGTGGCCAGCACCAGGCCGCCGCGCGGGCCGCGCAGCGACTTGTGCGTGGTGGTAGTGGTGACGTGCGCGTGCGGCACCGGATCCTCGTCGCCGGTGAACACCTTTCCGGCGACCAGACCGGCGAAGTGCGCCATGTCGACCATGAGGGTGGCGCCCACCTCGTCGGCGATCTCGCGCATCTTGGCGAAGTTCACCCGGCGCGGGTAGGCCGAATAGCCGGCGACCAGGACCAGCGGCTTGAACTCGCGGGCGGCGGCGGCGACGGCGTCATAGTCGATCAGCCCGGTTTCCGGGCTGGTGCCGTAGCTGCGCTGGTGGAACATCTTGCCGGAGATGTTCGGCCGGAAACCGTGGGTGAGGTGCCCGCCGGTGTCCAGCGACATGCCCATCAGGCGCTGGTTGCCGAGCTTGGCGCGCAGCAGCTCCCAGTCCGCCTCGGACAGGTCGTTGACGTGTTTAACGCCGAATTCGGCCAGCCCCGGGGTCTCGACCCGGGTGGCCAGGATCGCCCAGTAGGCGACCAGGTTGGCGTCGATGCCGGAGTGCGGCTGGGCGTAGGCGTAGGGGGCGCCGAACAGTTCGCGGGCGTGCTCGGCGGCCAGCGCCTCCACGGTGTCGACGTTCTGGCAGGCCGCGTAGAAGCGATGCCCGATGGTGCCCTCGGCGTACTTGTCGGAGAACCAGGTGCCCATGGTCAGCAGCACCGCCGGGGACGCGTAGTTCTCGCTGGCGATCAGCTTCAACGAACCGCGCTGGTCGGTGAGCTCCTGCCGGGTCGCGGCGGCCACCCGCGGTTCGACCTGCTCGATGACGGACAGGATATCGCGGTAGGCAGAGCTGGCGGTCTCGGCGTAGTCGGCGCCCTGGGCAGCAGTCATGGGCCTCAGCCTAGTCCGGGCACGGCCCCGGTCAGCGGGGCAGGGTGGACGGAATCAGCGGCTCGTCGAGCAGGGTTCCGAACCGTTCGGCCAGCCCGACGCCGGCCGGGCGATCGTCCAGCCAGCCGCGCAGCAACCGGTAGCCCTCGATGTAGGTGGAGGTGTAGGCCCGCCACAGCGGCGAGGCGATGAACCGCATCGCCTGCCGGGCGCGGGTGTCGTCGACCAGCAGCCAGCGCCGCAGATAGGCGGCGACGTCGTCGGGGTCGGCGTGCTCGTCGTGCAGCATCAGCGCGGCGTCCTGGCGCACCTCGGCCAGACCCGCCATCGCCGCCGACACCGCCTGTGCCTTCTCCCCGTCGAACCGCAGGCCCAGGTCGGCGTAGATCTCGGCGGCCCAGCTCCCCCACTCCGGGCCCACGATGGCGTACAGCGCGAGATCGGCCAGGCCCTCGGCCATCAGGCACTGCGGGGTGTTGACCAGGAAGATGGTCTGCTCGGCCTGGCCGAGTTTCGCGACCAGCCCGGCTTCCTTGCGGCAGTGCTCGGTGTGGTGACCGGGGTAGGACTCATGCGCGACCAACCGCGGCAGGTTGGACATCTGCTGTTTGAGGTCGGCGTTGACAGCCACCGTCGAGGTGTAGTCGCCCAGGTAGTAGTTGAAACCCGACCACGGCTTGTCGGTCACGATCTCGTAGTTGATGGTCTCGGTCTCCGGCAGCGGATAGGTGGCCCGGACCCGGTCGCGCAGCGCGGAAGAGAACGCGTTGATGGCATCAGCCAGGCGGTGCGGCGGGATCTCCTCGCTCGCGCGGTAGGCCTGGACGCGTTCGGCGAGATCCCCGTCGCCGCCGAGCGCCTCGTCGAGGGCCCGGTGCGCGGCCCGGTAGCGGTCCGGGTCGCCCTTGGCGATGTCGACGTCGAAGTACTGCCGCACCTCCTCGACGAACCCGACAGGCTGGCCGGCGAAGGTGCGGCCGGCGCACTCCAGCGCCTGCAGATGCCCGCGCAGGTACTCCGCGCGCAGGTCGGTGAAGTCGTCGTCGCGGGGCGTCGCGGGCAGCGCGTCGAGCAATCGGCGGGCCTGTCGAGCCAGGTCGGCCGGCTCCGGCGCGGGTTCGTCGGCGACCTGGCGGCGCAGCGCGGCGTCGCCGGTGAACGAGTCGACGTAGCCCTCCTCGATGCGGTCGAAGCGCAGGCCGAGCAGCAGGTAGTCGCGGATCAATTCGTTGGCTGCCATGTTTGTCACGGTAACCCCAGTTACACCCAGATGGCCGCGCGGTGGCCGATGCTGCAAGACTTAGCGCCATGGCCCGGCTGAGCGAGCCCAGTCCGTACGTCGAATTCGACCGGACTCAATGGCGTGCGCTCCGCATGTCGACGCCGCTGAAACTCACCGAAGAAGAAGTCGTCGGATTGCGCGGCATCGGCGAGCAGCTCGACCTGCTGGAGGTCGAAGAGGTCTACCTGCCGCTGGCCCGGTTGATTCACCTGCAGGTCGCCGCCCGGCAGCGGCTGTTCGCGGCGACGGCGGAGTTCCTCGGCGAGCCGCAGCAGAACCCGGAGCGGCCGGTGCCGTTCGTGATCGGGGTGGCCGGCAGCGTCGCGGTGGGCAAGTCCACCACCGCTCGTGTGCTGCAAGCGCTGCTGGCCCGCTGGGAGCACCACCCGCGGGTCGACCTGATCACCACCGACGGCTTCCTCTACCCGAACGCCGAGTTGGCCCGTCGCAAGCTCATGCACCGCAAGGGTTTTCCGGAGAGCTACGACCGACGCGCGCTGATGCGGTTCGTGACGGCGGTGAAATCCGGCGCGTCGGAGGCGTGCGCGCCGGTGTACTCGCACCTGGCCTACGACATCGTGCCGCGGGAGAACATCGTCGTGCGGCACCCCGACATCCTGATCCTGGAGGGCCTCAACGTCCTGCAGACCGGGCCGACGCTGATGGTCAGCGACCTATTCGACTTCTCGGTGTACGTCGACGCCCGGATCGAGGACATCGAATCCTGGTACGTGTCGCGATTCCTGGCGATGCGCGCCGGGGCGTTCTCGAACCCGGCGTCGCACTTCCACGAGTACGCGACGCTGACCGACCGGCAGGCGGAGTTCGCCGCCCGCGACATCTGGCGGGCGATCAACCTGCCGAACCTGGTGGAGAACGTGCTGCCGACGCGGCCGCGGGCGACGCTGGTGCTCCGCAAGGACGCCGACCATTCGATCAACCGGCTGCGGCTGCGCAAACTGTAGGCGCGCAGAAACCGGTGCGGGGGCGCCTGCCGTGGCGGCACACCCCGCACCGGGCGGAGGGAGTCACGCCAGACGGCGCACTCCGAGGTACTGCGCGATCGCGAAGACCGCGGTGTAGGCGGCGCTGAACAGCAGCGCGGCGATGCCCAACCCGGTCAGCGGCCACACCCCGAGGGCCACCACGGCGATCGCGGCGACGGTGCACAGTTCATTGGCCGCGATGGTGGCCAGCGCGCCGGGTTTGACCTGCTCGGCGGCGGCCAGCTTGTAGACCACCACGCCGTAGGCCAGGAAGAAGACGCCGATTCCGAGCACCCAGGGCCGCGGGATGCCGGTCCAGTCGGCCAGCATTCCGGAAACTGCGACGAACGGGATGCCCAGGGCGCCGACGAGAATCGCGTCCAGGCGCATCGCGCCGCGCACCAGAGTGCTGTCGGAGTCGGCCTCTGCACGGGTGTCCAGGTGAGCAGTCATGGGTGGTCCTTCCCTCGGTGTCTTCGAACGCCGCCACATCGGCGGGACACCATTGATGCTGCTCAGCGGGCACTGCCAGGTCTACGCACGGCACTGCCAGACGCTGCCAGACTCAGTCGACGCGCCGTCGTGGCGGTCTCAGTCGACGCTGACCTGGGCGCGCAAATCGGCTGCGATCACCTTGGCCGCGGCGTTCTGCCAGTTGTGCAGGGAGCGCTGCGGCACCTCGTTCACCAGCCACTGCCAGGCCCGGCGGGCGGACGGGTCCAGTCCGGCGGCGGTGGCGTTCTGGGCGTAGGCCCGCACCCCGGCGACGTACGGGAAATACAGCGCGTTGTAGTACCGCCATTCCTCGGTGGTGCCGAACTCGTCGTCGCCGCGGGGTTTGAGCGCGGCGATCCGCTCGGCCAGCAGTTCCTTGAGTTCGTTGGCGCGTTCCAGCGGCGCGTCGGCGGCGCCGCGGGCGGCCAGCCGCTCATCGATCACCGGCAGCGCGGTCAGCGGGCTGGCGACCAGCTTGGTGATGTTGGAGTAGTTGCCCAGCGCCCGACGGGTGAGCCGGGCCAGGTTCTCGTCGTCGACGTCGTCGAGTGGGTTGGGTCGGCGCAGCGGCAGCGCGGCCTCGGTGTCGCGCAGCACGGCGCGGTCGGCGCGCAGTTCCGGTGAGCGGGCGAACACCACCCGGTCCAGCAGCGCGGCCAGCGGGTCGGCGAGCACGGTTCCGATCAACGCGAGCCCGACGGTGGTGAAGGTCAGCACCGTCACCACGACGCGGGCGCCGCCGGAGGTCAGCGCGATCCCGGCCAGCCCCTGGCCGGCGAACAGCACCGTCACCAGCATCGCTCCGACGAAGGACCGCCGCATGTCCGCGCGCAGGGCCTGGCCCTCGTCGAAGGAGTCCCACAGCGCGACCGCCACGCCGAGTGCCAGCACGTCGACGCCGGTGGAGGCCAGCGCCACCCAGCTGGGCAGCACCCCCAGCGGGATCAGCAGCACCGCGTTGGCGAGCGCGAAGAACAGGGTGGCCACGATCAGCACGCCGACCACCGGTCGCGGCCGCGGCGCCCGGCGCACGGCGATGACCAGCGCGACCAGGGTGGCCACCAGGATGACGCCGAACATCAGCCAGTGCCCGAAGCGCAGCGGCGGGCCCACCCCGCCGGCCAGCGCGGCCCCGGTGAGAGCGGACGCGGTGACCACCACGACGGCGGCCAGGTCGACCCCGCGGTGCCACCAGTGCTGGCCCGGGCGGCCGATCTCCAGCAGCACCGTCAGCCAGGCCACCGCGGGCAGCACGGACAGGAACACCTCGACGCGGCCGAGCAGCTCGGGGTCGCCGGGCAGACTGAGCCGGATCGCGTCCAGCGCCACCACCAGCGCGAATCCGCACAGGCCGACTGCGGCGGACACCAGCACGGGTTTGCGGGGGTCGCGGGCGAGCAGGTACAGGCCCAGCCACCAGCTCAGCGCGAAGGTGAGGATAGCCAAAGCTGCCATGGCGTCAGTGTGGCATGCGACGGGCGCCCACCGGGGACTCGGCTATGCGCCGAACCGGCGGTGCCGACGGCTGTAGTCACGCAGGGCCCGCAGGAAATCGACCCGGCGGAACGCCGGCCAGTGCGCCTCGGTGAACCACATCTCCGAGTAGGCGCTCTGCCACAGCAGGAACCCGGACAGCCGCTGCTCGCCGGAGGTGCGGATCACCAGGTCCGGGTCGGGCTGGCCGGAGGTGTACAGGTTTTCCGAGATGCCGTCGGCGGTGACGGCGTCGATCATCTCCTCGGCGCTGGCCCCGTTGGCGAGTTCCTTGCCGAGCAGCGCCCGCACCGCGTCGACGATCTCCTGCCGGCCGCCGTAGCCGACGGCGACGTTGACGTGGAACGCGCCGGGGGCCGCGGAGCCGGCCGCCCGGTCGACGGCCTCGCGCAGCCGTCGGGCCGGTTCTTCGCCGAGCAGTTCCAGGTCGCCGACGGTCCGCACGCTCCACGGGTTCTCCGGCGCGCAGATCTCCTCGACGACGTCGGTGATGATCTCGATCAGCGCCGAGAGTTCCTCGGGGTCACGCTGCAGGTTCTCGGTGGACAGCAGGTAGACGGTGGCCAGTTCGATGCCTTCGGCGGCGCACCAGCGCAGCATCTCGGCGATCTTCGCCGCGCCCATCCGGTAGCCGTAGCTGACGTCGTCGTAGCCGGCGTCGCGTGCCCAGCGGCGGTTTCCGTCGCACAGCACCGCGATGTGTCGCGGCAGCTCGGAGCGCGATTCCTTGAGGTCCTGACGCAGCCGCATCTCATACAGCCGGTACATCGGCTCTTTGAGTCGGGACGGAATGACCTCCACAACGGATCAGACTACTGCCGTCAGCTGTGGTGGCACTCACCCATTGGACCGGGCGGGTTCGGCCGGGTCTCGCGGCATAATGAAGCGTTGCCGCATTCCACCCCAGGAGGCTGCCTGTGACCGCTCAGACCAAGCGTCCCGTCGACCGGCCGATCACCCAGCTCGACATCGACGGCGATGGCATCGACCTGCCGGAGGCCATCGCCGACGGAGTCGCCCAGTTCCTGGGCAAGCCGCGCGCGCGGGGCTGGATCCACCTGTACTCGGCGATCATCGCGACGCTGGCCGGGGCGACGCTGGTGGCGGTTTCCTGGGCGATGAAGGGCCTGACCGCGGGCCTGGCGACCCTGCTCTACACCTTCACGATCGTGGCGATGTTCACCGTCAGCGCCACCTATCACCGGGTGAACTGGACCTCGCCGAAGGCCCGGATCTGGATGAAACGGCTGGATCACTCGATGATCTTCCTGTTCATCGCGGGCAGCTACACCCCGTTCGCGTTGCTGGCGCTGCCCTCGCATCAGGGCTGGGTGCTGTTCTGGATCGTCTGGGGCGGCGCGCTGGCCGGGGTGGCGTTGAAGATGCTGTGGCCGTCGGCGCCGCGCTGGCTGGGGGTGCCGCTCTACATCCTGTTGGGTTGGGTGGCGGCGTGGTTCATCGGGCCGATCATGGACGGCGCCGGGGTGACGGCGGTGGTGCTGTTGATCGTCGGCGGCGCGCTGTATTCGATCGGCGGGGTGCTGTACGCGCTGAAGTGGCCGAATCCGTGGCCGACGACGTTCGGTCACCACGAGTTCTTCCACGCCTGCACCGCGGTGGCGGCCATCTGCCACTACATCGCGATGTGGTTCGCGGTGTTCTCCAACGTCAGCTGATGACGTCGGCCGGGGTCCAGTAGGCCTTCATCGAGGTGATCAGGCCGTCCCGGTCGAAGGTCATCACCTCGATGGGCTGCACCCGGAACTTGTCGCCGACGGTGATCTCGAACATGAACGCGGCCTCGTGCCCGCCGTCGCGGAACGTCAGCAGTTCGGTGTTCACCTCGGCGGCGGCCAGTCCGCTGTAGAAGCCTTCGATGGCCCGGCGGCCGATGTGCACTTCACCGCTGCCGACCGGGTCGGCGACGGTGGCGTCCTCGGCATACAGGGCGGCGACGTCGGCCGCGGTGCCGGAGTTCACCGTGTGCAGGTAGCGCCGGACGAGGGCCTGGGTGTCCACCGAGTAGGTCATGCGGCCGACGCTACACGCGGGACTCCAGCGCGACCGCCAATTCTGCGGCGCTGCCGACGGGCAGATCACAGGCCTTGCCGCGGCAGACATACGCGGCGTCACGACCGTCGACGCGGCCTCGCCCGGCCAGCAGCGCAGCGGAATCCGCCGGTCCGCCGACGACGATCGCGCCGCCCGGCGCGAACCGGCGGGCGGCCGCCAGCAACTCCGAATCGGGCCCGTCGCAGGCGACGGCGATCTGCAGCGGCCCGCGCAGCGCGGCTTCCGCGACGGCCAGCCAGTGCCCGGCCGCCCGCGGCGCCCGGGCCAGCAGCGCCGAATAGCGGTGCAGCGATGCCGACGCCGCCTCGGCGTACTGGTTGGCGCCGAGATGCCCGGCGGTCAACAGCGCCTCGGTGATCAGCGACGCGCCCGCCGGGGTGGCGTCGTCGGTCGGTGTGGCGGGCCGCAGCATCAGCGTCTCGGCGTCATCGGCAGTGTCGAACCAGGAACCCTCGTCGGCGAAGTGGGCCAGCGCGGTGTCGATCAGCGCGCTCGCGGCGGCCAGCCGGTCGGGGTCACCGGTGAGTTGGTGCAGCGCCAGCAGCCCGACGGCCAGCCCGCCGTAGTCCTCCAGCACTCCCGGGTTGACGCCGACGGAGCCGTCGAGTCCGGCCCGGCGCAGTCGTCCGTCGACCAGATGCGTCGCCAGCAGCGCGTCGGCGCAGCGGTTCGCCGCGTCCAGCAGGTCGGGCCGATCCAGCGCCACCGAGGCCTCGGCGAGCGCGGTGATGGCCAGCCCGTTCCAGGCGGTCACCACCTTGTCGTCGCGCCCGGGTTGCGGGCGACGGGCCCGGGCCTCCAGCAGCGCGGCGCGCACCCGACTCAACCGATCCGGGTCCACCGGATCGGTTGGCCGTTGCAGCACCGAGGCGCCGTCTTCGAAGGTGCCGGTTTCGGTGACGGTGAAAACCTCCGCGGCCCAACGCCCGTCGTCCTCACCGAGCACCTCGCGCAACTGCGCGCGGGTCCACACGTAGCTGGATCCCTCTCGGCCATCGGCGTCGGCGTCGAGTGAGGAGATGAACAATCCGCTGTCCCCGGCGGCCAGGTCGCCGAGTAGGAAGTCGGCGGTCTCCCCCGCGACCCGGGCGGCCAGCGCCGATCCGGTCCGTCGCGCCAAGTGCGCGTAGAACCGCAGCAGCAGCGCGTTGTCGTAGAGCATCTTCTCGAAATGCGGCACCACCCAGGCGGTGTCGACCGCGTAGCGGGCGAACCCGCCGGCCAGTTGGTCATAGATGCCGCCGCGTGCCATCGCGGTCGCGGTCCGCTCGGCGGCGGCCAGCGCTTGCGGGGACCCGGTGCGCTCGTGGTGGCGCAGCAATCCCTCCAGCAGCGCCGAGGGCGGGAATTTCGGCGCGCCGCCGAAGCCGCCGTGCGCGGTGTCCTCGCTGCCCAGCACGGTGTTGACCGCGTGATCGCAGAGCTCGCCGCTGATCGGCGGCCCGCCGGGAAGCGTCTCGGCCAGCCGTCGCAATTCGCCGGCGATGCGACCGGCAGCCTGTTCCACCTCGTCGCGGCGGTTGCGCCAGGTGTCCGTCACCGCCGAAAGCAGTTGCAGGAAAGACGCTTTTGGGTAGTAGGTGCCGCAGAAGAACGGCCGGCCGTCGGGTGTGAGGAAGCACGTCATCGGCCAGCCACCCTGCCCGGTCAGCGCGACGGTGGCGTTCATGTAGATGGTGTCCAGGTCGGGACGTTCCTCCCGGTCGACCTTGACGCAGACGAAGTCGGCGTTAGCCACGGCGGCGACATCGTCATCCTCGAAGGATTCGTGCGCCATCACGTGGCACCAGTGACAGGCCGCGTAGCCGATGGACAGCAGGATCGGCACATCGCGGCGGGCGGCTTCGGCCAGCGTCTCCGGCGACCACTGCTGCCAGTGCACCGGGTTGTCGGCGTGCTGGCGCAGATAGGGGCTGGCGGCCTCGGCGAGACGGTTCACGTTTTGACGCTCCGCGTTTGGATACTCCATCGAGATCCAGCGTAGGTGAATTGAGGAGGCGGCAGATGGGCAACTCGTCGACGACGCAGGCCGGTGAGCAGGACGCTACCAAGCTGGGCTTGATGGGGCAAATGGCCAAAACCGTCAGGGACGTGGTCGCCGACAAGGCCCATCCGATGGTCGAGCAGTACGCCACGCTGTTCACCGCCGGCGCGCGCACCCCGGTGCTGCGCACGCCCGACGATGTGGGGCTGGAGTTCGAGGAGTGCTGGTTCCCCTCGGCGGACGGCGTCACCCTCGACGCGTGGTTCATCCCCGCCGATTCCGACAAGCTGCTCATCGTCAATCATCCGATGCCGTGCAATCGCTACGGGTTTCCCGGGCACCTGGCGCCGTGGAACGCGTTGTTCGGCGGTTTCGAGGTGAATTTCCTGCCGGAGCTCAAACACCTGCACGACGCGGGCTACAACATCCTCACCTACGACATGCGCAACCATGGCCGAAGCGGCGTCGGCAGCGGCGGCTTGGCCGGCATCGGCTTGCTGGAATGCCGCGACGTGCTGGGATCGGTGCAGTACGCGCGGTCCCGGCCCGAATTAGCCGCCATGACCACCGGGCTCTACAGCCGCTGCATGGGCGCGAACTCGACCATCATCGCGCTGTCGAAGTGGCCGGAGGAATTCGCCCACATCAAGGCCGCGCTGTTCCACCAGCCCGCTGCGGGAGAGGCCCTGGTGCGCGCCGCCGCGCGCTTCTTCAAATTGGACCCCGACAAGATGGCCGAACGCACCGATCAGCGCATCTTCGAACTATCCGGCTTCCGGCTCGCCCAGATGTCCCCGACGTCCTACGCCCACGCGGTGACGATCCCCACCATGATCGTCCAACTGCGGCGGGACTGGCTGATGCCCCCAGAGGCCATCGAGGAGATCTACGACAACCTCGGCGCCACCGACAAGGACCTGTTCTGGATCGAGGGATCAGACCAGCGCTTCTCCGGCTACAACTACTTCGGGCAACACCCCGAACCGCTCATCGGGTGGTTCGACCGGCGCCTGAACTGACCTCAGCCGGCTCGTGGCGCCGGCCGGCCGGCCCGGTTTCAGACGCCCGGTTTGGCGTCCCCCGCGGGCTTCTCGCCGGCGGCTTCCTCGACGGCGCGCTCGAACTTGGCCTCGACCGTCGCCTCCACGTCGCGCAGCTCGTCCACCTCGCGCTCGTGATGCAGCTTGCGCGCGCGTTTGCGCAGCTTCGGGTCGGCGGCCGGGACGTCGTCGAAATTTTCCGGAACCTTGCGCAATTGCTTGCCCATCGAACGGCCCAGCAGCAGCACCGCGATCAGCAGCAGCACCAGGATCAGCAGCGCGATCGGGCTGGCCTTGCCGAAGTCCGGGCCGCGGTTCTGCACGTCCTCCTCGGCCAGCAGCACCATCGTCGCGGTCAGAAACTCGGTCATCGCACCCCTTCGAAAAGGTCGTTCTCGGGCAGGCTCACCGGAACCCGGGACCGGGCCAACTCGAACTCCTCGGTCGGCCACAGCCGGGTCTGCCATTCCAGGGGGGCGGTGAAGAACTCCCCGGTCGGGTCGATCTGGGTGGCGTGCGCGCGCAGCGCGTCGTCGCGGTGCGGGAAGTAGTCCGCGCACTGGATCCGCGTGGTGACCCGGGACTCCAGGTGGTCATGGGCCGGGTCCCAGGCCTCCAGCCACTTCGCGAACGGGCCGGTGCGGCCGTTGCGGGCGAACTCGTCCTGCAACACCTGCATGCGCTTCCGCAGGAAACCGTGGTTGTAGTACAGCTTCGCGACGTCCCACGGGTCGCCGGCGTCGGTGTAGCGGTCCCGGTCGGCGGCGGCCTCGAACGCGGCCACCGAGACCTCGTGGCAGCGGATGTGGTCGGGGTGCGGGTAGCCGCCGTTCTCGTCGTAGGTGGTCATCACGTGCGGCCGGAACTCGCGGATCAGTTTCACCAACCGGGCCAGCGGCTCATCGATCGGGATCGCCGCAAAAGAGCCCTCCGGCACCGGCGGCGGCGGATCGCCCTGCGGCAACCCGGAATCCACAAAGCCCAGCCAGGTGTGCTCGACACCCAGGATCGCCGCGGCGCGGGCCATCTCCTCGCGACGCACCTCGGCGATGCGGCCGTGCACGTCGGGGCGGTCCATCGCGGGATTGAGGATGTCGCCGCGCTCACCACCGGTCAGCGTCACCACCAGCACCCGGTGCCCCTCGGCCGCGTAACGGGCCGTCGTCGCGGCCCCTTTGCTGGACTCGTCGTCGGGGTGCGCGTGCACGGCCATCAACCGCAATTCACTCACCGTGCTGTCACTCCCTTCCGCGCCGGGCGCCTATAGTGCAGACCATCGCCGCGGTTCCAATATTTCCATTCCCGGCGGTCTGGGACAAAAGGCCGACGCCGGGTTGGAACCACATCCAACAGCAGGAGCACCCACCGCATGGCCGAGGACACCCTAGCCCGACCGGCTCACCGGTACGGCCGCGGCGCGGGCGGATCGACGTCGTCGATTAGGTGGCCCGCCGTCCTGACGGCGCTGGTCATCGTGCTCGGCGTGGTGATCGCGGTGATCGGCTACCAGAAGCTGGGCGTCAGCGACGTCCGCGGCGACCTGGCCGCCTACCGGCTGATCGACGACCAGACCGCCGAGGTAACCATCAGCGTGACCCGAACCGATCCGGACCGTCCGGCGGTCTGCATCGTGCGGGCCCGGTCCCGGGACGGCAGCGAGACCGGCCGCCGCGAGATTCTGGTGGGACCCGCGCGGGAGAGCACCGTGCAGGTGAAGGCGCTGGTCAAAACCAGCAAGCCGCCGGTCGCCGGGGACGTCTACGGCTGCGGCAACGACATCCCGTCGTACCTGACCGACTAGTCCCTCCCACGGGACAGCGTGTCCGATTGGGAAATGGCGGGCGGCGTGACGGTGGTAACATGGTGATCACACGGTTCCTGCTGGGAGCCGTGTATTGCATATTTGGCGGGCTGTGGCCGCGGCCCGAAACGCAATGCACGCAGGCCTGACGCCCGCATCTCCCGGCAGCGAAGCACACAACACTGCCCAAAACGCGGCCATCGCGACATCAACGAAGAGGAGCGCGACGATGACTGACACCCAGGTGACCTGGCTGACCGAGGAGTCCTACGATCGGCTCAAGGCCGAGTTGGACCAACTCATCGCCAACCGCCCCGTCATCGCCGCCGAGATCAACGACCGGCGCGAAGAGGGCGACCTGCGCGAGAACGGTGGCTACCACGCCGCCCGCGAGGAGCAGGGTCAGCAGGAGGCCCGGATCCGCCAGCTGCAGGAGTTGCTGAGCAACGCCAAGGTCGGCGAGGTGCCCAAGCAGTCCGGTATCGCGCTGCCCGGCTCGGTGGTCCGGGTCTACTACGACGGCGACGAGAAGGACACCGAGACGTTCCTGATCGGCACGCGTGAGCAGGCCATCAACGACGGCAAGCTCGAGGTCTACTCGCCGCAGTCCCCGCTGGGCTCCGCCCTGATCGACGCGAAGGTCGGCGAGACCCGGCGCTACCAGGTGCCCAGCGGCGGCACCGTCGAGGTCACGCTGGTCAGCGCCGAGCCGTACCACGCCTGAGCGACCCCTGCCGTCCGCTGATCTGCGGGCGCAGCCGGGTTGCGGCATCCTGACGCCCATGGCCGATATCGCCGACGCGCTGATGCAGTTGTTGCTCGACAATGCGACAGCGCGGCCGCTGCTGGAGACCGCTCAGCGCCGCCGTGCGCTGGCCGCCGCCACCCTGCTGGATCTGGCGCTGGCCTGCCGCATCCGTCCGGCCACCGAGGCCGACGAGGTCCCCGACGGATCGCTGGTGGTGCTGGCCGGCCCGGACCCCGAGGACGCGGTGCTGGCCGCGGCGCTGCGACTGCTGTCCAGCACGCCGCTGACACCGGCGGCCGCGGTGACCAGGCTGGCGCGCAACACCGAGGAGCGGGTCATCGCCGGCTTGCGGGACTCCGACCGGGTGGCCGAGTTGCGGTTGCGGCCGTCGTTCTCCGGGCCCGCGGTGATCAGCGGCCGACGGCTGCGACGCTCGGACCGTCGGGCCTGGCTGCTGCGCGATCGCGGGACGGCCGCGGCGTTGCGCGAGGAACTGTTGACCGTGCTGGTCGACGGCGCGCCGGTGCGTCCGCCGACGGCCGCGCTGATCGCGGTACTGTATTCGGTCGACGGGCTGCACGATCTGCTGTCGCTGGAACCGCGGGTCTGGCTGATCGCCGACGAGCGCGCCGCCGAGATCGCTTCGGCGACCTGGGTGTTGAACGGCGAAGAGCCGAGCGTGCCGGAGATGAATTTGGCGGTCACCGCCGCCGCGGTCTGCGGCGCGCTGTAGTTGCCCGTTCGGCGCAGGCGGAGACCTCAGACAGCTCAGCTCAGCGCTTGCTCGAGGTCGGCGATCAAGTCGCTGATGTCCTCGATGCCGACCGACAGTCGCACCAGGTCCTCGGGCACCTCGAGCTGAGATCCGGCGGTCGACGCGTGCGTCATGGCGCCCGGGTGCTCGATCAACGACTCCACCCCGCCGAGGGACTCGGCGAGAATGAAAATCTCGGTGCGCGAGCACAATTGACGCGCGGCCTCGATGCCTCCGCGCATCCGCACGCTCACCATCCCGCCGAAACCGCGCATCTGCCGGGCCGCGACGTCGTGGCCCGGATGCGTGGGCAGGCCCGGGTAGAGCACCTGGGACACCGCCGGGTGCAGGGACAGGAACTCCGCCACCGCGAACGCGTTGTCGCTGTGCCGGGCCATCCGCAGCGGCAGCGTCTTGAGGCCGCGCATGGTCAGGTAGGCGTCGAACGGTCCGGGCACCGCGCCGGATCCGTTCTGCAGGAACGCGAACGCCCCGTCGAGTTCTTCGTCGTTGGTGACCAGGGCGCCGCCGACCACATCGGAATGCCCACCGATGTACTTCGTGGTCGAGTGCAGCACCACGTCCGCGCCGAGCGCCAGCGGATTCTGCAGTGCCGGCGAGGCAAAGGTGTTGTCGACCAGCACCTTCAGCCGCCGCGGCGCGGCCAGTTCGACGATGCCCGCGATGTCGGCGATGGACAGCAGCGGGTTGGTCGGGGTTTCCACCCAGATCAGCTTGGTGTCGTCGGTGATCGCCGCCGCGACGGCGTCCAGGTCCGCCAGCGCGACGGGCGTGTGCCGAACACCCCAGTGCGAGAACACCTTGTCGATCAGCCGGAAGGTGCCACCGTAGGCGTCGTCGGGGATGATCAGGTGATCGCCGGGGCGCAGCATCGCCCGCAGCGCGGTGTCGGTGGCCGCCATCCCGGACGAGAAGGCGCGGGCGTAGGCGCCGTCTTCCACCGCCGCCAGCGAGGCCTCCAACGCGGACCGGGTCGGGTTGCCGGTGCGGGCGTATTCGAATCCGCCGCGCAATCCGCCCACGCCGTCCTGGGCGAAGGTGGAGCTGGCGTAGATCGGCGCGTTCACCGCCCCGGTGGCCGGATCCGGCCGGTACCCGGCGTGGATCGCGCGGGTGGCCAGGCCGGCCCACCGGTGACTGTCTGCGGTGCTGCGCTGCTCGCTCATGCCCCGAGCCTATCGGCGCGGGGGCGGGCGCCGCCGCCCTACTGGGTCAGCGGGGCGACCTGCGCGCCGGTCAGCCGGCGCCAGGCGTAAACCAGCATCAGCGCGGCCACCGGGCCGGCGACGAGCAGGCCGACGCCGCACAGGAACGCGCCGACGGTGGTGATGATGTTGATCACCAGCCAGGTCAGCAGCGAATCGCCGAATCGGTTCTTCACCACGTCGAAGCTGGCCTTGATGCCGTCCACGCCGGACAGGTTGCGGTCCACCACCGCGATGGTCGCGTACAGCGCGAAGATCGACACGACGACGGAACCGATGATGACCAGCGAGCCGATCATGCTGGCGATGCCGATCAGCACGGTCGCGAGGATGACCGCGCCCAGGCTGCGGGGTTTGAAGAAGGTGCCGACGGTGACCGGTTTGCCGTCGGCGATGTCGACGATGCCACCGAGGTAGGCCGACATCATCGCCGCCACCGCCACCATCATCACGATGACGCCGAGGAACATGATGACCATCGCGCCGACCGGAAGCTCGAAGCTCGCGCTCGAGCTGTATCCGTAGTCGTATTCGTCGCTGTAGCTGGTCACCGCGGTGCCCATGGACATCGCCGGCACCGCGAAGAACAGGAATCCGAGCGCGCCGAGGATCAGCGCGTAGAGCAGCGTCGGGACGATCAGCACGCCGGCGTTCTTGCTGAACTTGTTCCACGCCCAGCTGAACGCGTCACCGATGCTGTAGGCCGGCGGCATGCCGTACCCGGGGGGCGGCGGCGCCCAGCCACCGGAAGCCGACGGGGGCGGCGGGTAGGCGCCGGGCTGACCGCCGGGGTACGGCGGCGGAAAACCCTGACCGCCCTGCGGCGGCGGGAAACCGCCCTGACCGCCCTGCGGCGGCGGGTAGCCGCCGGGCTGCGGTTCATAGGCGCCGGGGGTGGGCTCGTAGCCTCCGGGCGGCGGGTAGCCGCCGGGCTGGCCCTGCGGCGGCGGGAAGTTGCCGGGCTGGCCGCCCTGGTGGGGCGGCGGGTAGCCACCTGGCTGATCGGTCATGACGCCTCCGACGGTCGACGGTTGATGGAAATACTTCTGTGATGGCGACGCTGCCACTGCCGGGAAAGCGTAACCCGGGCTCAGCGCCGTTTGCTGCCCTCCGACCAGAAGCCGAGCAGGTCGTGTCGGGTGATGACGCCGACGGGTTTGCCACCGTCGACCACCATCAGGGCGTCCTCGTCGTGGAAAGCCGCCGCGACCGCGGCGATCGACTCCCCGGAGCCGATCATCGGAAGCGGCGGGCTCATGTGCTGGGCGACGGCGTCGGCCAGCGATGCCCGGCCCTCGAACACCGCCGACAGCAGTTCGCGCTCGGACACGCTGCCGGCCACCTCGCCGGCCATCACCGGCGGTTCGGCCCCGACGACGGGCATCTGCGACACCCCGTACTCGCGCATGATCTCGATGGCGTCGCGCACCGTTTCCGACGGGTGGGTGTGCACCAGATCGGGCAGTTCGCCGGATTTGCGGCGCAGCACGTCACCGGCGGTCGCGTCGTCGACGCTGCCGTCGAGCCGACTGCGCAGGAACCCGTAGGAGGACATCCAGGCGTCGTTGAAGATCTTGGACAGGTAGCCGCGGCCACCGTCGGGCAGCAGCACCACGACCAGCCCGTCCGGGCCGGCCTTCTTGGCGACGTCGATGGCGGCGACGACCGCCATTCCGCAGGATCCGCCGACCAGCAGGCCCTCCTCGCGAGCCAGCCGGCGGGTCATATCGAAGGAATCCGCGTCGGACACCGCGATGATCTCGTCCGGGATGGCCGGGTCGTAGGCCGCCGGCCAGAAGTCCTCCCCGACGCCCTCGACCAGGTAGGGCCGCCCGGTGCCGCCGGAGTACACCGACCCCTCCGGGTCGGCGCCGACGACCTGCACCCGGCCCTCGGAGACGTCCTTGAGGTAGCGGCCGGTGCCGGTGATGGTGCCGCCGGTGCCCACCCCTGCGACGAAGTGGGTGACCCGGCCGTCGGTGTCGGCCCAGATCTCCGGACCGGTGGTGTCGTAGTGGCTGGCCGGGCCGTTGAGGTTGGCGTACTGGTTGGGCTTCCAGGCGCCCGGGATGTCGGCGACCAGCCGGTCGGAGACGCTGTAGTAGGAATCCGGGTCCTCCGGCGCGACGGCCGTCGGGCAGACCACCACGTCCGCCCCGTAGGCGCGCAGCACGTTGCGCTTGTCCTCGCTGACCTTGTCCGGGCAGACGAACACGCACTTGTACCCGCGGCGCTGGGCGACCAGCGCCAGCCCGACGCCGGTGTTGCCGGAGGTCGGCTCCACGATGGTGCCGCCGGGCTTGAGCTCACCACTGGCCTCGGCGGCGTCGATCATCTTGACCGCGATGCGGTCCTTCGAGCTGCCGCCGGGGTTGAGGTACTCGACCTTGGCGACCACCGTCGCGGCGCCCGGCGGGACCACGGAGGTCAGTTTGACCAGAGGGGTGTTGCCGATGAGATCGGTGATGTGTTCGGCGATGCGCATGGGTCCATCGTGTCAGGCCGACGGAAATCCCGGGCGCCGGTCCGGCGAACGCGGGGCTACTCGGTCGCCTCGCGGATGTACTGGCCGATCTGGCGCAGCGAGCGGTCGGCCTCCGGGATCAGCGGGGCCGCCATCTGGAAGTCGTGGATCTGGCCGCGCCACACCCGCACCTCGGTCGGCACGCCGGCCGCGGCCAGCCGCCGGGCCGCCAGCCGGGCGTCGTGCAGCAGCACCTCGGATCCGGAGACGTGGATCAGGGTGCGCGGCAACCCGGGCTGAATGTGGTCGAGCGGCTCGTAGACGTCCTCGCCGCGGCGCCCCGCCGCCCGGGACACCAGCCCCACCAAAGCGGTGAAGGCGCCCGGGCCGAACATCGCGTCGGTGTGGATATTGGGGTGCGCCTGCTTGGGCTCCTTGGCCAGTTGCAGCAGCGGCGAGATGCCGACCAGCGCCGCCGGCTCCTCCCCCAGTTCGCGCAACCGCTGAGCCAGCGTCAGCGCCAGGTAGCCGCCGGCCGAATCCCCGGCCAGCACAATCTGATCCGGGTCGTAGCCGCGCAGCCGTAGCCAGCGGTAGGCGTCGTGACAGTCGTCGACCGCCTCGCCCACCGAATGCCGGGGAATCAGCCGGTAGTCGACGACGAGCACCGGGGAGTCGGCGTACTGGGAGATCGACTCGACGATCCTGCTGTGCGAGTTGACCCCGCAGGTCAGGAAGGCCCCGCCGTGCATGTACAGCACGATCCGCCGATTGCCGTCGGCCGGCAGCACACCCCGGGCGCGCACCAATTGCGCTGTGGCATTGGGCAATCCGATGGTGGCCCGCACCGTCCCGGATTCCGGCACCAGCGCCTTGCCGAGTTGGTCGAGGACACCGAACGGCCAGGGCAGGTGCGGCACGAAGCTGCCCAGCGCCAGCGCGGGGCGCACGGTGAGGCGGCAGGCCAGTGACACCGCCCGGGCGGTGAGGCTGGGGCCGCCCTCCACCACTTCGACGGGCGCGCCGTCGCTCACCGGATACTTGCGGGTCTTTCGCAGACTCGCCGCGCCCACGTATGGCCCGGGCGCTCCCGAAAGCTTGCTCGGTGCGGTCATGTCGATCACTCCCCTACGCCGTTGTAGTGCCGGAGCTCCAGGCTGTGCGTCACCTGGTGAACCCAGGGTGGCCAGACTCTTAGAGTTTTGACAATCTCCGTAGGAGAACTGTTACCCGATCCGACGCCTGTTCGTGACTCAGCTGTCCCCAGTTATGCACAGACCTGAAGTGACCGCGCCGATAGCATGAAGGCGTGAGTATAGGCGTTCCGCGTCGCTCGACCGTGGCAACCACGGCGGTGGGTCTGGCCGCCACCACCGGGGTGGGGCTGCTCAGTGCCCGAAACCTGTTGAGCGGCCAGGCCGTCAAGGTCCGCCAGGTGATCCCGAAGTCCTGGGACGTGCCGCCGCGCGCCGACGGTGTCTACGCTCCCGGAGGCGGCGAGGTGCAGCGCTGGAAGCGCGGCGTCCCCGTCGATTTGCATCTGATGGTGTTCGGCGACTCCACGGCCACCGGCTATGGCTGCCGCAGCGCCGAAGAGGTGCCCGGGGTGCTGCTGGCCCGCGGGCTCGCCGAACGGTCCGGCAAGCGAATCCGGTTGAGCACCAAGGCCATTGTCGGCGCCACCTCCAAGGGGCTGGCCGGTCAGGTGGACGCGATGTTCGTCGCGGGGCCGCCGCCGGACGCGGCCGTCATCATGATCGGCGCCAATGACGTCACCGCGCTCAACGGCCTGGGCCCCTCGGCCCGACGGCTCTCTGACGCGGTCACCCGGCTGCGGGCGGCCGACGCGGTGGTGGTCGTGGGGACCTGCCCGGATTTCGGTGTGATCACCGCGATTCCGCAGCCGTTGCGCTGGGTGACCCGGGACCGGGGCCTGCGGCTGGCCCGCACCCAGGCCCGCGCAGTCCGCGCCGCCGGCGGGGTGCCGGTGCCGCTGGCGGACCTGTTGAGCCCGGACTTCCGCCAACACCCGGAGCTGATGTTCTCTGCCGACCGCTACCATCCGTCGGCGGCCGGGTACGAGCTCGCCGGCATGCAGCTGCTGCCTGCGCTGTGCTACGCCCTCGGCGAGTGGCCCGGCGACCTACCGTGGGAGTCCCGGTCCGCAGAGGCCCGCTCGCTGACGGACCGGCTGGCGATGCTGGCGCAGCGCTGGCCGCGGCGCAGCACCGGGGTACCGGCGCCGATGGTCGCGGCCGCCGACTAACGTCGGGCGCACAGCGCGCCAATATCCGAACGCGCAGTGAGGAGCCCGTCATGCCCGAAGCCGTCATCGTCGCCACCGCCCGCTCTCCGATCGGGCGCGCCGTCAAGGGATCGCTGGCCGGGATGCGTCCCGACGATCTGACCGCCCAGATGGTCCGCGCCGTGCTGGACAAGGCGCCGGCCCTGGACCCGCGCGACGTCAACGACCTGATGGTCGGCTGCGGGCAGCCCGCCGGTGAGGCCGGCTACAACATCGCCCGCGCGGTGGCCGTCGAACTGGGCTACGACTTCATGCCCGGAACCACCGTGAACCGGTACTGCTCGTCGTCGCTGCAGACCACCCGGATGGCGTTCCACGCCATCAAGGCCGGCGAGGGCGACGTGTTCATCTCCGCCGGAGTCGAGACGGTGTCGCGGTTCGGCGTCGGCGCGGCCGACGGCGCCCCGGGCAGCGCCAACCCGATCTTCGACGAGGCCCAGGCCCGCACCGCCACCCGCGCCCAGGGCGCCGACGAGTGGCACGACCCGCGCGAAGACGGTCTGCTGCCCGACGTCTACATCGCGATGGGCCAGACCGCCGAGAACGTGGTGCTGGCAACCGGCATCAGCCGTGAGGAGCAGGACCGCTGGGGCGTGCGCAGCCAGAACCGCGCGGAGGAGGCCATCAAGGCCGGCTTCTTCGAACGGGAGATCACCCCGGTGACGCTGCCCGACGGCGCCGTCGTCAGCACCGATGACGGGCCGCGCGCCGGCACCACCTACGAGGCGGTCTCCCAGCTCAAGCCGGTGTTCCGGCCGAACGGAACCATCACCGCGGGCAACGCCTGTCCGCTGAACGACGGCGCCGCCGCGGTGTTGATCATGAGCGACACCAAGGCCAAGGAACTGGGGCTGACCCCGCTGGCCCGGATCGTGTCCACCGGGGTCTCCGGCCTGTCACCGGAGATCATGGGGCTGGGCCCGATCGAGGCGGTGCGCCGCGCGTTGGACATCGCGGGCATGTCGATCTCCGACATCGACCTGTACGAGATCAACGAGGCCTTCGCGGTGCAGGTCCTCGGCTCGGCGCGCGAGCTGGGCATGGACGAGGACAAGCTGAACGTCTCCGGCGGAGCGATCGCGCTCGGCCACCCGTTCGGTATGACCGGCGCCCGGATCACCGCGACGCTGCTGAACAACCTGGCGACCTACGACAAGACCTTCGGCATCGAGACGATGTGCGTCGGCGGCGGTCAGGGCATGGCCATGGTCGTCGAGCGGCTCAGCTGAGCGTGACGACGATCGGGACGCCGCTGTCGCCCAACGCGACGCGGGTGATGCTGCTGGGCGCCGGCGAACTCGGCCGCGAGGTGACCATCGCGCTGGCGCGCCTCGGGGTGGAGACCATCGCCGTCGACCGCTATGACAACGCGCCCGGCCAGCAGCTGGCGCACCACAGCAGGACCATCGCGATGACCGATCCGGATCAGCTGCGGGCCCTGATCGAGGCGGAGCGGCCGGACCTGGTGCTGCCGGAGATCGAGGCCATCGCCACCGGCGTGCTGCAGGAGCTGGAGGACGCGGGCGTGGTCCGCGTCATCCCGACCGCGCGGGCGGCCCGGCTGACCATGGACCGGGAGGGTATCCGCCGGCTGGCCGCCGAAACCCTCGGCGTGCCGACCAGCCCGTACGCGTTCTGCGATTCGCTGGAGGAATTGCGGGCGGCCATCGACGGCGGCGTCGGCTACCCGTGCGTGGTGAAGCCGGTGATGAGCAGTTCCGGCAAGGGTCAATCGAAGCTGGACGGCCCGGCCGATGTGGCAGGCGCGTGGGAGTACGCGATGGGCGGCGCACGGGTGGCCAACACCCGGATCATCGTCGAGGGCTTCATCGACTTCGACTACGAGATCACCCTGTTGACGGTGCGCTCCGTCGGCGCCGACGGCGGGGCCGTGACCTCGTTCTGCGAGCCGATCGGGCACCGCCAGGTGGCCGGCGACTACGTGGAGAGCTGGCAGCCGCACCCGATGAGCGAGGCCGCGCTGGCCAACGCGAAGGCGATCGCCGCCGCGGTGACCGACAACCTCGGCGGCCAGGGCGTGTTCGGCGTCGAACTGTTCGTCAAGGGCGACGAGGTGTGGTTCTCCGAGGTGAGCCCGCGCCCGCACGACACCGGCATGGTCACCATGATCACCCAGTGGCAGAGCGAGTTCGAGCTGCACGCCCGCGCGGTGCTGGGCCTGCCGGTGGACACCTCGCGCAAGACCCCGGGCGCCAGCGCGGTGATCTACGGCGGGGTGGAGGCCGAGGGTGTGGTGTTCGACGGGGTGGCCGCGGCGCTGGCCGTGCCCGGCGCCGACCTGCGGCTGTTCGGCAAGCCGGAGAGCTTCGCCACCCGCCGGATGGGGGTGGCGCTGGCCCGCGACGCCGACGTGGCGGTGGCCCGCGCCAACGCGGCGGAGGCCGCCTCGCGGGTCACACCCCGCGCGCCCTGAACGCTCTCGGACACCAAAAAGCCCGGCCCCACTCGGGGGCCGGGCTTCTTTGGTCGCGACTAGTCCTGCTCAACTAGTCCTGGTTGAAGTAGGACAGCAGACGCAGGATCTCGACGTACAGCCAGACCAGGGTGACGGTCAGGCCGAGCGCGATGCCCCAGGCCGCCTTCTCCGGGGCGCCGGCGCGGATGGCCTGGTCAGCCTGGTCGAAGTCGATCAGGAACATGAACGCGGCCAGGCCGATGCAGACCAGCGAGAAGATGATCGCGATGGCGCCACCGCTGCGCAGGCCCAGGCCCTCGCCGCCGTTCACACCGAAGATCGACAGCAGGAAGTTGCCCAGCGCCAGGAACAGCACGCCGAACAGGCCGGCGACGACCATCCGGGTCAGCTTGGGGGTCACCCGGATGGCGCCGGTCTTGTAGACCACGAGCATCCCGAAGAACACACCGAGCGTGCCGAGCACCGCCTGGCTGATCAGCGCGCCCGCGCTGATGCCGGACACCACCATGTTCGCGAACACGAACGAGATCGAGCCGACGAACATGCCCTCGAGCACGGCGTAGGTCAGCACGATGGCCGGGTTGTCCTGCTTGCGCCCGAAGGAGGCGATCATCACCATGACGAGGCCGCCGATGGCGCCGATGAGCATCAGCGGCATGGCCAGCGGGTAGGTCGGGGCGCCCGCGTCGACCAGGAAGTAGCTGACGACGGCGGACAGGATGACCACGCCGAGGGTGATGCCGGTCTTCTGCACCACGTCGTCGATGGTCAGCGGCCGGCCGACGCCCTGCTGCTGGGTGTAGGGCTGGTCATAGCCCTGGTGAGCCATGCCGGCGGCGCCGGCCGCCGCCGCGTTGCCGAATGTCGCGTACCCGCCCTGCGCCGGCGACTGCTTGGACAGCGAACGAAGTACCGGGTTGCTGGATTCCCGCACCGTCGGTTTCCTCTCGTGAAAGTTTCTCTGAAGCGTGTTGTTCCTGGTCTGAGCCTCGAACATCGGATCAACGAACACCGACCGTCCCGAGTTCCCAAAACTCCAAGGAGTTTCACAGCAAACCCTACCGGGTGCCGGCCCGAACCCGCACCGCCAGTTCGAAATGACGCGCGCCTAACATGATCGGTTGGACTTCCAAGCTTCCCGGAGCAGACAGGACCACACGTGACGGATGACCTTCTGACTCGCGTCGACAACGGCGTCGGCATCGCCACGCTGAACCGGCCGAAGGCGCTCAACTCGCTCAACCAGCCGATGGTCGACGCGCTCGGCGAGGTGCTGGCCGGCTGGGCCTCCGACGACGAGATCCGGGCCGTGGTGCTCGACGGCGCCGGAGAGCGCGGACTGTGCGCCGGCGGGGATGTCGTCGCGATCCGGGAGAGCGCGCTGCGCGACGGCGTCGCGGCGGCCAAGTTCTGGTTCGACGAGTACCGCCTCAACGCCGCGATCGGCGGCTACCCCAAGCCGTATGTGTCGCTGATGGACGGCATTGTGATGGGCGGCGGCGTGGGCGTCGGCGCGCACGGCAACGTCCGGGTCGTCACCGACACCACAAAGATGGCGATGCCCGAGGTCGGCATCGGTTTCATTCCCGACGTCGGCGGCACGTATCTGCTGTCCCGCGCGCCCGGCGGCCTCGGTCTGCACGCGGGTCTGACGGGTTCGGTGTTCACCGGCGCCGACGCGATCGCGCTGGGGTTCGCCGACCACTACGTCCCGCACCAGCGACTGACCGACTTCACCGCCGAGATCGTCGCCGCCGACGTGCACACCGCGCTGAGCCGCTACGCCGTCACCCCGCCGGCCTCGGCGCTGGCGGCGGCCCGCGAGTGGATCGACGAGTGCTACGCGGCCGGCTCGGTCACCGAGATCATCGCCGCGCTGCGCGGCCACGACGCCCCGGGCGCCCAGCAGGCCGCCGACGTGATCGAGACGCGCTCGCCGATCGCCCTGTCGGTCACCCTGGAGGCGGTGCGCCGCGCCGCGGGCCTCGGCTCGCTCGCCGAGGTGCTGGTTCAGGAGTACCGGGTGTCGTGCGCGTCGCTGCGCAGCCACGACCTGGTGGAGGGCATCCGCGCGCAGCTCGTCGACAAGGACCGCAACCCGAAATGGTCCCCGGCGACCCTGGCCGAGGTGACCCCCGACGCCGTGTCGGCCTACTTCGCGCCCGCCGACCCCGACCTGACGTTCTAACCCCAACGCGACGAGGAGCATCAAAGATGAGCGACTACGAGACCATCAATATCCACCGCGAGGGCCGCGTCGGGGTGATCACCCTGAACCGCCCCCAGGCGCTCAACGCGCTGAACACCCAGGTGATGCACGAGGTCACCGCGGCGGCCAAGGAATTCGACGACGATCCGGACATCGGCGCGATCGTGCTGACCGGCAGCGAGAAGGCGTTCGCCGCGGGCGCGGACATCAAGGAGATGGCCGAGCTGTCCTTCGCCGAGGTCTACAGCGCGGACTTCTTCGCCAAATGGGACGAGTTCGCCGCCACCCGCACGCCCACCATCGCCGCGGTCGCCGGCTACGCCCTCGGCGGGGGCTGTGAGCTGGCGATGATGTGCGACATCCTGATCGCCGCCGAGAACGCCAAGTTCGGCCAGCCCGAGATCAAGCTCGGCGTGCTCCCCGGGATGGGCGGCAGCCAGCGGCTGACCCGCGCCATCGGCAAGGCCAAGGCGATGGATCTGATCCTGACCGGCCGCAATATGGACGCCGAGGAGGCCGAGCGGGCTGGGCTGGTGTCGCGGGTGGTGCCCACCTCGGATCTGCTGAGCGCCGCGATGGGGGTCGCCGAGACCGTCGCCGGGATGTCGCTGTCCGCCGCGCGGATGGCCAAGGAGGCCGTCAACCGGTCTTTCGAGACCAACCTGAGCGAGGGCCTGCTGTTCGAGCGCCGGGTGTTCCACTCCGCCTTCGCCACCGAAGACCAGAAGGAAGGCATGGCGGCGTTCAGCGCCAAGAGGGCGCCGCTTTTCCGCCACCGTTAATCTCACTCCGTGACCGATACCGAGGACGCTCCGCCGCCTGACGCCGTTCCCTCGACGCATTCGCCGATCCGGGAAGCGCTGAGCGAGGGCGCGGCCGTCGTCGCCGTGGGCGCCACCGCCGTCGCCGAACGCGGCGCCGAGGCCGGCGAGGACGTCGTCAAATGGTGGGCCAAGCACTACACCTTCTTCGGCACCGCCGTCGGCCTGGTGTTCGTCTTCCTCTCGTTGACGCCGTCGCTGCTCCCCCGCGGACCGCTGTTTCAGGGCCTGGTCAGCGGCGGCGCGGGCGCCATCGGTTACATGTTCGGCGTGCTCGGCGTCTGGGTGGTCCGGTATATGCGGAGCAAGGAGACCAGCCCGCGCGCGCCGCGCTGGGCCTGGTGGACGCTGCTGACCGTCGGGGTGATCGGCATGGTCGGCATGCAGTTCCTGTTCAGCTCGTGGCAGGACGACGTCCGCGACCTGATGGGTGTGCCGCACCTCACCTGGTACAACTACCCGCAGGCTGCGGTGATCAGCATCCTGGTGCTGTTCTTCTTCGTCGAGATCGGCCAGAACCTGCGCCGGCTGGTGTTGTTCCTGGTCCGCCACCTCAACCGGGTCACGCCGCCGCGGGTGTCCGGGGTGGTGGCCGTGCTGTTGGTGGTCTTCGTCACCGGCGCGCTGTTCGACGGTGTGATGGCCCGCGCGGTGGTGCCCTGGATGAACAGCAGCTTCGGCGCCGTCAACGACGAGGAACTGCCGGACCGGCCCGCGCCCCGCACCCCGTTGCGCTCCGGCGGTCCGGGTTCGCTGGTGAGTTGGGACTCCCTGGGCCGCCAAGGCCGCATCTTCGTCGCCGGCGGTCCGACCGTCGCCGAGCTCTCCGAGTTCAACGGCGCCCCGGCCAAGGAACCGATCCGCGTCTACACCGGCCTGATGTCCGCGGACACCATCCGGGATTCGGCCAAGCTCGCGGCCCGCGAATTGCAGCGCACCGGCGGGCTGAACCGTCAGGTGGTGGCGGTGGCCACCTCGACCGGCACCGGCTGGATCAACGCCGCCTACCCGGCGGCGCTGGAGTACATGTACAACGGCGACTCCGCGGTGGTGTCGATGCAGTACTCGTATCTGCCGAGTTGGCTGTCCTTCCTGGTCGACAAGGAGAACGCCCGGATCGCCGGGCAGGCGCTGTTCGAGGAGGTCGACGCGCTGGTCCGGCAGATGCCCGAGGCCAGCCGGCCGAAGCTGGTGGTGTTCGGCGAGAGTCTGGGCTCCTTCGGCGGGGAGGCGCCGTTCCTGAGTCTGGACAATCTGGTCGCCCGCACCGACGGCGCGCTGTTCTCCGGGCCGACCTTCAACAACACCATCTGGACGGAGCTGACCGCCAACCGCGATCCGGGCTCCCCGATGTGGTTGCCGATCTATGAGGACGGTCAGCACGCCCGATTCGTCGCCATCCCCGACGACCTGAACCGCCCGGACGCGCCGTGGGGCGACCCGCGCGCGGTGTACCTGCAGCACGCCTCGGATCCGATCGCCTGGTTCAACCCGGATCTGCTCTTCCGCGAGCCGGATTGGCTGAGAGAGAAGCGCGGCTACGACGTGTCGCCGATGATGCATTGGATGCCGGTGATCACTTTCCTGCAGGTGTCAGCGGATATGGCGGTGGGCGTCGATGTGCCCGACGGTCACGGCCACGTGTATGTGCAGAACGTCGCCAACGGCTGGGCGGCGGTGTTGCGGCCGCCGGGCTGGACACCAGAGAAGACCGAGCGGCTGCGTCCGCTGTTGCACTCCGACGAAAGCCTCTGACACATGGGCAGATTCACCATCATGTTGGCGACCGGCCTGCTGAGCGTGCTGGCGGCCGGTTGTTCGTCCGCCGAGCAGGACACCGGGCCGACCTCGGAACCCGTTCAGGCCGCCGAACCGACCACCGCGTCCGCGGTCCCCGACGGCGTCGGGGTGTCGGCGGCCGGGGTCACCACGTCGGTCGACGCGCCGCCGAACCTCACCGAGAACGGTTACGGCCAAGCGTGTTTGGCCGCCCGCGCCTGGTACGACGAGCAGGGCGGTGACCCGCTGGCGCGGGTCGAGGATTACCTCGCGACGGTGCAGCACCCGGAATACACCGGCCCGGCCACCTTCGAGCGGACCTGGTCGCAGCTCAATCCGGGCGAGCAGGCCGGCGCCATCCTGGCCGCCAACTCCGCCGCCCGCGGCGAGTGCGGATAGTTAGATCGTCACGACCTCGTACTCGCCGTCGGCGTAGCGCGCCCGGATGGTCTTCTTGTCGTACTTGCCGACGCTGGTGCGCGGGATCTGCTCGGCGAACGCCCAACGCTCGGGAAGCCACCAGCGAGCGACCTTGTCGGACAGGAATTCCCGAAGCTGCGCCGGGGTGGGCGGCTCGCCCGCGATGGGCACCACCACCGCCAGCGGACGCTCCTGCCAGCGCTCGTCGGGCACCCCGACCACCGCGGCCTCCAGCACCAGCGGGTGGCCGATCAGTTCGTTCTCCAACTCCACCGAGGAGATCCATTCGCCGCCGGACTTGATCACGTCCTTGGCCCGGTCGGTGAGCGTCACGTAGCCCTGCGCGTCGATGCGGCCGACGTCGCCGGTGCGCAGCCAGCCGTTCTGGAACTTCGACTCGTCGGTGTTGCGGTAGTAGGACCCGGTGATCCAGGCGCCTCGGACCTCCAATTCGCCGACCGCCTCGTTGTCGTTGGGCAACGCGTTGCCCTCGTCGTCGACGATCCGGGTCTCCACCCCGCACATCGGGCGGCCCTGGCTGCCGCGGACCTCCCAGTACCGCTCCTCCGGCGTGCCGGGCGCCGGCCAGGCCAGCGTGGCCATCGGCGACGTCTCGGTCATCCCCCACAACTGCCGGACGTCCACCCCGTGCTTGGCCTTGAACGCCTTCATCAGCGACACCGGGACCGCCGAGCCGCCGCAGACCACCTGGCGCAGCGACGAGATGTCGCGGCCCGGGTTTGCGTCCAGGTGGTGCATGACGTCGTTCCAGATGGTCGGCACGGCGGCCGCCACGGTGGGTCGCTGGTCCTCGATCAGATTCACCAGAGAGGCGCCGTCGAGGAAGCGGTCCGGCATGACCAGGTCGGCGCCGGACATCAACGCCGCGTACGGGATCCCCCAGGCGTTGGCGTGGAACATCGGCACCACCGGCAGCGCCCGGTCGACGAAACCCAGACCGACGCCGTTGGCGCTGCAGCAGCCGGTGGAATGCAGGTAGGTGGACCGGTGGCTGTACACCACGCCCTTGGGGTGTCCGGTGGTCCCGCTGGTGTAACACATTGCCGCAGCGGAGGTTTCGTCCATATCAGGCCACTCGAAGGAATCGCTCTCGGCCGCGAGCAGGTCCTGGTAGCTCAGCACCGTCTTGCCCGAGGCGAGCAGCGCGGAGGTGTCGGCGTCGCCGGAGACGATCACAGTGCGCACCGTCTCCATCCGGTGCAGCACCGGCGCGATCAGCGGGATGAGGGTGGCGTCGAGGATCACCACGCGGTCCTCCGCCTCGTAGGCGATGAACTCGATCTGCTCGGGGAACAGCCGGATGTTGAGGGTGTGCAGCACCGCGCCCATCGCCGGTACGGCGAGGTAGGCCTCCAGGTGTTCCTGGTTGTTCCACATGAAGGTGGCGACCCGGTCGTCGCCGTCGACGCCGATCCGGCGCAGCGCGTTGGCCAGCTGGGCGGCCCGGTTGATCACCTCGCGGTAGGTGGCGCGGCGGTACTCGCCGCCGCCGACCGCGGTGACCACCTCACGGTCGGCGTGCACCGCCTCGGCGTGCCGCATGATCGAGCGGACGGTCAGCGGGAACTCCTGCATGGTGCTCTGCATCGTCGACGGCCTCCATGAGTGGGTGTTGAGTGGCACCAGGCTAACGGTTGCCGCCGCGGCCGCCCCCGCGGACCTGCGCGCAACGAAAAATCCCCGTCCGGAATGTCCGGACGGGGATCTTCGTCAAGGTCGAACTCTAGGCGCGGGCCAGTTCCAGCACCGGCACGTTGATGATGTCGGTGGACATCATCTGGGCCAGCAGCTCGTCGGTGACCTCACCGACCGACAACGTGCTCACGTTGCCGTCGTAGTCGGCGACGTACAGCATCGAGCCGTCAGCGCTTTCGGCGATGCAGGACGGGGCCGCCACACCGGTGAAGGTCTCGATGGTCTGCATGGTGCTGGCGTCGAGCACCTTCACCCGACCGCCGGCCACCAGGTAGATGCGCTCACCGGCGACGCTGAACACCATGTCGGTGACCAGTCCGGCGACGGCGACGGTCTCCATGACGTGCAGGCTCGCGGCGTCGATGATGTCCAGGTCGGTGCCGGCCTGCGGATCGCAGCGGGCCACCAGCAGGGTGGAGCCGTCGCGGCTGATCGAGACGGCGTGCGGCTGGGTCGGCAGCGCGCGGACTCCGACGACGCGCTGGTAGACGGTGTCGACGGCGATCAGCTGACCGCCGTTGTAGTCGGCGGTGACCAGGTAGGCCTTGCGCCCGTCCAGGCTGACCGCGATGGCCTCGGCGCTGGCTTCCGCCGCGCCGGGGACGGCGATGGTGGAGACCGAGCCGGTGATGATGTCCACGACGGCGATGCCGGCGCCGCTGCGAGCGGCGTAGACACGCTCACCCTCGGGGCTCAGCGCCAGGTCGCGGACGGCTTCCCCGACCCCGAACACGTCGGTGGCGACCTCGCCACCGGCGTAGAGCGCGGTGTCGAGGACCGAGACGGTGTCGCCGTCCTCGGTGACGGTGCTGACGTAGGCGTTGCCGCCGGCGGCGACCACCGAGTGCGCCTCGGCGAGGTCGGTGATCACCTGGGTGACGGTCAGGGTGTCGGTGTCGATGACGGCCAGGCTGTTGTCGGTCGGGTTGGTGACGTACAACTGGCCGGTGTAGGGGTCCAGCGCCATATCGGCGATCGGGCCGCGGCCGACGGCGATCTGCGGCTTGCTGGCATCGGCGGCCGGCGCAGCGCCGGGCAGCGCGCGCAGCCAGCCGGCGACCGGCAGCGCGTTCAAGTCGAATACCTTGTTAGCCATATTGTCGTACACCTTCCCGGCGGGTAGCCCCGCGTCGGTTGTCGAGGTTGTGGTCAGCGGCAGTGGCCCCCCGGCCGCAACCCTGCATCGATTATAGCGACAGTTATGGACCTCCAATTATTTCTTTTTGGGCGTTTGGTCACATTCGGTACGGGCGTTTAGCAATGGCGCCTCGGCGCACCGGAGGGCCCACTGAGCATTTCCGTTGGTTTGTCACTTTTGTGTCGTTAACCTGCCGTTTTACAGATTAGGGTAGGCTAACTCCACGCGCCGGAAGCATTTTCCGCCCCTTTTTTCAAGGATGCCCGCGGGTTAAAACTATGGGTGACATCACAGTGGAGAACGGCGCGTGTCCGGGGCGGCGAACCGGCCCTCCGCGACAACACCTGACGCCACATGTGACTCACCGGTAACTTCGATGCGGCGGTGACCTGCGGTTTCCCGCCGCCTGGCGCGATTCGCCCCCAGCCGCGCCCGGAACCTGGATAGCATCAGCAAACCCGCCCGACGCGCCCGAAGGGAGCATCCGTGACCGCCTCCCCCGCCATCGGGCGACGCTGCGGACTCGCGGTCGCAGTCGGTGTCGCGCTGGCCACGGTGGCCCCCATCGGCGTCGCGTCGGCCCTGCCCGGGGACGAGAACGACCGGCGTCTCCCGCGCCTGCAAGGCGCGTACACCTACTCGGTCGCCAACGGCGGCGACGACCTCAAAACCAACGGCCGGTACAGCACGCCGTGCGGCGGCTGCGCGGCCACCGGCGAAGACGGCCAGACCCTGCAGTGGACCGGGGCCGGGTGGTCGCACAACTATCCCGACGAGTGCGGGACCGTCCAGGTCATGCTGATCCCGAAGTCGATCAAGAACGGGGTCGCCACCCGACTGTCCAGCACCACCTGGGGCGGCTGCCTGGAGGGCAGCGTCGTCCAGGGCAGTCTGGTCTGGACCGACAACTAGGACATGGACGCCCAGCTCCCCGGGTCCGCGACGGACCGGGTTCGCGTGGTGGTCGGCGACGACCACCCGCTGTTCCGCGACGGTGTCGTCCGGGCCTTGGCCTCCAGCGACGAGATCGCCGTCGTCGCCGAGGCCGATGACGGCGTCTCGGCGCTGGCGGCCATCCGCGAGCACCGGCCCGCCGTCGCGCTGCTGGACTACCGGATGCCGGGGCTCGACGGCGCGCAGGTCGCCGCCGCCGTGGTCCGCGACGAGCTGCCCACCCGGGTGCTGCTGGTCTCCGCCCACGACGACGCCGCGATCGTCTACCACGCCATCCAGTCCGGGGCGGCGGGGTTCCTGCCGAAGGAATCCACTCGCGCGGAGATCATCGCCGCGGTGCTCAACTGCGCCAAAGGCCGTGACGTGCTGTCCCCTGGACTGGCCTCCGGGCTGGCCGGCGAGATCCGCCGCCGCGCCGAGCCGTCCGGCCCCGCGCTGAGCCCGCGCGAACGCGAGGTGCTCGACCTTATCGCCGCCGGGAAAACCATCCCCGCCATCGCCGGGGAGCTGTTCCTAGCCGCCTCGACGGTGAAAACGCATGTGCAGCGGCTCTACGAGAAGCTCGGCGTGGGCGACCGGGCCGCCGCCGTCGCCGAGGCCATGCGCCGGGGGCTGCTGGAATGAATCTTCACCACCGGGTTCGACGGCTCAATGACTTCCTGACCGCCGAGCCGGTGCGGGTGGCCGCGGTGCTGCGGCCGCCGATGGTGGCACTCATCGTGATGATCGTCGACGTCGGCGATGTGGATCACTGGCTGCCCGGTGTCTACCACACCACCATCGTCATTTACCTTGCGGCGTCGCTGATTTGGCTGATCCGCATGATGCGCGATCCGATCCCCCGCTGGGCCGGCTGGGCCTCGACCGTCGCCGACGTGACGCTCGTGGTGCTGCTCTGCCTGTCCTCGGGTGGGGCGACCGCGTGGCTGCTTCCGGTGTTCTTCCTGCTGCCGATCTCGGTGGCGTTCCAGGACCGGCCGTGGTTGACCGCGCTGCTCGGGTTCACCACTGCGTTCGCCTACTTGGGTGTGTGGATCGTCTACTCCAAACGTGACGACACCGTCGGCCTGCCCAACATCGTCTACATGCACTTCGCCTTCCTGGCCTGGTTCGCCGCCGCGACCACCGGGCTGAGCCTGGTCATCTCCTGGCGCAATCGCCGGGTTCAAACGCTGCTCGATGTGCAGCGCCGACTGGTCTCGGAGTCGCTGCGCGCCGACGAACGGCACAGCCGCGAGCTCGCCGAATCACTGCACGACGGCCCGCTGCAGGAACTGCTGGCCGCCCGGCTGGCCCTCGACGAGCTCGCCGAGCGGGTGCCGGACCCGACGATCAGCGCGGTGCGCGAAGCCTTGGCGGGCACCGCGACCCAGCTGCGCTCCACCCTGCGAACCCTCCATCCGGCGGTGCTCTCCGAGCTTGGTCTGACACCGGCGCTGGCCGAGCTGCTGCGGTCCTACCGCAACCGCGGCCCGTTCGCCGTCGAGGGCGAACTGGCCGAGGTCGGCAAGCCGTCGGCACAGGACCTGCTGTACCGGGCCGCGCGGGAATTGCTGGGCAATGCGGCCAAGCACGCCCGGGCGAGCACGGTGCGAGTGACGCTGGTCCGCGACGGCGGCTCGCTCACCCTGACTGTCACCGACGACGGCGTCGGGTTCGATCCGGGGATTCTGGCCACCCGGATTGCCGAGGGTCACATCGGGCTGGCCTCGCTGGCCGCCCGGGTCGAGGCGATGGGCGGGACGATGAAGGTCGGACGCGCCGGTGGGCACGGGACCCGGATTCGGGTCACCGTGCCCATCGACGCGGACTAGCAGGCTCAGCGCTGGATGTAGGTGTTGTAGTGGTGCCGGATGCTCCACGGCTTCATCTGCGGGTTGTGGCTGACGGCGTCGGAGGACTTGCCGTGCGACGGGGCCGGGGCGGAGATGCTGGTGGTGGCCAGTTCAGCGGCGTCGGTCGGGTTGACGGTGGCGTTGGCGCCAGCGGCCACGCCGATGGCGATCAGGGCCGGGGCGGCGATCATGGTGGCGGCGGCGGTGATCCGACGGGCGATGGCGTTCATTTGAGTTCCTTTGCGGTAGTTGGTTTTTCGTTCGGTTCCGGTGTGTTCCGGTGCTGAATCAAGAATGCGGGATCCGGCGGTGGATGTATGTCGGGCAGCCGGTTGACGAACCGGATGAATTCGGTGTCCCCCGATCGGGGGACACCGGCCGTCCCCCGAAATATTTGCGCCCACAAGCACCCGTAAATGGATTGCGTCTATATCGGCGTTTGACCCCGCCGGAGCAGGACGACGGAGTGATAATCGATTAATGACCCGATTCACCCGACGTCTGACGGCGACGGCCGCGGCGGCCCTGATCGCCCTGTCATTTCAGTCCTTCACCCCTGCCCACGCCGAGCCCGGCGTCAATCCGGAACTCGGCGGCGCGCCGCATATCACCAACATCGAGAAGGTCAACGAGCGCTGGGACAAGGTTTCGGTGTACTCGGCGGCGATGAACAAGGTCATCGTCAACGACGTGTACAAGGCTCCGAGCAGCGGCGCTCCCACCTTCTACCTGCTGCCCGGCATCGACGGCGGCGACAATCTGGATCCCGGCGGCTCGTGGGCGCCGGGGACCAAGAGCTGGTTCGGCATGACCGATATCCAGGGATTCTTCGCCAATCGGAATGTCAACGTGGTTTCTCCGCTGGGCGGCCAATTCAGTTGGTGGACCAATTGGGTGAATGACGCCAGCCGGCAGTACCAGACTTATATGACCGCTGAATTGCCGCCACTCATCGACGCGCAATACAACACCAATGGGCGCAACGCCGTCGGCGGGCTTTCCAGCACCGGCGGCACCGCCGTCGACTACGCCATTCAGGCCCCCGGCCGCTTCCAGGCCGTCGGCTCCTACAGCGGAATGCTGAACCCATCCCGCGATCCCGGACAGATCGGCATCACCCTGATGGGCGGCGGCGTCAGCGCCGACAACATGTGGGGCCCGGGCGGCGGCCCGTTGTGGATCGCCCACGACCCCACCCTGAACGTGGCGAAGCTGCGCGGCGTGGCGGTGTACGCGGCCGCGTCCAACACCGGTGACGTCGGCGACGTCGACCGGATGCCCGCCGGATCCGGCAATTTCACCGGCGGCATGATCGAGCGGATCGTCTGGGAGAGCACCAGGGCGTTCGCCGACGCCGCCGCGGCGGCCGGCATCCCGATCACCTACGTGGCTCGGCCCACCGGCTCGCACACCTGGGGACTGTTCGAGTCCGAGATGCAGGAGTCCTGGACCACGACCATCGGGCCGGCCCTCGGCGTGGGCTGATCGTCAGAGCACCGCGGCCAGGTGCTCGGCGGCCAGCCCGACGCCGACCGCGATCATCGCCACGCCGGAGGCCCGGGTGACCAGCCGGGTCAACGCGGGCCGCGCGCCCAGCAGCCGGTGCGCGGCGTGCCCCAGCGGCAGGTAGATCACCGCGCAGGCGGCCATGAACACCAGTCCGAGGGCCGCCAGCTGCGCGGCGATCGGCCAGGCGTCGGAGGCGCGCGTGAACTGCGGCAGGATCGCCAGGAAGATCAGCAGGCCCTTCGGATTGGTCGCGCTGACCCCGGCGCCGCGCAATAGCTGGCGCGCCGGCGAGGTCGCGGGCTTGGCGTCGTCGGCCATCTCGAAGCCGCCGGGGCTGCGCAGCACGCCGACACCCAGGTAGACGACGTACGCGGCGCCGGCCAGCGTCAGCGCCATCATGGCGGCGGGCGCCGCGGAGACCAGTGTCCCGACGCCGGCGACCACGATCACAGTGACGAAGGCGTAGCCGATCAGGATGCCGCCGACGGCGGGGACGACTACGTGGTCGCGGGCGCCGGCGGCGAGCACGAAGGCCCAGTCCGGGCCCGGGACGGCGACCAGGGCGAGTGCGACGGCGGCGAACGCGACGAGAACCGAGAGCTCCATGAGCAGCAACTTTAGGAAAGAAGCCGCAAAAAGTGCTTGCGAGTTTTGGCTGGTAACGATGTGTTTGTGCAAAAATATTCGCTATGGATCGGCTTGACCGCAAGATTCTTGCGGAGCTCCAGGTGCACGGCCGGATTTCCATGACCGACCTGGCCGCGCGGATCGGTCTGACCGTCGCCCCCACCCACCGCCGGGTCCGCGACCTGGAGGCTTCCGGGGCCATCGTCGGATATCGGGCCGTCGTCGACCCCACTGCGCTCGGACTCGGCTTCGAGGCGCTGGTGTTCGTCACCATGAAGCAGTCCGACCACGCGTCGCTGCTCGGCTTCGAGGAGGCCGCCGCCGCGATGCCCAATGTGCTGCAGCTGCAACGACTGTTCGGGGACCCGGACTACCTACTGCGAATCCGGACGGTGGATCTCGACGCGTACACCCGGTTGCAGGACGACGTGCTGTCCACGCTGCCCGGGGTGCAGCGGTTCACCTCCACCCTGGTCATGAAGAATGTGGTCGTCGACCGCCCATACCCGGCGCCCTGAACCGACGAGGAGAGCGATGACCCACCAGCCGCCGTTCGGCGCGTACCCGCAACAGCCCGGCTACGGCCAGCCCGCGCCGTTCCACCTCGGCGAGGCATTCGGGTGGGCGTGGAACAAGTTCACCAAGA
Source organism: Mycolicibacterium brumae (assembly GCF_025215495.1). Lineage (NCBI taxonomy): Bacteria > Bacillati > Actinomycetota > Actinomycetes > Mycobacteriales > Mycobacteriaceae > Mycobacterium > Mycolicibacterium brumae. Next base: position 745,576 of record NZ_CP104302.1, on the reverse strand, counting down.
ACCCGGCCGCGACAATCCTGCCGGTGCTGATCATCGGGGTGATCTTCGCCGTGGTGTTCACCGCGCTGTGGGGTTCGTCGATGAGCGCCGTGATGGCCGGTGATCCGGCGGCCGGCGACTCGGTCTCCGAGGTGGATGTCACCGCCGGCACGGACCTCTTCAGCATGTTCGTGTTCAACGTGATCGCGATCCTGCTCGGCGCCGCGTTCACCTCCGCCTATTACAGCGGTGCTCTGGAGCTGGCCGACGGCCGGCCGGTGACGGTGTCCTCCTTCATCAAACCGCGCCGTTTCGGCGCCGTCGTCGCCGTCATGCTGATCATCGGCGCGACGTCCTCAGTGATCAACTGGCTGATCGTGTTGCCCGCCAACAACTCCGGGTCGATGGCGCTGTCGATGCTCGCCTCCACCGCGGCGTTGGTGGTCGCGCTCGGCATCGCGCTGTTCACCATGTTCGCGGTGATGGCCCTGCTGGACCGGGGCCTGTCACCGGTCGAGGCGCTGAAGTTCAGCATCGCCCTGGTCCGGCGGAACCTCGGCACGGCGATCGTCGTGCTGGTGACGGCGGCGGTGATCTGCATCGCCGGCGCAATGCTCTGCGGTGTCGGCATTTTGGTGGCCGCGCCGGTCGCGATGCTGCTGCAGACCTACACCTGGCGCAAGCTCACCGACGGGCACATCGCGCCGGTCACGGCGTAGGTCGCGTCACGAAAAGCCTGACTGCGACGCTCGTTATCGGTCGCGAGGGCACCGCCACGGTGAGGTTCGGTGCGTGCAGGTTCGCGAACGGCCCGTGAGCGCACGATTTCCGCCACGAGCGGCCAGCTGGCGCACGTAGAACGCCTCGAGTGGCCAGCTGGCGCACGAGGGCTCCATGGCGTCCGCTTCGCGCGGGTCGGTCCTGGGGCTTTGTGTTCATAGTTGGACACTCGTGCCGCCGTTGGCCGCTCGCCGTCGAACACGACCGCCGTTGGCTGCTCGCGCCGGAAAACGACCCCTGCGTGCACACTCGCGCCAGAACAACTGGCGCATGCTCGGCGACCAGAAATCCCATTCGCAACACCGCCACCACCAGCATCTTCCATAACAGCGCGTAGCCTTTGGCCATGAGAGTTCGCCTGCGGCCAGCGGAGCTCGGCGACGTCGCGTTGCTGGAGAAGTGGGATCGCGCGCCGCATGTGATCGCCTGTGCGACCGACAATCCCGACGCCACCACCGCGTTCGAGGACACCGACTGGGCCGAGGAGATCACGGCCGCCTCATCGGTCAGCTACTACCTGATCGCCGAGGTCGACGCCCGGCCGATCGGCGCCATGCAAGTCATCGACCCGCAGGCCGAGCCCACTCACTACTGGGGCGACGTCGCGCCGAACCTGCGCGCGCTCGACATCTGGATCGGCGAGCCGGACATGCTCGCCCGCGGATACGGCACCGAGATGATGACCCAGGCGATCGACGACGCCTTCGCCGATCCGGCCGTCGAGGCGATCATCATCGACCCGTTGGCGTCCAACACCGACGCGCATCGCTTCTACGCCCGGCTCGGCTTCCGGCCCGTCGGGCGGCGGATGTTCGGCGACGACGACTGCCTGGTGCACCGCCTGAACCGGATCACCTGGCTGAACTCTTCGGTTCAAATGGCCGCACCACCACGGCGGCCGCGGATCGTGTGAACCGCGTCAACCAGCTCACGTGATTCTGTTGATGAACCGGCGAAACAACGGCCAGGCGATGGCGAGGTTGTAGACCACGCCGCCGAGCAGATACGGCCACCAGGCGCCGTGATCAGATGCCACCCAGAACGCCTTTGCCGCCCAATAGGGCGGCAGCACACCGAACGCGAGATTCCACGCCGAATCGATGAACCACGGGAGGCACGGTAGCCCGGCGATGAGCATGCCCAGCGCGCGCACCATGGCGATGCCTTGAATTTTGTTGCCGGCCACCGCCACGATCAACAGCAACGTGACCACCGCCGACAATCCGGCGACCATACCGATCGGTATCAGTGCGGGGATCAACCCCGGCTCCAGGATCCCACTGAAGGACATGGTGGTGATGACATAGACGGTGGTGACCGCCATGACGGTGGCGGCGCGGTAGCCGAAAAATGTTGATAGCGGCGCCGGAGTGATGCGCAGCGCCCTGATCGTGCCGGCATCGACCTCCTCCAGGACCAGGAATGCGCCCAGCCCGCCGGCGATGATGATGCTGGTCAGCAAGAGAAACGCGGTGAGCACCAGCGGGTAGTAGGGCACCAGATCGAAGTCGTAGCGTTCGGCCAGAAGTTCGGTGACCGGTGGGGTGAGCAGCGCGACCCCGGTGGTCCAGATCACCGGCGCCAGCACAAGCATCACGAGCAGGGGGTCGCGATAGGTGCCGCGAATGTCGTTGCGGCCGAATGCCGCCAGAGTACGGGCAGCGCGACGCGCGGACACAGTGGTCACAGCGCACCGGACCTTTCGATCACGTAGTGGTTGAACATCGCCTTGGCCGCCACTGACAGGACAGTCAACGACAGCAGCGGATAGGCCACGGCGTAGATGGCCTGGCCGGCGCTCAAGGTCAGCTGATCAAAAGCCGCGCCCAGGAGCAGTATCGGCCCCTGGGTGGGGACGATGTAGAGCGCCGGATTGGGCCATAGACCCGAGTAGTAGATCAGCGGTGGGACCAACATCAGCGCCAACGGGATGGTCGCGGCCAGAAACCAGTCGGTCACCGACCCGAACGGCAACGAGGTGATGAATCCGACGACCAGCATCAACAGCGTTCCCAGTACCACCCCGCCGATCAGCGGCGCCGGTTGATAGGTGAAACCATCGGCGACGGTGGCCACCACGAGCGCGACGAATAGCGAGATCGACAACAGGACAAGAAGTTTGGCGCTCAGGTACTCCCAGAACCGTAACGGCGTGGAGATAACCGCACTCAGGGTGCGTTCTTGTCTTTCGAAGAACACTGAGGCGCCAACGAAGAAGAATCCGATGATCGCGATGTCTCCGGCGAGCACGTACGGCTCGACGACCGGGCGCAAGCCCGCCGGCATCGGTAGCAGCACGGCCAGCCAGATCAGGCCCGAAAAGACCCCGGCGTGCAGGAACTTCTGCCGGTATTGCAGGGTCAGTTCCAGCCGCAGCGCGGTCGCTAGGCGGGTCATGTCAGCTGCCGTCCGGTGACCTCGACGAACACGTCATCGAGGCTGGCTTCGCGGCTGTGGATGGTCTCCACGTGGTGATTGCGCAGAATCTCGTGGAACGCGGGGTCGTCAGCTAGGCCGTCCATCGTGAATTCGGCGGTGTCCAGGCTGCCCGTGTGAGTGCGGTACTGGACCCGCACCCGGCGTTGGCTGCGTGCGATCTTCAGTTCAGTGGGGCTGTCGAGGGCCACGATGGCGCCGTCGACGACGAAGGCCACCCGGTCACACAGTTCGTCGGCAGTCGACATGTCGTGGGTGGTCAGAAAGACGGTGCGGCCCTGCGCTTTGAGAGACAGGATGATGTCTTTGACTGCGCGGGCGTTGACCGGGTCCAAGCCTGAGGTGGGCTCGTCGAGAAACAGCAACTCGGGGTGGTTGATCAGCGACCGCGCAAAGGTGAGCCGCATCTGCATCCCCTTGGAGTATTTGGCCACACGAGTGTCGGCGGCCTCAGTCAGACCCACCGACTCCAGCAGTTGCATCGGGTCTGCGGTCGGTCCGTCATACAGTGCGGCGAAAAACCGGAGGTTTTCTGCGCCGGTGAGCTTCTGATAGTGGTTGGGCAGCTCAAAGGACACCCCGACGCGCTGGTAGTAGTCCGGGCCCCACCCGAGCGGGTCGCGGCCCCACACCGTGGCCCGGCCGCCATGCCCGCGCAGTAGCCCGATGAGCAGTTTCTGCGTCGTGGATTTCCCAGCGCCGCTCGGACCCAGAAACCCGAAAATCTCGCCGCGGCCGACGGTGAAATCCATTCCGCGCACCGCGGGTCGGTCGGATTTGGGATACGTATAGGTCAGCCCGTGCACGCTGATGATGTCGGTGCTGTCGGCGGTGATCGACGTCGGCGCTAGTGACATGAGGCGGTGATGCCCTTCGGGTCGGCGCGGAACCCGTCGTGGAGCCGACGGCCACCGCGCTGGCGGTTACAAACATCTCCGACCAGACTTCCCGGAACACCACCTACGACCGTACTAAACTTTCAATAATTTGTGAAGGTTGTCTGAGTTGAGGAGGATTCAGGTGCCACCTTCATCGGATCCGCAGGATGCCGCCGAACAACTGGCCGTCGTTCTGGCCAGCCACGGGCTCCAGCGGATGACCGCGCGGGTGCTGGCCACGCTGTTGTTCACCGAGCGGCCCAGCCTGACGATGGGCGAACTCGCCGAGACACTGCATGCAAGCGCGGGAGCGATCTCAGGTGCGCTGAAGATGCTGACCTCGGTCGGACTGGCCGAGCGGGTCGCCGCACCGGCCAGTCGCCGCGAGCACTTCCGACTACGTGAGGACGCCTGGGCGATCCTGTTCACCAACCAAAACGAGACGCTTACCGCCATGCAGGCCGCGGCCGACGCGGGCATCGCGGTCACCGATAACCGCAGCGCGGCCCATCAGCGTCTGACTCAGATGCGCGACTTCTACGCGTTTCTGATGTCAGAGATCCCAGCGATCCTGGACCGCTGGCACGATCGCGGCCAGTAGGAGCCTCTACCAGCCCTTTTATCGTGCCCCCAGTCGGACTCGAACCGACACTTGGCGGATTTTAAGTCCGCTGCCTCTGCCAATTGGGCTATGGGGGCCCAGGGCGCAAACCTACCTGCGCGGCGGGTCTAGCCAGGCAGTAATCCCACCTGGCGGTGGCCAGCGTCTTCGCGTCACCAAGCCGTCAAGATCACCACCCTGGGCGTAAAGATCCCGTCAAGGCCGGGTTCGGTTCATCACGGCCCGGCTTAGCTTCGTCACCGGAGCAACCCACCCCGGGATGCTCGACGGATCTCGGAGCAAACATGTCGGCACTCGCCTATCTCGCCCTGACGATCGGCGTATTCGCGCTGCTCGGCCTCATTCAGCGGTGGGTGGAAGGTCTGTGAGCGCGCAGAACCTCATCGGGTTGGCGCTGGCGATCGCCATCGCCGCGATCCTGTTCGCCGCTCTGCTGTTTCCCGAGCGATTCTGATGACCACCACCACCGCGGGCCTCGTCTTCCTGGCCGCCCTCATCGTGGCTCTGGTCGCCGCGCATGTGCCGCTCGGGGACTACATGTACCGGGTATACAGCGCGAAGCGCCACTCCCGCGTCGAACGCGCCATCTACCGCGTCATCGGCGCCAACCCGGATTCCGAGCAAACCTGGGGCGGGTACGCGCGCAGTGTGCTGGCGTTCTCGGCGATCGGCATCGTGGCGCTGTTCGCCCTGCAACTGACACAAGGCCACCTGCCGCTGCGGCTGAACGATCCAGCCACCCCGATGACCGCAGCGCTGGCCTGGAACACCGCGGTCAGTTTCGTGACAAACACCAACTGGCAGAACTACTCCGGCGAATCGACGATGAGCCATCTCACCCAGATGACCGGATTGTCCGTGCAGAACTTCGTTTCGGCTGCCGTCGGGATGGCGGTCGCCGTCGCCCTGGTCCGTTCCGGGCACACCGGAGACGGGCCGGGGGCGCTGCTGAGCCCCAGAATGCTGTGGGCATCCCTGCCAGACGCGCTGCGCAAGTTGGACCCGCGCACCCTCTGGCGCAACCCGGTGATGCTCGTCGTCGAGATCGGCGCGGCCTGGAGCACCGTGCTGGCGATCATCGACCCCAGCTGGTTCGCCGCGTTGATCGTGGTGTGGCTCTGGCTGACCGTCGTCTTCGCCAACCTCGCCGAGGCCGTGGCCGAGGGGCGCGGCAAGGCGCAGGCCCAGTCGCTGCGCAGAGCGAAGACCACCACCAGCGCCCGTCGGCTCATCGACTGGAAGCCCGGGACTCCGGGGTACGAGGAAGAGGTTTCGGCGCCGCTGCTGCGGCAAGGCGACATCGTCGTCGTCGAGGCCGGCCAGACCATCCCCGGAGACGGCGATGTGCTGGAAGGCATTGCGTCAGTGGATGAGTCGGCGATCACCGGCGAATCCGCGCCCGTCATCCGGGAATCCGGCGGAGACCGTTCCGCGGTCACCGGCGGCACCACCGTGCTCTCGGACCGGATCATCGTCCGGATCACCCAGCAGCCCGGACAGAGCTTCATCGACCGGATGATCGCTCTCGTCGAAGGCGCGAACCGCCAGAAGACACCGAACGAGATCGCGCTCAATATCCTGCTGGCGTCATTGACGATCATCTTCGTGTTCGCGGTGGCGACGCTGCAGCCGCTGGCAATCTACGCCAAGGCCGACAACCCCGGCGTCGCAGACTCCGCCGCGCTGACCTCCGACGGCCTGACCGGCATTGTGCTCGTCGCCCTGTTGGTGTGCCTGATCCCGACCACCATCGGCGCGCTGTTGTCGGCGATCGGCATCGCGGGCATGGACCGGCTGGTGCAACGCAACGTGCTCGCCATGTCGGGGCGTGCGGTGGAAGCCGCGGGCGACGTCAACACCCTGCTGCTGGACAAGACCGGCACCATCACGCTGGGCAACCGGCAAGCGGCCGCTTTCGTTCCGCTGTCTGAAGTGTCGGGCGCTGAACTGGCCGACGCGGCGCAGTTGTCCAGCCTGGCCGACGAAACCCCCGAGGGACGTTCCATCGTGGTCTTCGCCAAGGAGGAGCACGGGTTGCGCGCCCGCACCCCCGGCGAGCTGACCGGCGCCGAATGGATCCCCTTCAGCGCCACCACCCGAATGTCCGGGGTCGACCTCGACGGTGGGCGCCAACTGCGCAAGGGCGCCGCCGGCACGGTGGCCGAATGGGTGCGCAGCCACGGGGGCGTGGTCCCGGCCGAACTCGGCGTCCTCGCCGACCGGATCGCCGCCGGCGGTGGCACTCCGCTGGCCGTCGGCGAGCATCAGGACGGCGCCGCCCGGGTTCTCGGCGTCGTCCACCTCAAGGACGTGGTCAAACACGGAATGCGGGAGCGGTTCGACGAGATGCGCCGGATGGGCATCCGCACCGTGATGATCACCGGCGACAACCCGCTGACGCTGTACGTCCGCGGCTACAGCGGACCTATCTGGAGGAGACGGTCCAGCGCGCACTCGTCGGGATCAATCGCGGCGCCACCGGGTACGCCCGTGACGGGCTGGACCGGGTCAAGGTCGACGTCGGCGCCACCGTCGCGCTGGCCGACGCCGGACTGCTGGAACGGGTGCTGGCCAATCTGATCGACAACGCGCTGCGATACGCGCCGAACAGCCCGGTTCGGGTCACCGCAGGCCGGATCGGTGACCGGGTGCTGATCGCGGTTGCCGACGAAGGCCCCGGCATCCCTGCCGGAGAGCAGGACCGGATCTTCTCCCCCTTCCAGCGCCTCGACGACCGCAACACCGGAAACGGTGTCGGCCTTGGCCTTTCGGTCGCCCGCGGCTTTGTCGAGGCGATGGGCGGCACGGTCACCGTCGACGACACCCCGGGTGGGGGCCTGACGGTCGGGATCGAGCTGGCCGCCCCGGAGTCCGCCAATGTCTAAGACCCAGGTGCTGGTCGTCGACGATGAGCCGCAGATCCTGCGTGCGCTACGCATCAACCTGTCGGTGCGCGGTTACGACGTGGTCACCGCGGCCACCGGCGCGGCGGCTTTGCGGGCCGCCGCCGAGCACAAACCCGACGTTGTGATCCTCGATCTCGGGTTGCCGGACATCTCCGGCGCCGAGGTCCTCGCGGGCCTGCGCGGCTGGTCCACCGTTCCGGTGATCGTGCTCTCGGCCCGCAGCGATTCGGCAGACAAGGTCGACGCGCTCGACGCCGGGGCCGACGACTATGTGACAAAACCCTTTGGCATGGAGGAGTTCCTGGCCCGGCTCCGGGCCGCGGTGCGCCGATCGGCCGCCGGCGCGCCGCCCGATGAGCCGGTGGTGGTCACCGAGTCGTTCACCGTCGACCTGGCCGCGAAGAAGGTGATCCGGTCCGGCGCCGAGGTGCACCTCACCCCGACCGAGTGGGGCCTGTTGGAGATGCTGGTCCGCAACCGCGGCAAGCTCATCACTCGCGAGGAACTGCTGCGCGAGGTCTGGGGGCCCAGTTACGCGAAGGAAACCCACTACCTGCGGGTCTATTTGGCGCAGTTGCGCCGCAAGCTGGAGGACGATCCGAGCCGGCCCCGGCACCTGGTCACCGAATCGGGCATGGGGTACCGGTTCGAGGTTTGAGCGCCGAGGGACCGTCAGTCGTCGGTGATGCTGAACGCGATGCCGTCGAGGATGTCGTGCTCGCTGACCATCAGCGAGTCGATGCCCATCCGGGCGCCGAGCTCGCGGGCCAACTCCTGGACGACGATCGCGCCGCCGCCGATGACGTCGACGCGGCCCTCGTGCATGGGCCCCAAGGACGCACGCTGTTCGCGGGTCATCCCGATGAGCTCGTCGCACACCGCGAGCAGTTCGGGGAATCCGACCCGGGACAGGTGGATCACCTCGGAGTCGTAGACCGGCAGCCGCATGGCCAGCGCGGCCAGCGTGGTGAAGGTGCCGGCCACCCCCACCCAGGTTCGTGCGCCGTCGACCGGCACGGCCTCCAGCGCCACGGCGATCTGTTCGGCGGCCACCGCGCGCGCGGCGGCCACTTCCTGCGGGGTCGGCGGGTCCGAATGCAGACAGCGCTCGGTGAGCCGAACGCAGCCGATGTTCACCGACTTGGCAGCCTCCACGTCATCGGTCCCGCGCACCACCTCGGTGGAACCCCCACCGAGGTCGACGACGACGAAAGGCGCGTCCGCGCTGTCCAATTCGGCGACGGCGCCCCGGAAGGACAGGGCGGCCTCCTCGTCACCGTCGATCACTTCGGCCACGGCGCCGGGCACGACGTCGCCGAGCACCTCGGCGGTCATCGCGAAGAACTCGTCGCGGTTGGCGGCATCCCGGGTGGCCGAGGTGGCGACCATCCTGACACGTGAAACCCGGTGCTGGACAAGGAGATCAGCGTAGTTCGACAGCGCTTCCCTGGTGCGTTCGATGGCGGCGGAGCTGAACGCCCCGGTCGCGTCGACGCCTTCACCGAGCCGCACAATCCGCATCTCCCGGCACACATCCGTCGCTTGCCACCGGCCCTTGTCACGGGAGACATCGGCGATCAGCAGCCGAATTGAGTTGGTGCCGCAGTCAATTGCGCCGACCCGCGTCATGCGTCCTCATCGGGTAGCCACAGCGCGCGGTCCAGGATGCCGGCCATCGCGGGTTCGTCGGCCAGCATCGCCAGCGTCTCGTCACCAAACGGGTTCACCCCGGGGCCCTTGGCCAGCGAATGCGCGATCACCACGTGCAAGCACTTGACCCGGTCCGGCATACCGCCGCCGGAGAAGTCGGTGCCCAGCGATTCGATCGCGTCGCGTTCGGCCAGGAACGACTCGTGCGCGCGGCGATACGCGGCGGCCAACTCGGCGTCCTCACCCAGGCGCTGGGTCATCTCCCGCATCAGCCCGGTGGTCTCCAGCCGGCTGGCGGCCGCGGTCAGCGCCGGATGGGTGAGGTAGTACAGCGTCGGGAACGGTGTGCCGTCGGGCAACCGCGGGGCCGTCTTGACCACCGCCGGCTCCCCGTTCGGGCAGCGGTAGGCGATCTCCAGCACGCCGCGCGGCTCGCGCCCGAGCTGCGCCTGCACCGCGGCGAGATCCTGCGGGTCAACCACCGGGACCTGCCGGGGGTGGGGCGTCAACGGGCGCATTGGGGTCGACCGGAAGGTTCGGGTCCACGGGAGCGTTCGGATCCACCGGCGCGTTCGGGTCGATGGGCGCGTTCGGGTCGAGCACCTCCGGGCCCGTCGGCGCCGGCGGTGGCCCGTGCGGATCGTCGGCGATGGTCTTCCACAGCGCCGTGTACCACGGGTCGGTGCTGGCCTGGACGTGATGGCCCGGGGTCTCCTCGCCGTCGGTCACCACCGCGCCCGGGGGCAGTTGCACCTGGTAGGGGATGTCGCCGGGCATCACAAAGCCCAGCCGCTCCCGGGCCTCGGAGGCGATGTACGCAGGATCGGCCAGCCGCGCCTTCTGATCCTCGAGGTCGGCGATCTGCTGGCGTAGCGCCTGCTCGGCCGCGGCGAGCTGATTCATCTCGGTGCGCTGGGCGAAGAAGGTCCGCACCGGCCCGGCGATCGTCAGGGTCAGCACGCACACCACCGCCGCCAGCACGGCCGCGCGCCGCGCGGTCAGGCCCATCCGCTGCTCGTTGGCCCGGTTCGCCGATTCGACGATGGACTGCCGGATCGGCTCGATGATCTCCGGCATCGCCCGCGGCGCGGACCCCGCCACGTCATCGGTGTCGGGGTCGACCGGCTTCGGCGCCGCCTTCGCGGCGCCCTTGGCGCCCGGCGAATTGCTCGCCGAGCTACGCCCCTTGCCCGCAGCGCCGGACCTGCCGGCCGTCCCGGGCCTGGAGCCCGGGGACCGCCGCTTCGGTCGTTTGCCGTCGGACACGCAGACGAAGATACCCGCCCGTAGGGGCTAGGCGTTGAACCGCGGGAACGCCAGGTCGCCGGCGTAGCGCGCGGCGTCGCCGAGGGCTTCCTCGATGCGCAGCAGCTGGTTGTACTTGGCGACGCGCTCGGAGCGGGCCGGGGCGCCGGTCTTGATCTGCCCGGAGCCCACGGCGACGGCCAGGTCGGCGATGGTGGTGTCCTCGGTCTCACCGGACCGGTGGCTCATCATCGTCTTGTAGCCGGCGTGGTGCGCCAGCGCGACGGCGTCCAGCGTCTCGGTCAGGGTGCCGATCTGATTGACCTTCACCAGCAGCGCGTTGGCGGCGCCGCGTTCGATGCCCTCTTCCAGGCGCTCGGGGTTGGTGACGAACAGGTCGTCGCCGACGATCTGCACCCGGTCGCCGATCGCGGTTGTCAGCGACACCCAGCCGTCCCAGTCGTCTTCGGACAGCGGGTCCTCGATGGAGACCAGCGGGTAGGCGCCGATCAGCTCCTCGTAGAACGCCGTCATCTGCTCGGCGGTGCGGTTCTCCCGCTCGAACGCGTAACCCGTTCCGTCCGTGTAGAACTCGGTGGCGGCCACGTCCAGAGCCAGCGCGACGTCGGAGCCCGCCTTGAAACCGGTGGCGTCGACGGCCGAGAGGATCAGGTCGAGCGCCGCCTTGGTGCCGGCCACGTCGGGGGCGAAACCGCCCTCGTCGCCGAGGCCGGTGGCCAGGCCCTGCTTCTTGAGCACCGACTTCAGCGAGTGGTAGACCTCCGCGCCCCAGCGCAGCGCCTCGCGGAAGTTCGGCGCGCCGATCGGGGCGATCATGAATTCCTGGACGTCCACGCCGGTGTCGGCGTGCGCGCCACCGTTGAGGATGTTCATCATCGGCACCGGCAGGATGTGCGCGTTGGGTCCGCCGATGTAGCGGAACAGCGGCAGGCCCGCGGAGTCCGCGGCGGCCTTGGCCACTGCCAGCGACACACCGAGGATGGCGTTGGCGCCTAGCCGCGACTTGTCCGGAGTGCCATCGAGGTCCAGCAGCGACTGGTCCACCAGACGCTGATCGTCGGCCGACAGCCCGATCACGGTCGGGGCGATGTCGTCGAGAACCGCCTCGACCGCCTTCTGCACACCCTTGCCGCCGTAGCGTTCGCCGCCGTCACGCAGCTCGACGGCTTCGTGCTCGCCGGTGGAGGCGCCCGACGGGACCGCGGCGCGCGCGATGGTGCCGTCAATGAGCGCCACCTCGACCTCGACGGTCGGGTTGCCGCGCGAATCGAGGATCTCCCGGGCGCCGAGCTGCTCGATGATGGGCACGGACGTCTCCTTGCGTTGGTGGGTGTCACGGACGTACTCGGCCAGCGTAGTGGGTTCGACGCCGACGCACCTCGCGGCGGCGGAAATCTCCAGCCGCCGGCTTCGAACCCGAAGTTATGCACAGGGTGGCGCGAGCTGAATAGCGCGTCGACGACGCCCTGGCGATGCTCCGAGCATGGATCCTCAACTGCTCAGCGTCTTTCAGTCACACGGCGGTGTGGCCCGCTTCGCCGAGATCCGAGCGGTCCTCCCGCGGCGCGAGCTCCAGCGGCTGCTACGCACGGCGCAGGTCGCGAAGATCCACCCGGGCGTCTACACCCTGGGATCGCCGCGGACGCGGATGCTGCTCAAGGGACTCGATCTGTTGTGTGGCGAATCCGTCGTCGCGTGCATGGGCACTGCGGCGGCGGTCTTCGGGTTCGACACGGAATCCGTCGTCGCGCTGCATGTGCTCAACCCCGAAGGGCGCCAGCTGCGCAATCACGCGGGTCTCGTCGTGCACCGCCGGGAGGGCGCTCCGCTGGTCACCCATCACGACCGGCTCGTCACGGCGCCGGCATGGACTGCTGTCGAGGTGGCCCGCGCACTGCCGCGCCCCCGCATACTGGCCACCCTGGACAAGGCGCTGCGCAGCGAAACCTGTGACCACACAAGCTTGGAGGCCGCAGCGGCGGCCCAGCGCGGACGGCGCGGGATCGTCGTCGTCCGGAAGCTCATTCCGCTGGCCAGTCCGCTGCCCGAGTCGGAGATGGAGAGCGAGGCCAGGCTGGTCATGCTCGACGGCGAGATCCCGGACCCGGTCCTGCAACACAAGATCATCGATCGCGACGGCAACTGCTGGCGGGTCGACTTCGCGTGGCCGGCCTTCCGCTTCGTTGTCGAGTACGACGGATTCGACTTCCACAGGACCCCGGCCGACCTCGCCCGTGACCGCAGAAAGGACGCCGCGCTTCGGGAAGCGGGCTGGACGGTACTGCGTATCGTCAGCGCCGACGTGCGGCGTCACCCCGACGTCATGCTCCGGCGGATCCGGCAGAACCTGGGCATCGTCGCCTGATCCCGGCCTGGGGTGCGACGAGCGCGACGTACGCCGTTCTGCCGCCGTGAGCGTGCGCACAGGTCCGCCTCCCGGGCCCGAGCGTGCGCACAGGTCTGATTCCGGGCGCCAGCGTGCGCACAGGTCCGCCTCCGGGGCCCGAGCGTGCGCACAGGTCCGCCTCCCGGGCGCGAGCGTGCGCGTAGGTCCGCTTCCGGGGCGCGAGCGTGCGCACAGGTCCGCAAACGCCCAGGACGGGGTGAACCTACGCGCACGCTCGCCAGAGAAACCGGACCTACGCGCACGCTCGCGGCCGGCGTCACCCAGATCGCCCCAGAACAGAGCTTTACAGCGAGCGGCCGTTGGCGTAGGCGGTCGCCCAGTCGCGGACGGCGCGGGCGTACTGATCGGAGTAGTTGTAGGCCCGAAGCGCGTTCATCCAGCCGTGCGCGGTGGAGAGGTCCTTGCCCCGCGAGCACAGGTAGCCCGCCGCCGACAGCGCCGCGTCGTCGAAGTTGTCCGGGTCGATGTTGCCGTCGTTGTTGGCGTCGACCCCGTAGAGCTTCCAGGTCTCCGGGATGAATTGCATGGGCCCCATCGCGCGGTCCAGGGTCGCGTCGCCGTCGAGCTCGCCGTTGTCGGTGTCGGCGATGTGCATGTTGCCGCTGGTGCCGTCGAGCTGCACGCCGCGGATCGGCGGGGTCACCGTGCCGTCGGGCAGGATCTGCGCGCCGTGATAGGTGCCGTGGTGGCTTTCCACCATCCCGATGCCGGCCAGCGTGGTCCAGTTGAGGTTGCATCCCGGGTTGAGCACCTGCGCCACCCGAGCGGCGTAGCCGTAGGCCTCCAACGCGGTCACCGGGATGCCCAGCGCGTCGGAGCGGGCGGCGGCCCAATCGTGCAGCTGGTCGGCGGGGCGGCCGTGTTTGAGGTCGATGCGCACCGCGGGCACCGGGTCGCCCGCGGGCGGCGGCACACCGTCGGGAATGGGGACACCGCGCTGCCAGGAACAGCCGGACGCCAGGAGCACGCCTGTCGCGATCAACACGGCGACAGCCCTCAGCCAACGCCGCGTCACAGGACTCCCCTACACCAGAACATTCGCCGTCCATCGTCCCATGAGCGTCGCCGAGCTTCGCGCGTGACCGTCCGACGCCGATTTGGCCCGACCCGCTGTTAAAGTTAGCCGAACCTACATTCGGGGTGGCCAAACGTCATGCCTGGCGCGGCGGAACGGGGACAAAGTTGCCGACGGGATTTGCCGATTCCGCACTAACCCTGCTGGCCGCCCCCAGCCCGGGAACGCAGCTGTTCGGCAGCTTTCTGATCGGCCTGCGCGAGGGCCTGGAAGCCGGGATCGTGGTCTCGATCCTGGTGGCGTTCCTGGTCAAGAGCGACCGTCGGGACGCGCTGAAATGGGTCTGGTTCGGCGTCGGCGCCGCGGTGCTGATGACCGTCGGGGTGTTCCTGGGCATCCAGCTCGGCGAGAACACCATCAAGGATCTGGCCGCCGAAGCCTTCGCCGGCGTCGCGTCGCTGCTGGCGGTGGTCATCGTGACCACCATGGTGCTGTGGATGAAGAAGGCCTCCGCCGGCATCTCCGGTGAACTGCGCGAGGGCATGACCCGGGCGCTGGACACCGGTGGGCTGGCCGTCATGTCGCTGTCGTTCCTGGCGGTCGGCCGCGAAGGCCTGGAAACCGCGCTGTTCATGGTGGGCTACGCCAATGCCTCCACCGGTTGGCCGCTAACCGGGCTCATCCTGGGTGTGCTGGTCGCCGCCGCCATCGCCTACGGCATGTATCGCGGCGCGGTGCGTTTCAACCTGGCCAAGTTCTTCCGGTACACCGGGATCTTCCTGATCGTGGTGGCCGCGGGCATCCTCTCCTATGGCGTCGGGGCGCTGCAGACCGTGGGCTGGCTGCCGTTCCTCACCGGCAAGGCCTTCGACCTGTCGCCCTGGTTCACCTTCGACTCGACCTTCGGCCAGGCGCTGACCGGTGCGATCGAGGGCGTCTTCAACATCACCCCCACACCGACGGTGCTGCAGTTGCTGTGCTGGGCGGGCTACTTGGTCATCGTTCTCGCACTGTTCCTCCGTCCCGCCAAACCCCCGGCCCAGCCGGTCACCAAAGAACCCGAAAGGTCAACCAGATGAGCAACTTTCACGCCAAGTCGGCGACCGCCCTGGCTTGCGCCGCGCTGACCGGCGTCGCGCTGGCCGGCTGCACCGCCAAGGAGGCGAGCAATGACGGCGCCGCCTCCAACGAGGCGATCACCGTCGCCGCCACCGACACCGAGTGCGTGCTGTCGGCCACCGAGGGAACCACCGGCGCCAACACCTTCATGGTCACCAACAATGGCTCCAAGGTCACCGAGTTCTACGTCTACGACGAGGGCGACCGGGTGATGGGCGAGGTGGAGAACATCTCCCCCGGACTGGAGCGCAAGCTGATCGTGCAACTGTCCGAGCCGGGCACGTACCAGACCTCCTGCCGGCCGGGCATGGTCGGCGACGGCATCCGCGGCGAGTTCACCGTCACCGGCGAGGCCGTGGAGATCGACACCGAGGGCAAGTTCAAGGAAGCCGCCGACAGCTACAAGCGCTACGTGGTCAGCCAGACCGAGGCGTTGCTGGCCGCCAGCCAGGTGTTCGTCGACGCGATCAAGGCCGGCGACATCGAGGGCGCCAAGAAACAGTTCCCGATCGCCCGCACCTACTACGAGCGCATCGAGCCGGTGGCCGAGTCCTTCCCGAATGACCTCGACCCGCGCATCGATCTCCGCGAAGCCGACCTGGAGGAGGGCCAGAAGTGGACCGGGTTCCACCGGCTGGAGAAGGACCTCTGGGTCTCCGGTCTGCAGCCGGACACCAACGCGATGGCCGATCAGCTGATGACCGACCTGAAGGAACTTCAGGACGGCGTGAACTCGGACAGCTACAAGATCGACTCCACCCAGATCGCCGGTGGCGCACAGGGTCTGCTCGACGAGGTCGCCGCCACCAAGATCACCGGCGAAGAGGACATCTTCAGCCACACCGACCTGTGGGACTTCAACGCCAACGTGGAGGGCTCCCGGACCGCGGTCGCGTCGGTGCGGCCGATCCTCGACGAGCGCAACGCCGATCTGGGCAAGCGCGTCGATCAGCGTTTCGACGAGGTCGAGAAGCTGCTCGACGGGCTGCGTGAGGGCGACGGCTTCGTGTTCTACGACAAGGTGACCGAGCCGCAGCGCCAGGAGTTGTCCCGCGCGATCGACGCCCTGAGCAAGGAAGTCAGCCAGGTGCAAGGTGTCGTCGCCGGACAGTAACCAAGAGCCGCAGGGCTTTTCCCGGCGCCGGCTCCTCGCCGGCGCCGGGGTCGCGGCCGCCGCCGTCGGTGTGGCCGGCGCCGGTGTGGCGGCCGGGCGGGCGACGGCGCCGCATCACGGCCTGCTGCAGTCCGCGGTGCCGTTCCGCGGCGTCCACCAGGCCGGAATCGTCACCCCGGCCCAGGATCGGATGCACTTCGCCGCCTTCGATCTGATGACCGACAAGCGCGACGAGGTCATCCAGATGCTGCGGGAGTGGACGCACATGGCCGAGCGGCTCACCGCCGGCGATGAGACCGCCCGCAACGGCGCCACCGGCGGGAACCCGTACGCGCCGCCGGAAGACACCGGCGAGGCGCTCGGCCTGCCGGCGTCCCAGTTGACCCTGACGATCGGCTTCGGCCCCAGCTTCTTCCGCAAGGACAGGGTGGACCGGCTCGGCATCGCCGACCGCCAGCCCGAACTGCTGCGGGATCTGCCGAAGTTCTCCAACGAGTCGATGGACCCGGCGCGGTGCGGCGGCGACATCTGCGTGCAGGCCTGCGCGAACGACCCGCAGGTCGCGGTGCACGCAGTGCGCAACCTGGCCCGCGTCGGTTTCGGCACGGCCGCGGTGCGGTGGTCACAGCTGGGCTTCGGTCGCACCTCGTCGACCTCGCGGGACCAGGACACCCCGCGAAACCTGTTCGGGTTCAAGGACGGAACCAACAACATCAAGGCCGAAGAACCCGGTGTGCTCGACGAGCACGTCTGGGTGGCCGACGGTGACGGGCCCGCCTGGATGACCAACGGCAGCTACCTGATCACCCGGCGGATCCGAATGCGGATCGAGCCGTGGGACCGCACCACCTTGATGGAGCAGGAGCGGGTGATCGGGCGGACCAAGGGCAGCGGCGCGCCGCTGGGGTTGCCCGACGAGTTCGACGAACTGGACCTCGGCCGGGTCGACGCCGACGGCGAGCCGGTGATCGACGTCGACGCGCACGTCCGGATGGCCTCGGCCGAGGAGAACGCCGGCGCGCAGATGCTGCGGCGCGGCTACAACTTCACCGACGGCACAGACGGTTTCGGGCACTTGGACGCCGGGCTGTTCTTCATCGCGTTCGTGCGGAACCCGAAGACGAACTTCATCCCGATCCAGTCCAAGCTCGCGAAGAAGGATCTGCTCACCGAGTACATCCTGCACACCGGCACCGGTATTTTCGCCGCGCCGCCGGGAATCCCGGAGGGCGACAATGACGCCTACTGGGGCTCGACGCTGTTCGAGTCCTAGATCGGCGCCGACTAAACCGCCGGCCAAGCCGCGCGCCATTCGTCGGCCGAAGCCCCGGCCTGCGGGGTGTCGAAGTCGCCGCGCGTCGCGGCGATGGCGCGCTCGGCGGCCCGCACATCGTCCATGAACGCCAGCGCCGTTCCACGCAAACGTGTTTCGGCGTCCTGGTCGACGGTGACGGTCTGCAGGTCGGCAGGGATCAGCTCGGCGGGTATCCCGGCGCGCTCGGCGCGGGCGAGCACCTTCTGCGCCAACAACA
Source organism: Mycolicibacterium brumae (assembly GCF_025215495.1). Classification (NCBI taxonomy): domain Bacteria; kingdom Bacillati; phylum Actinomycetota; class Actinomycetes; order Mycobacteriales; family Mycobacteriaceae; genus Mycobacterium; species Mycolicibacterium brumae. Next base: position 727,872 of record NZ_CP104302.1, on the reverse strand, counting down.
ACGCCGGGGAGGCGGTGGGCAGGTCGTCCATCACCGAGGCGTCGACGCCGACCAGTCGCGCCTTCTCGGCGGCCTTGCGCTCCTCCCACTGCGCCAACTGGTCCTCCAGCGAGATCTCCTCACCGGCCAGGACAGCGGGCACCCGGTTGACCAGCTTGCGGATCAGCGCGTCGGCGACGTCGTCGATATCGAACGAACCCGCGGGCGCGTCTTCGGCGATGCGGGCGTGGAAAAGCACCTGCAGCAACACATCTCCGAGCTCACCGCGCAGTTCCTCTGCGTCGCCGCCGCGCACCGCGTCGAACAGCTCGTAGGTCTCCTCCAGCAGGTATCCGCGCAGTGAGTCGTGGGTCTGCTGAGACTCCCACGGCCCGTTGGTCCGCAACCGGTCCATGATCTCCACCGCCTCGAGCAGCCGCTCACCGCGACGGGGTTCCGGCGCCGCCAGCAGCCGGGCCCCACCGTCGAGGCGCGCGCGCACCTCGGGGTGCTTCGGATCCGAGGACAGCAGCACCGGGGCCGGGTCGCCAACGCCGACCGGGCGTGCGGCGGCCAACGCCCACACCACTTTCGGGGGCAGCTCCTCGGTGTACTGCACCGGGCCCGCCAGCAATTCGACCGCGTCCACCGGCACCAGCTGCGGCCGGAGCGGGTCCACCAGAATCACCGTCATGCGTCGCCTTCCGTCGGGCCGCTGACCGCAGCGAGATCCACCTCGCCCTGCGGGCGGCCGTCGAGGGCCAGCAGCAGATCGGCGACCGTCTGCGCCAGCTCGAGGTCGCGGATGCGCGGCGCCCCGATTCCGCTGCCGGAGCGCGGGATCGGCGCCTGCACCATCGAGGTGGTGGGTCGGTACGTCGCGCCGGGGTACATCCGCTTGAGCCGCAGCTGCTGGGAGTCCAGCAACGTCAGCGGCGCCAGCCGCAGGGTGGCGGCGTCGGCGCCCGTCGCGGTCACCTCGGTCACCCCGTAGCGCCGGCACAGCAGCCGCAGCCGGGCCACCGCGGCCAGGCGGCGGGCAGGTTCGGGCAGCGGGCCGTAGCGGTCGACGAGTTCCTCGACCACCCGGGCGACCGCGTCCTCGTCGGCGGCCGATGCCAGCCGCCGGTAGCCCTCCAGGCGCAGCCGGTCGCTGCCGATGTAGTCCGGCGGCAGGTGGGCGTCGATCGGCAGGTCGATGCGGACTTCCTTGGGTTCTTCGGAGCGCACCGGCTGCCCGTCGGCGGCAGCGCGGTAGGCCTCGACGGCCTCACCGACCAGCCGGACGTACAGATCGAATCCCACCCCGGCCACGTGCCCGGACTGCTCGACGCCGAGAACGTTTCCGGCGCCGCGGATTTCGAGGTCCTTGAGCGCCACCGCCATGCCGGCGCCCAGGTCGTTGTTCTGGGCGATGGTCGCCAGCCGGTCGTGCGCGGTCTCGGTCAGCGGCATCTCCGGCGGGTACAGGAAGTAGGCGTAGCCGCGTTCGCGTGACCGACCGACCCGGCCGCGCAGCTGGTGCAGCTGAGACAGTCCGAAGGTGTCGGCGCGTTCCACGATCAGGGTGTTCGCGTTGGAGATGTCCAGACCGGTCTCGACGATCGTGGTGCACACCAGGATGTCGAACTCCCGGTTCCAGAATCCTTCCACCGTGCGTTCGAGTTGCTCCTCGGGCATCTGTCCGTGTGCCACAACAACTCTGGCTTCGGGCACCAAGGCCCGGATCCGGGCGGCCGCGTCGTCGATGGTGCGGACCCGGTTGTGGATGTAGAACGCCTGCCCGTCGCGCAGCAGTTCACGCCGCAGCGCGGCGGCGACCTGCTTGTTGTCCTGCGGGCCGACGTAGGTCAGCACCGGGAACCGTTCCTCCGGCGGGGTCAGGATGGTCGACATCTCCCGGATGCCGGCCAGGCTCATCTCCAGGGTGCGCGGGATCGGCGTGGCGCTCATGGTGAGCACATCGACGTGGCTGCGCAGGCTCTTGATGTGTTCCTTGTGTTCGACGCCGAAGCGCTGCTCCTCGTCGACGATCACCAGGCCGAGGTCCTTCCAGCGCACCCCGGTCTGCAGCAGCCGGTGCGTGCCGATCACCACATCCACACTGCCGTCGGCCATTCCGGCGACGATGGCCTTGGACTCGGTCGGATCGGTGAACCGGGACAGGCCCTTGACGGTGACCGGGAAGCCGGCCATCCGGGCGGTGAAGGTCTGCAGGTGCTGGTCGGCGAGCAGGGTGGTCGGCACCAGCACCGCGACCTGCTTGCCGTCCTGGATGGCCTTGAACGCCGCGCGCACCGCGATCTCGGTCTTGCCGTAGCCGACGTCGCCGCAGATCACCCGGTCCATCGGCACCGGCTTCTCCATATCGGCCTTCACCTCGGTGATCGCGGTGAGCTGGTCGACGGTTTCGGTGAACCCGAACGCGTCCTCCATCTCGGCCTGCCAGGGGGTGTCGGGGCCGAACGCGTGGCCGGGCGCGGCCTGCCGCTTGGCGTAGAGCGCCACCAGTTCGGTGGCGATCTGCGCGACGGCCTTGCGCGCCTTGGTCTTGGTGTTGGTCCAGTCGCTGCCACCGAGCCGGCTCAGCGTGGGCGCGGTTCCGCCGACGTAGCGCGACAGCTGGTCCAGCGAATCCATCGGCACGTACAGCTTGTCGGTGCCGCCGCCGCGCTTGGCCGAGGCGTACTCCAACACCAGGTACTCCCGGCGGGCGCCGCCGACGATGCGCTCCGTCATCTCGACGAACTTGCCGATGCCGTGCTGGTCGTGCACCACCAGGTCGCCGGCGGTCAGCGCCAGCGGGTCGACGGTGTTGCGGCGCTTGGCCGCCAGCCGCCGGCCCTCGCCGGCGGTGGCCCGGTTGCCGGTCAGGTCGGTTTCGGTGATCACCACCAGCTGCGCGCCGGGCACGATCAGCCCGGTGTGCAGCGGCCCCTGCAGCACGCTGACGACTCCCGGCTTCGGGGTTTCGCCGCCGGCCAACATCGTTGCCGGAGTGTCGGATTCGCCGAGCTGCTCCACGACGCGGTGCGCGGTGCCGACACCTGGGGCCACCACCGCCGCGGTCCCGCCGGTGGCCACGTGCGCGCGCAGCATGGCGAACAGCTCATCGATGCTCTGCTGGCTGCCGCGGGTGGACGGCGCGGGGCGGACATCGAGTTCCACCGCGTGCTCGTCGGGCAATTGGCTCAGCGTCCACCACGGGTGCCCGCCGGCCGACGCGGCGGCGCGCACCTCGTCGAGCGCCCGGAACCCGGAGCCGCCCAATTCCTCGATGTCGATCGGGGCGTCGCCGCCCAGGGCCGCCACCGACCAGGACGCCTCCAGGAATTCGCGGCCGGTCTTGATCAGGTCGGCGGCGCGGGTGCGGACCTTCTCAGGGTCGCAGACCAGCAACGGGGCGCCGTCGGGCAGGTGGTCGGTGAGCTGGGTGAGCTCGTCACCCCACAGCACCGGGGCCAGCGCCTCCATCCCGTCGACCGGGATGCCTTCGGCCAGTTTGGACAGCATCTCCCCCACCGTGCCCAGCACCGCGTTGTCGGTGGCCGGGGTGGAGTCGGCGAGTTGGGCGGCGCGCTCCCGCACGGCGGTGGTGAGCAGCAATTCGCGGCACGGCATCGCGACCAGGTGCCGCACCGGGATCTCCGGGATGGAGCGCTGGTCGGCGACGGAGAACATCCGCATCTCGGTGACCTCGTCGCCCCAGAACTCGACGCGCACCGGATGCTCGGCGGTCGGGGCGAACACGTCGAGGATTCCGCCGCGCACCGCGAACTCGCCACGCTTGCCGACCATGTCGACGCGGGTGTAGGCGAGCTCGACCAGCCGGGCGATGACGTCGTCGAAATCGGCCTCGCGGCCGACGGCCAGGCTGACCGGCTCGGCGTCGGCGGCGGCGCCGTCGCCGCGGGCCATCGGCTGCAGCAACGAGCGGACGGTGGTGACCACGGCGCGCAGCGGGGGGCCGAGCCGATCGTCGTCGGGGTTGGCCAGCCGTCGCAGCAGCAGCAGCCGGTTGCCGACGGTGTCCGCGCCCGGGGACAGCCGCTCGTGCGGCAGCGTCTCCCAGGACGGGAACAGCGCGACGGCGTCGCCGAAGACCCCGCGCAGTTCGGCGGTCAGGTCGTCGGCGTCGCGTCCGGTGGCGGTGACCAGCAGCAGCGGGCCGCGGCGGGCCAGCGCCGCGGCGACATACAGCTGGGCCGCCGACGGCCCGACGATGTCGAGGGTCTGCGGAGCGGCGGCGGCGCGTTCGGCGAGATCGGTGAAGGTCGGCGCGGTCAGCGCCAGCTCCACCAGACCCGCGATCGGGGTCTGGACATGCGGGTGCCCCGGTGTGGTCATGATGGGGGAAGTCTAGTGCCGCCGCCGGACGCCGCGCCCGCTACTCCTCGTGCAGCACCGGGTCGGACTCGAGGTGGGTCAGGCCGTTCCAGCACAGGTTCACCAGATGCGCGGCGACCACTTCTTTGCTGGGCTCGCGGACGTCGAGCCACCACTGCGCGGTCATCGACACCGAGCCGACCAGCGCCTGGGCGTACAGCGGCGCCAGTTCGGGGTCCAGGCCGCGTCGGGAGAAGTCACCGGCCAGGATCGAGGACACCTGATTCACCGCGTCGTTGAGCAGGCTGGAGTAGGTGCCGGAGCTGATCGAGGCCGGCGAATCGCGGATCAGGATGCGGAATCCGTCGGTGTGTTCCTCGACATAGGTCAGCAGCGCCAGCGCGACCAGCTCGACCCGCACCCGGGACCGGTTGTTGGTGAGCGAGGAGGTGATGGCCTCCAGCAACGCCGACATCTCCCGGTCCACCACCACGGCGTAGAGACCCTCTTTGCCGCCGAAGTGCTCGTAGACCACCGGCTTGGACACCCCCGCGCGGGAGGCGATCTCCTCGATGGACGCGCCGTCGTACCCCCGCTCGGCGAACAGGGTCCGGGCGATGTCGATGAGTTGACGCCGGCGCTCGCTGCCCGTCATCCGGGCCCGCGGCGCGCGGACCTCCTTCTCCGGGGCTGCCACGAGATGTCAGCCTATGGCACCCGATAGGATCCGTTGGCAGGCGATCCGTCGTGGTGTAATCGGCAGCACCTCTGATTTTGGTTCAGATAGTTCAGGTTCGAGTCCTGGCGACGGAGCATGATCGCGCTCCCCGGCGAAGGTAGGCGCTCACCCATATGACAACTGGCGACGCTGTGGTGGTCCTGGCGGCCGGGGCAGGCACCCGGATGCGGTCGGACACCCCGAAGGTTCTGCACACCCTGGGCGGGCGCAGCATGCTCGCGCACGCGCTGCACGCCGCGGCCGGCGCGGACCCGCGCCATCTGGTGGTGGTGCTCGGCCACGACCGCGAGCGGATCGCGCCGGTGGTCGCCGAGCTGGCCGCCGAGCTGGACCGCGACATCGCCATCGCGGTGCAGGAAGAGCAGTTGGGCACCGGGCACGCGGTGGCCTGCGGGCTGAGCGCGCTGCCGTCGGACTTCACCGGGACGGTCGTCGTCACCTCCGGAGATGTGCCGCTGCTGGACGCCACCACACTCGCCGAGCTGACCGACTACCACCGCGACGAGCCCGCCGCGGTGACGGTGGTGACCACCACGGTGGCGGACTCGACCGGGTACGGGCGCATCCTGCGCACCCAGGACGGCGAGGTCACCGCGATCGTCGAGGAGGCCGACGCCACCGCGCAGCAGCGCCGTATCCGGGAGATCAACTCCGGGGTGTACGCGTTCGACATCGCGGCGCTGCGGGGTGGGCTGGAGCGGCTGTCGTCGAACAACGCCCAGAACGAGCTGTACCTGACCGACGTCATCGGGATCGTCCGGTCCAACCGGCAGGCGGTGCACGCGCTGCACGTCGAGGACGCCCATCTGGTCGCCGGCGTCAACGACCGGGTGCAGCTGTCCACGCTGGCCATGGAGCTGAACCGCCGGGTGGTGGCGGGTCTGCAGCGTTCCGGGGTGACAGTGATCGACCCGTCGACCACCTGGGTCGATGTCGAGGTCACCGTCGGGCGCGACACGGTCATCCATCCGGGCACCCAGTTGCACGGCGTCACGGCGATCGGGGCGCGCTGTCAGATCGGTCCGGCCACCACGTTGCGGGACGTGACCGTCGGTGACGACGCCTCGGTGGTGCGCACCCACGGCAGCTCGTCGGCGATCGGCGACGGCGCGGACGTCGGACCGTTCACCTACCTGCGGCCGGGCACCGTGCTGGGCGCCGACGGCAAGCTGGGCGCGTTCGTCGAGGTGAAGAACTCCACCATCGGCGAGGGCACGAAGGTGCCGCATCTGACGTACGTGGGGGACGCCGACATCGGCGAGCAGACCAATATCGGCGCGTCCAGCGTCTTCGTGAACTTCGACGGCGAGTCCAAGAGCCGCACCCGGGTCGGGTCGCACGTCCGCACCGGCTCGGACACCATGTTCGTGGCGCCGGTCGACGTCGGTGACGGCGCCTACACCGGGGCCGGCACGGTGCTGCGCCACGATGTGCCGCCGGGCGCGTTGGCGTTCTCCGACAACGCCCAGCACATCGTGGAGGGCTGGGTCGAGTCCAAGCGACCGGGCTCGGCGTCGGCTTCAGCTGCCAGGCGGGCGCGCGAGAGCGACGATTAGCTCCGCACGCGTACCGAAATGGGGCCTGTGGCGAGCGTCGTTTGGATAATCCAAACGAAGGCCCGCTGCGGCCCCATTTGTGTACACGCAGCACCTCGCGGCCACCGCGCGTTCGGTTTCGGGCAACCCGGGTACGCATGGGTAACCGGTGTTCGTAAGATTGGCGCGTATCGATCCCCGAGGCGAGGGTGGCGCAAGTGGGCCAGGAATGGACCGACAACCGTAAGAATCTGATGCTCTTCGCGGGTCGGGCGCACCCCGAGCTGGCCGAGCAGGTGGCCAAGGAGCTGGGTGTCGAGGTGACGCCGCAAACCGCGCGGGACTTCGCCAACGGCGAGATCTTCGTGCGGTTCAACGAGTCGGTGCGCGGCTGCGACGCGTTCGTGCTGCAGAGCCACCCGGCGCCGCTGAACACCTGGCTGATGGAGCAGCTGATCATGATCGACGCGCTCAAGCGCGGCAGCGCCAAGCGCATCACCGCGATCATGCCGTTCTACCCGTACGCCCGGCAGGACAAGAAGCACCGCGGCCGTGAGCCGATCTCCGCGCGGCTGGTCGCCGATCTGCTCAAGACCGCGGGCGCGGATCGCATCATCACCGTCGATCTGCACACCGACCAGATCCAGGGCTTCTTCGACGGGCCGGTGGACCACATGCGCGGCCAGTCGCTGCTGTGCAGCCACATCGCCGAGAGCTACGCCGATCAGGACCTGGTCGTGGTCTCCCCCGACTCCGGCCGCGTCCGGGTCGCGGAGAAGTGGGCCGACGCCCTGGGCGGCGTCCCGCTGGCCTTCATCCACAAGACCCGCGACCCGCTGGTGCCCAACCAGGTGGTGTCCAACCGGGTCGTCGGTGAGGTCAAGGGCAAGACCTGCATCCTGACCGACGACATGATCGACACCGGCGGCACCATCGCCGGCGCGGTGAAACTGCTGCACCAGGACGGCGCCAAGGACGTGATCATCGCGGCCACCCACGGCGTGCTGTCCGACCCGGCCGCGCAGCGGCTGGCCGAATGCGGCGCCCGCGAGGTGATCGTCACCAACACGCTGCCGATCGCCGAGGAGAAGCGCTTCCCCACGCTGACCGTGCTGTCCATCGCGCCGCTGCTGGCCTCGACCATCCGCGAGGTGTTCGACAACGGTTCGGTGACCGGGCTGTTCGACGGTTCGGCCTAGCATGGCGCGGATCTACCACAACCCCAAGTGCTCCACGTCGCGCAAGACGCTGGAGCTGTTGCGGGACAACGGGATCGATCCGGAAATCGTGCTGTATCTGAAGACCCCGCCCACCCGGGACGAGTTGGCCAAGCTGATTGACGACGCCGGCATCGAGGTGCGGGCCGCGGTGCGCAAACGCGAATCGCTCTACGGCGAGCTGAATCTGGCGGAGGCCACCGATGAGCAGCTGCTCGACGCGATGGCCGAGCACCCGATCCTGATCGAGCGGCCGTTCGTCGTCACCGACAAGGGCGTGCGCCTGGCCCGTCCGATCGATTCGGTCAACGAGATCCTGTAATGACCTGGACCGCAGGCGAACTGCCCTCCTTCGAGGGGCGCACGGTCATCGTCACCGGCGCGAACAGCGGCCTGGGCGAGGTGACCGCGCGTGAGCTGGCCCGGGTCGGCGCGCGCACCATCTTGGCGGTGCGCAACGTGGACAAGGGCCGCGAAGCCGCCGAGACGATGTACGGCGACGTCGAGGTCCGCCAGCTGGATCTGGCCAACCTGGCGTCGGTGCGCGCCTTCGCCGAAGGCGTCGACGGGGACGTCGACGTGTTGGTCAACAACGCCGGGATCATGGCGGTGCCGTACGCGTTGACCGCCGACGGTTTCGAGAGCCAGATCGGGGTGAACCACCTCGGGCATTTCGCGCTCACCGGGCTGCTGCTGCCGCAGATCACCGATCGAGTGGTCACGGTGTCCTCGTCGGCGCACTACCTGGGCTGGGTCAGCCTCGACGACCTGAACTGGAAGGCCAAGCCGTACTCGGCGTGGCTGGCCTACGGCCAGTCCAAGCTGGCCAATCTGCTGTTCACCCGCGAGTTGCAGCGACGGCTGGACCGCGCCGGGTCCTCGGTGCGGGCGCTGGCCGCGCACCCGGGGTATTCGGCGACCAATCTGCAGGGCCACACCGGGGGTGTGTCGGACAAGGTGATGGCGGTCAGCAACCGGCTGGCCACCAGCGCGGATTTCGGCGCGCGCCAAACGTTGTTCGCGGCGTCCCAGGACCTGGCCGGGGACACCTTCATCGGCCCGCGGTTCGGCTTCGCCGGGCCCAGCCGGGCCGTCGGGCGCAGCCCGCTGGCCCGCAGTGACAACACCGCGGCCCGGCTGTGGTCGTTGTCGGAGAAACTCACCGGGGTGGAGTTCGGATAGGCGCCTGCGCTACCCTTGTCGGGCGTCACGGCGAGGGTGGTGAGAAGCCACCGTTATCGACGGGGACCCGCGAATCGCGGATTGTCTGCTCTTGCCGTGCCCCACACCCAGGTACGACATATGAGGAGCGACATGGCCAAGAACGCCACCACCAGCAATAACCTGAGCGCGGTCGTCCGCGAGGAGACCGGCAAGGGCGCCTCGCGCCGGGCCCGCCGTGCGGGCCAGGTCCCGGCCGTGCTCTACGGCCACGGCGAGGATCCCCGCCACCTGCTGCTCAACGCCCACGATCTCGCCGCGGTGCTGCGGAACTCCGGCACCAACGCGGTGCTGGTGCTCGACATTGAGGGCAAGGAGCAGTTGGCGCTGACCAAGGCGCTCGACATCCACCCGATCCGCCGCAACATCCAGCACGCCGACCTGCTGGTCGTGCGCCGCGGTGAGAAGGTCACCGTCGAGGTCAACGTGATCGTCGAGGGCGAAGCCGCCTCCGGCACCCTGGTCACCCAGGAGACCAACGCCATCGAGATCGAGGCCGAGGCGCTGTCCATCCCCGAGCAGCTGGTCATCTCCGTCGAGGGCATCGAAGCCGGCACCCAGATCGCCGCCGGCCAGGTCGAGCTGCCCAAGGGCGTCACCCTGGTCTCCGACCCGGAACTGCTGGTGGTCAACGTAGTCGAGGCGCCGACGGCCCAAGAGATGGACGACGAGGGCGCCGGCGACGATGCCGGCGCCGCGCCGGCCGAGGCCGCCGAGGAAGCCGGCGAGGAAGCCGCCGAGTAACAGCACTTCGAGGATCGACGGGGTTTGCCATGGCCGACACACTGCTCGTCGTCGGCCTTGGCAACCCCGGACCCCGGTACGCCAACACCCGACACAATGTCGGGTTCATGGTCGTCGACCTGCTGGCGGGCCGAATGGGCGAAACCTTCAAGGCGCACAAGAAGTCCGGCGCTGAGGTTGTCACCGGCCGGATCGGCGGCCGCGCCGTGGTGCTGGCCAAGCCGCGGGTGTACATGAACGAATCCGGTCGTCAGGTCGGTCCGCTGGCCAAGTTCTATTCGACGCCGCCCGCTGAGGTCATCGTGGTGCACGACGAGCTCGACATCGACTTCGGGCGCATCCGGCTCAAGCGGGGCGGCGGCGAGGGCGGCCACAATGGGCTGAAGTCGGTGGCTTCTGCGTTGGGAACAAAGGATTTTCAGCGGGTCCGCATCGGCATCGGCCGCCCACCCGGCCGCAAGGACCCAGCGACGTTCGTACTGGAGCCGTTCAGCTCCGTCGAACGCGCCGAGGTCCCCACCGTTTGCGAGCAGGCGGCCGATGCCGCGGAATTGCTTGTCGCACAGGGGCTGGAGCCAGCCCAGAACATCGTGCACGCTTGGGCTTGAGGCCTACTGACCGGGGCCTGGCCTGAGCCGGGGCTTACCCGGCCAGCGGCGTGCGGTTACCAGCCGAGGAAGATCTGGCGCGGGACCATGCCCAAGGCGCCCATCTGCTGGCCGCTCATCGGCGCCCGGGTCTGCGGCACGACCTTGATCGACGTGCTGCCATTGGTCTCACACCGCGTCTTGGTCGCGGTCTGCTCGCAGACCGGCCGCGCCTGCGCCTCCGTCGCGGTCACCATCGGCGCCGCGACCATCGACATCGCCATCAAGCCGGCCGCAGCGACTGCGCTCTTGTTGCGTAACTTCATTTTTCGGCCTCCCCTCTCTGTGGGGTCTGGATTCGCTTACACCATCCAGAGTCACCAAGACCGGGGCGGAGCTCCATGAACTCCATGGCTTCGTCACATCACTGTCCGGGGCCCTACACACGAAAGACCTCGACCTGACATATCAGGTCGAGGTCTTTGGGGCCTGCCGGAGCAGGCCGCAATCGTGGTCGGGTTACCAGCCGAAGAGGGTGTCGCGACGGACGCCGCCGATGCCACCCAGGCCCTGCCCCGGCTGCTGCGCCCGGGTCTGCGGCACGGCCTTTATCGAGGTGCTGCCGTTGGTCTCGCAGCGGGTCTTGCCGCCGCTTTCCCGGCAATTCGGGCGCGCCATGGCGCCCGGCGCCGAGATCAACGAAACCGACATCAGCGCCGCAGCCAACAGGGCAACTTTCCTACGCGTGTTCATGCGGTTCCCCTTTCTAGGGATTGGTCGGGCGGAGCTGAATTACGGGCAGGCTTCGATCAGCGTCCGGGCGCTGGGGTCGAATGGGTAGCCGCCCTCGGCGGCGTGCGCGAACGCGTCGTCACGCGCCGCAGCGGGGTTGGCGCCGGCGCCGCCACCGACCTGGCCGGTGTTGTCGTTGCCGATGGAGACGATGCACAGATTGTCGCTGGTCACCTCGTCCCAGCTGCAGTCCATGCCGCCGCCGGCCTCGCAGGCCGCGATGACGTTCGCGGTCGCGGCGCCCTTGTTGTCGCCGGTGGCGCGGAAGCCGACCAGCGAGTCCCCGACGTACCCGGAGCCGACGGCCTCATAGACATCGTCGGAGGGGTCGGAATTCACGGCAGGCTCCACGTAACCGTTGTCCTCGTTATAGCCGTCCGGGCCACCGGCCCACGCAACGCCCATCGAGATCGCAGCGGCGGCGACGCCTCCTGCGAAGAGTGCAGAAACCGTGCGGGTCAACGCCATTGCGGTCCTTTCATCGAATTCTTTGAGTTTGGTATGGAACTTAACATGAGCAATCCGGATTCGCGCGAGGTGCGCGATGAACGCCGAATTTTCGTCCGGGGGGTGCTACCAGCCCCACAGCATCCCGCGGCGAAGTCCGCCGATGCCGCCGATCATTCCGGCTTGCGGACCCATTGCCCGGGTCTGCGGCACGGCCTTGATCGAGGTGCTGCCACTGGTCTCACACCGGATGGCTCCACCGGTGTCGCGACAGCTCTGCCGTGCGCCGGCGACCGGTGAGGAAATCATCGAAACGACGATCAAGCCCGTCGCGGCCAATGCCATCGTTGCGCGGGTATTCATTCAGGCTCCCCCTCGGGTAATGAGAAATTCAACGGTGATTCACCCTTGGCGGGCTGATCGGAAACTTCAGAAACTGCGGAAACCGGAGTCCGGGCGGCTACTTGTCCAGGTAAATCTGCCACGGCGCCATCATCATGCCCGGCATCTGCTGCGCCGGCGTCTGCGCCCGGCTCCGCGGCCCGGTGGTGATCTGCACGCTGCCATTGGTCTCGCAGCGCATGGTGGCCCCGGCTTCCCGACATTCGGGTTGAGCGCCGGCCGGGGCGGCCGCCAGCACAGCGCCGATCAGTGCGGCGCCCACGATCGTCGCCGACACCGATGCGGTGTTGCGTCTAGTCACCGATGCGGTGTTGCGTCTAATCATTGGGCCCCCTCTCGGTCACTGTGTGCCTCCACAGTAAGTGACACTCGCCCCTGTGCGTAAGGCCTGCGGCGCCTGGTGGGGAAAATTGATGACTTTGGCAATCAGTTTTCGCTGCCGGGACTACCAACCGATGACGCCGACCGGGCCGCCGACGAACGCCCCGGGGCCCAGCCCGGGCCAGAAGACGTTGGCCTGCGGGGCGCGGATGTGCGGCACGCTCTTGATCGAAACGCTGCCGTTGGTCTCGCACACCACGTTTCCGTCGCCGCCCCGGCAGGATTGCCTGGCGACGGCGCCCGGCGCCGAAATCAGCGCGATCATCGACGTCGTCGCACCGATCAGTGCGATCGTCGCCACGGCCCTCATGTTCCGGTCCCGAACCTAGGTGACCAGGGCGACGGAGTTGGACCGGCGCAGCTTGCCCGACGGGGTCTTCGGGATGGTGCCCGGCCCGAGCACGACGACATTGCGCGGCCGGACGTCGACCTCGGCCACCACCTCGTGGGCGACCTGGCGCTCGATCCGGTGCACCTCGTCGGGGTTCTGGTAGTCGTTGGATTCGACGGCGACGGCGAACGTCTCCCGGGAGTGCCCGGCGTCGAGGCGCACCGCGACCGCGCAGCCCGGGCGCACGCCGGCGACCCGCCCGGCGGCGCGTTCGATGTCGGTCGGGTAGATGTTGCGGCCGGCCATGATGATGACGTCCTTGACCCGGCCGCAGACCACGATGTGGCCCAGTTCGGTGATGTAGCCCAGGTCGCCGGTGTCGTACCAGCCGTGCTCGTCCTGGGCCGGCAGGAAGCCGCCCATGGTCAGGTAGCCGGGGGTGACGCATTCGCCGCGCAGTTCGATGACGCCGACGCCGCGGGGGGCCATCACGTTGCCGTGCTCGTCGACGATGCGGACCTCGAGGTCCTGCAGCACCGGGCCGAGGGTGGCCAGCCGGCGGGTGTTGCCCTTGGTGGCCGGGACGGCCTGGCGCAGCGCGGCCAGCAGGTCGGCGTCGACCTCGTCGACCAGCAGGCCCTGGCCCAGGTCGGAGAAGGACACCGCCAGCGTGGTCTCGGCCATGCCGTAGGCCGGCATCACGGCTTCGGGCCGCAGGCCGAACGGCTTGCCGGCGTCGATCAGATCCTCGACGTCGGCCGGGTCTACCGGCTCGGCGCCGGAGAGCGCGAAACGCAGCGACGACAGGTCGAACTGACCCGGCTCGGCCTGCTTGCGCAGCCGCTTGGCGAACAGCGCGTAGGCGAAGTTCGGCGCCGCGGTCATGGTGCCCTTGTACTTGTCGATGAGCTTGGCCCACAGCAGGGTGTCGCGCAGGAAGTCCATCGGGGTGACCTTGACCAGCTCGACGCCGAAGAACATCGGGATGGTCAGGAAGCCGACCATGCCCATGTCGTGGAAGCACGGCAGCCAGCTGAGCATGACGTCGTTGCCGTCGGGGTCCATCTTCGCGCCGACGAACATCGCCTCGGCGTTGGAGTAGATATTGCGGTGCGTGATCTGCACCGCTTTGGGCGATCCGGTCGAGCCCGAGGTCAGCTGCATCAGCGCCAGGTCGTCCTCGCCGGTCTCGATCGGGTCGATCGGGTCGGCCTTCAGCAGGTCCTCGACGGTCAGGACGGTGATGCCCTTTTCCTCCAGCACCGGGACCGCGGCCAGGAACGGATCGGAGATGATGACGGCCTTCGCCTCGATCATCCCGACGACGTTCATGGTTTCCTCGGCCCACATCACCAGGTCGGTGCGCGGGGTGGGCTGGTGCAGCATGGTCAGGCTCGCGCCGCGCATCCACAGACCCTGGGCGGCCGGGGCGATCTCCACCGGAGCGCCGACCAGCATGCCGACGGCGTCGCCGTGGCCGATCCCGGCGGCGGCGAGGCCGCCCGCGACCTGGCGAGCGCGCTCGTGCACTTCGAGCCAGGTCTGGCGGACCGGTGCGTGGGGCTCACCCGTCACCATTCCCCGGTTGCTGTTCCGGGCGTTGAAGAACATCTTCTCGGTGAACCTGCTCACGAGAACCTCCTGGACAATCGGAGCGATGGCGTCGGCGGCGCCCAGTTAATAGTCATCACCGCCGTTCATCTTAAACTCCTCTTAAGTAACTACCAAACTATGTGATGAATTCGATGCGCGTGTCATTTGCCCGCCGGAACCACCCGGGCGCCGTGCACCGGCCCGCTGGCCACCCGCACGGTGCGGCACACCCCGGCGCCGGCCAACTGGCTGCACACGTCGACGGCGACGTCGACGGTCTCGCAGAGGAACGCGCACGTCGGCCCGGACCCGGAGACCACACCGGCCAGCGCCCCCGCCTCGACGCCGGCACGCAGGGTGCGGCGCAGGCCCGGGTTCAGGCTGAGGGCCGCCGGCTGGAGTTCGTTGCCCAGCAACGGGGCCAGCCGGGTCGGATCGCCGCTGGCCATCGCCGCGAGCACCGCCTCGGGTTCGGACAGTCGCGGCTGGGCGCCGGTCAGCCGTAGCCGATCGATCTCGGCGAAGACCTTCGGCGTGGACAACCCCGAATCGGCGAACGCCAGCACCCAGTGGAAGGTGCTGCGGGCCAGCACCGTGGTCAGCTCCTCGCCGCGGCCGGTGCCCAGCGCGGTGCCGCCGTGCAGCGCGAACGGCACGTCGCTGCCGAGCTTGGCGGCCAGGGTGTGCAGGTCGGCGCGGGGCACACCGAGTTCCCAGAGCGTGTTCATCGCGACCAGCACCGCGGCGGCGTCGGCGCTGCCGCCGGCCATGCCGCCGGCCACCGGGATGGACTTCTCGATGGTGATCGCCACATCGGGTGAGCGTCCGACGTGTTCGGCCATCAGCTCGGCGGCCTGCCAGGCCAGGTTGCGCCGGTCGGTGGGCAGCGTGTCGGCGCCCTCGCCGACCACCGTCAGCGACATCAGATCGGCGTTGGCGACCACCACCTGGTCGAACAGCGACACGGCGTGGAACACCGTCGTCAACTCGTGATAGCCGTCCGGGCGGGTGTCGCCGACGGACAGGAACAGATTGACCTTGCCCGGCACGCGGACCGTCACCGATCCGGTCGGGACCCATTCGGTGGCGGTGTTGCCGGTGAGAGACACCCGACGAGACTATCCGGCCTCGTCGGCGGGAGCCGTCGACGGCGCGAGGGGCAGCGCGGCCAATCGGGTGAAGTCGTCGATGGACAGCGTCTCGGCGCGGGCGGACGGGTCGATGCCGGCGGCGCGCAGCAGCTGTTCGGCGGCCTCGCCCGAACCGGCCCACCGCGACAGCGTGTTGCGCACCGTCTTGCGGCGCTGGGCGAACGCGGCGTCGATCAGCGCGAAGGTCTTCTCCCGGAACGCCGGGTCGGTCGGCCAGCGCGGCGACGGGTCGCGGTCGATGCGCACCAGCCCGGAGTCGACCCGCGGGACGGGCCAGAACACCGACGGCCCGACGGTTCCGGCCCGGCTGACGTCGCCGTAGAACCGGGCCTTGACGCTGGGGACGCCGTAGTCCTTGCCGCCGGGTTCGGCGGCCAGCCGCTCGGCGACCTCGAGTTGGACCATGACCAGCGCCCGCTGCACGGTCGGGAAGCCGGCCAGCACGGTCAGCAGGGCCGGCACGGCGATGTTGTAGGGCAAGTTCGCCACCAGCGCGGTGGGTTCGACGAGCGGGCCGTTGGGTTCCGGCAGGTCCCCGGGGCCCAGGGTGAGCACGTCGCGGTTGAGGACCGTCAGCGTCGCCGACTCCCCGCTGGAGCGTTCGGCCAGGGTCTGCGGCAGCCGCCCGGCGAGCACCGGGTCCACCTCGACGGCCAGCACCGAGGCGCCGGTTTCCAGCAGCGCCAGGGTCAGCGAGCCCAGCCCGGGGCCGACCTCGATGACGGTGTCGTCGGCGGTGACGCCGGCGGCGGCCACGATCCTGCGCACCGTGTTGGCGTCGTGGACGAAGTTCTGGCCCCAGGATTTGCGGGGCCGAACGCCCAGCTCGTCGGCCAGCTCCCGGATGTCGGCAGGGCCCAGCAGTCGGATGGTCAGCGGGCGCCGATCCGCGAGCTGCAGGTCGGCCAGGCGCCCCAGCCCTGCACGGCCTGAGTCTTCGAAGCGATGGCGATCTGCTCCTCGCGGGTGGCCAGGTCGGCGCGCGGGGCGTACTTGGCGCCGCCGTGGGCCAGCCAGGTGCCGTAGTCGAACTGCACGCCGCCGTAGAAGCCGTTGCCGGTGTTGATCGACCAGTTCCCGCCGGCTTCGCACTGCGCCAACGCGTCCCAGGTGCCGCCGTTGGTCACCGGCGGCACCTCGGTGCCCGGCTTGGCGCCGACGCGCAGCACCGAGTCGCGGGCCGGGGTGATCACCACGTTGGCGACGGGCAGCCGACCGGTCTCGCGGCCGTTGACGGTGGCCACCGCGTAGGTCACGTCCTGCAGGCCCGGGGTGCCCGGGTCCTCGACGACCTTGCGGCTCATGTTCAGCGTGACGTCCTCGATGCGCTGCGCGTTCGGCGTCAGCGGCTCGCGCGCGGTGACCTTCTCCATCCGGATCCGGGTGACCTCGACCTGCATGCCCTCGGCGACCGGGGTGGCGGCGGCGGGTTCGACGCGGTCGTTCTGCTCCAGCGGGACACCGGCGGCGGCCAGCAGGCCGGCGACGTTCGCGGCGGCCAGCTTCACGGTGCGCACGGCGCCGCCGTCGTTCAGGACGACCTTCTTGGCGCTCACCACAGGCAGCGCCATGCCGCCGAGCGGCAGCCGGGCGGACCGGTTGGCGGCCACCGGGGCGGTGTCGGTCATCTGCAGCTGGGTCAGCGCCTCGTCGACGGTGGACGCGGTGGTCCACACCTGCTGGGCGCCTTCGCCGTCGAGGGAGATCTCCAGCGGGCGGCTGCGGCGCAGTTCGATGGTGGTGTCGTTGCCGACGGCGTCCTCGGCGGCCGGGAAGAGGTCGTCGCGCTCGGCGACGTCGAAGCCGTTCTCCTTGACCACGTCGATGACGCGGGACTTCATGGTCTTGACGGTGGTGGACGCGCCGTCCACGGTCAGCGTGACGGTCTTCTGCGAGGCGACGGCGTAGCCGCCTGCGACGGTCAGGGCAACCAGCATCGCGCCGACGAGGGCGCGCAGCTGCCCGGAGCGGGAGTGGTGCAATTTGTGGACGACGTTCACGCGGGACTACCTCAGCTTTTCTTCGCGGCCGGCGGCATGCCAGACGGCCGTTGATAACAAGACGGTAACGAAGGGCGCTGGGGCGGGGCAACCCTGCCAGACCAAGCTCACACCCTGCGCGCACGGCAAGCCGTGGCGCCATAACTGCTCTTAGGAAAGATTGTACACCCGGCGGGCGTTTGCTGACGAATCCCGCGCCAGCTCCTCCGCGGGACGATTCAGCAGTTCAGCGAGGGCGCGGACGGTGTATGGCAGGCAATACGATTCGTTGCGTGCGCCACGAAAAGGGTGCGGTGTGAGGAACGGCGCATCGGTTTCCACCAGCAAGAGCTCCCGCGGGATCAATCCGGCCGCCTCCCGCAACTCATGCGCGTTTCGGAAGCTGACGGTGCCGGACAGGCTCAGATACCAGCCCTGATCGACGCAGCGGCGCGCCATCTCCGGCCCCGACGAGAAGCAGTGGAAGATCACCCGCTCCGGGGCGCCCTCGGCGGCGAGCACCTCGAGCACGGCGTCGTCGGCGTCGCGGTTGTGGATCATCAGCGGTTTGCCGGTCCGCTTGGCCAGATCGATGTGCCAGGCGAACGCCTCGGCCTGGGTGGCCGGGTCCGCGCAACCCTCCAACCGGCCCGGCCAGTACAGGTCCATCCCGGTCTCGCCGATGGCCACCACCCGATCGCGGGCGGCGAGCTCGGTGATCTCGGCGCGGGCCGCGTCGTCCAGCGCGCCGGCGCGGGTGGGGTGCAGCGCGACGGCCGCGTAGACCCGGTCGTCCCAATCGGCGGCGGCCGCCGCCCACCGGGCGGCCTCCAGGTCGTCGGCGATGGTGACGACGGCCTGCACCCCGACAGCCTGAGCCCGGTCCAGCACCGCCGCGACGTCGTCGGCGTCGGCGCACCCGCAGGCGTCCAGGTGAGTATGTGCGTCAATCAGGGGGGTCAACGGCTCCGGCGCCGGAGGAGGTGGCCGATCGGAGCACATATTGACACCATAAGCTGATCGGCGAGATGACCGAACCCTTCTACATCACCACGGCGATCACCTACCCCAACGGCGCGCCGCACATCGGGCACGCCTACGAGTACATCGCCACCGACGCCATCGCCCGGTTCAAGCGCCTCGACGGGTTCGACGTGCGCTACCTGACCGGCACCGACGAGCACGGGCTGAAGATGGCGCAGACGGCGGCCGCCGAAGGCGTCCCGACCGCGGAGCTTGCCCGGCGCAACTCCGATGTCTTCGAGTCGCTGCAGCGCAAGCTGGGCATCAGCTTCGACCGCTTCATCCGCACCACCGACGCCGACCACAAGGTCGCCTCCCAGGCGCTGTGGCAGCAGATGGCCGACGCCGGCGACATCTATCTGGACGCCTACGCCGGCTGGTACTCGGTGCGCGACGAGGCCTACTTCGCCGAGTCCGAGACCGAGCTGCGCGACGGGGTCCGGGTCGCGACCAGCTCCGGCGCTGAGGTCACCTGGACCGAGGAGCAGACCTACTTCTTCCGGCTCTCGGCCTACACCGACCGGCTGCTGGCGCACTACGCCGAGCACCCGGAGTTCATCGGCCCGGATGTGCGCCGCAACGAGGTGGTCAGCTTCGTCTCCGGCGGGCTGAAGGATTTTTCGATCTCCCGCTCGTCGTTCGACTGGGGCGTGCCGGTGCCCGGGGACCCCGATCATGTGATGTACGTGTGGGTCGACGCGCTGACGAACTACCTGACCGGCGTGGACTACCCGAACACGAAATCCGAACTCTTCGAGCGATATTGGCCAGCCGATCTGCACATGATCGGCAAGGACATCATCCGGTTCCACACCGTGTACTGGCCGGCGTTTTTGATGTCGGCGGGAATCGCGTTGCCGCGCAGGGTTTTCGCGCACGGCTTCCTGCTCAACTCCGGCGAGAAGATGAGCAAGTCGGTGGGCAACGTGGTCAGCCCCGACGCGCTGGTCGACGCGTTCGGGGTGGACCAGGTGCGTTATTTCCTGCTGCGCGAGGTGCCGTTCGGCCAGGACGGCTCCTACTCCGAGGACGCCATCACGGGGCGGATCAACGCCGACCTGGCCAACGAATTCGGCAATCTCGCGCAGCGCAGCCTGTCCATGGTCGCCAAGAACCTCGGCGGCGTGGTGCCCGAACCGGCCGAGTTCAGCGCCGAGGACGCCGCGCTGCTGGCCGAGGCCGACGGCCTGCTGGAGAAGGTGCGGCGGCACTTCGACGAGCCCGCCATGCACCTGGGCCTGGAGGCGATCTGGGCGATGCTCGGCTCGGCCAACCGGTATTTCACCGCGCAGGAGCCGTGGGTGCTGCGCAAGTCCGACGACGCGGGCGATCAGCAACGGTTCCGGACGGTGCTCTACACCACCATGGAGGTGGTGCGGATCGCGGCGCTGCTGACCTCCCCGGTGATGCCGACATCCGCCGACAAGCTGCTCGACCTGCTCGGCCAGGATGACACCAAACGTGACTTCGCCGCGCTGGGCACGCGGCTGGTCCCCGGAACGACCCTGCCCGAACCCGTCGGGGTGTTCCCCCGGCATCAGACCGACTGACGGAAATGAATAGGTATGGCTGAAATCAAACTGCACGACAAGCTCGAGGTCCTTTTCGACGAGGTGATGCACCGCAACGCCGGTGAAACCGAGTTCCACCAGGCGGTGCACGAGGTGCTCGACACCCTCGGCCCCGTCGTCGTCAAGCACCCCGAGTACGTCGACAGCGCGATCATCCGCCGCCTCTGCGAGCCCGAACGCCAGATCATCTTCCGCGTGCCGTGGGTCGACGACGACGGCGTCGTGCAGATCAACCGCGGGTTCCGGGTGGAGTTCAACTCCGCGCTCGGGCCGTACAAGGGCGGGCTGCGATTCCACCCGTCGGTGTACCTGGGCATCGTGAAGTTCCTGGGCTTCGAGCAGATCTTCAAGAACTCGCTGACCGGCCTGCCGATCGGCGGCGGCAAGGGCGGGTCGGACTTCGACCCCAAGGGCCGCTCCGACGGCGAGGTGATGCGGTTCTGCCAGTCGTTCATGACCGAGCTGTACCGCCACCTGGGCGAGTACACCGACGTGCCGGCCGGCGACATCGGCGTCGGGACCCGCGAGATCGGCTACATGTTCGGCCAGTACAAGCGGATCACCAACCGCTACGAGTCCGGCGTGTTCACCGGCAAGGGTCTGACCTGGGGCGGCTCGCAGGTCCGCACCGAGGCCACCGGCTACGGCACGGTGTTCTTCATCGACGAGATGCTGCGCTCCAAGAAGGACTCCTTCGAGGGCAAGCAGGTGGTGGTGTCCGGTTCGGGCAACGTCGCGATCTACGCCATCGAGAAGATCCACCAGCTCGGCGGCACGGTGATCGGCTGCTCGGACTCCGGCGGCTACATCGTCGACGAGAAGGGCGTCGACGTGGAGGTGCTGCGCGAGGTCAAGGAGGTCCGCCGGGCCCGGATCGGTGAGTACGTCGAGCTGCGCGCCGGCGGGGCGACCTACGTGCCGGACCGCAGCGTGTGGGAGCTCGGCTGCGATATCGCGGTGCCGTGCGCCACCCAGAACGAACTCTCCGGCGCCCAGGCCGCGGCGCTGATCAACTCCGGCTGCAAGGTCGTCGCCGAGGGCGCGAATATGCCGTGCACCCCGGAGGCGGTGAAGCTGTTCGCCGAGGCCGGCGTGATGTTCGCCCCGGGCAAGGCCGCCAACGCCGGCGGTGTGGCGACCTCCGCGCTGGAGATGCAGCAGAACGCCTCGCGGGACTCCTGGACCTTCGAGGAGACCGAGGAGCGTCTCGCCGAGATCATGGGCCGCATCCACGACCGCTGCGTGGAGACCGCCGAGGAGTACGGCCAGCCCGGCAATTACGTCGCCGGGGCGAATATCGCCGGCTTCATCCGGGTCGCCGACGCCATGTCCGCGCTGGGCATCGTCTGACTCAACGAGTAAGCGAGGAACGAGCGCACGAGGCAGAGGTCAGACGCATAGGACCGTCTGATTCTTTCGCCGAAAGCCCGTCCGTCCCGTCTCGGGGCGGGCGGGCTTTTGTCTGTGATCTGGGCCACAATCGTCTCTGGGCTGTCACATCCGCGGGCGCGGCGGTGTCTTGAGGGCATGAGCAACCCAACCCAAGGAGCAGAGATGAACACCTCGATCGTCGTCATCGGCGGTGGCTACGCCGGCGTGCTGGCCGCCAACCGGCTGCAGGCCCACCCCGGGGTGGCCGTCACGCTGGTCAACCCGCGCGCGGAGTTCGTCGAGCGGATCCGGCTGCACCAGCTGGTCGCCGGCAACGACGACGCCGTCGCCGGATACGACGAGTTGCTGCACCCGTCGGTCGAGCTGGTGGTCGACACCGCGGAGCGGATCGACGCCGACACCACTCGGGTGCTGCTGGCCTCGGGAAGCGCGTTGCACTACGACTACCTGGTGTACGCCGTGGGCAGCGCCGCGGCCAAGCCGACGGTCCCCGGCGCCGACGTGTTCGCCTACACCCTGGCCGAGTACGAGGATGCCCGACGGCTGCGGTCGCGGTTGCAGACGCTGACCGAGATGGACCCGATCGTCGTCGTCGGCGCCGGTCTGACCGGCATCGAGACCGCCGCCGAACTGGCCGAGGCGGGCCACCCGGTGACCCTGATCGGCGCCGCGCTGGCCCCGTCGCTGGGTGGCGGCGCCCGCGCCGACGTGCGCAGCCGGCTGCTGAAGCTGGGCGTGCGGGTCATCGAGGAGGCCACCGTGGCCGCGGTCGGACCGCATGCGGTGCAGCTGGCCGTCGGCGACGACGTGCCCGCCGCGATGACGGTGTGGACCGCCGGTTTCACGGTGCCGCAGCTCGCCGCCGACAGCGGGCTGGCCTGCGACGAGCTGGGCCGGTTGCTCACCGACGAGACGCTGACCAGCTGCGACAGTGACCGGATCGTCGGCGCCGGGGACGCCGTCGCGCCGTCGGCCGCGCCGCTGCGGATGAGCTGCCAAGCCGCGATGCCGCTGGCCGCCCAGGCCGCCGCGACCGTGCTGGCCCGGCTGGACGGGACCGTTCCCGCCGACCTGGACCAGGCGTTCACCGGCCAGTGTGTGAGCCTGGGCCGGCGGGCCGGAGTGGTGCAACTGTCGCACCCCGACGACAGCCCGCGGCGGGTGTCGGTGGGCGGGCGGCCCGGCGCGGCGATCAAGGAACTGGTCTGCAAGGGCACGCTGTGGTTCCTGCGCCGGGAGGCCCGCAAGCCGGGCAGCTACATGTGGCTCAAGGGTGATCACGAGGTGCGGGCCAACCGCGAGCTGGCCAGCGCGGGCGCGCTGTGAGCTCGGACTCCCGCGAGGCCGCAGCCGGGGAATTCACCCGGCTGCGGCCGCTGCTGTTCACCATCGCCTACGAGATCCTCGGCTCGGCGACCGAGGCCGACGACGTGCTGCAGGACAGCTATCTGCGCTGGGCGGAGGTGTCGACTGACGAGATCCGCGACACCAAGTCCTACCTGGCGTCGCTGGTGACCCGGCAATCGCTCAACGCGCTGCGGGCCGCCGGCCGCCGCCGCGAGGAGTACGTCGGGCCGTGGCTGCCCGAGCCGCTGCTGGTGGAGCAGACCGCGGTGGACGCCGCGGAGGACATCATCCTGGCCGAGTCGGTGTCGATGGCGATGATGGTGGTGCTGGAGACCCTGTCGCCGGATGAGCGCGCGGTGTTCGTGCTGCACGACGTTTTCGGCTTCCCGCACGCCGAAATCGCTTCTGCGATAGGGAAATCCGCGGCCGCGGTGCGGCAGTTGGCGCACCGGGCGCGGGCGCACGTGCACGCCCGTCGGCGCCGCTACGAACCCGTGGACGCCGAAACCTCCGAGCAGTTGACCATCAGCTTCTTCACCGCGGCCGCGACCGGTGACCTCGACGGATTGATGGGGATGCTGGCGCCGGAGGTGGTGTGGACCGCCGACAGCGACGGCAAGGCCAGCGCGGCGCGGCGGCCGGTGTCCGGGGCCGAGCGGGTGGCCCGGCTCATCATCGGCTTGGTTCGCCTCGGCGGGCCGGAGGGCCGGGTCGAGTCGGCGATGTACAACGGCGCCCCGGCGTTCGTGCTCTACAGCGGCGACCAGCTGGAGGGGGTGGTCAGCGTCGAGGTCACCGACGGGCTGATCACGAACTTCTACGCGATGCGCAACCCGGAGAAGCTGGCCAGCGTGCTGGTGCCCCGACCAATCGGACGCTGATCGGGTATCCGCCCGGCGACGTCGAGGCGCGGGCCTATATCGCCGCGTGGGTCGACCACGCCGGTCTGGCGCTCGGCCTGCGACCGCCCAACACGCCGTGACCACCGGCTGCGTGACAAGCTGAGCCGATGCGCGTGGACCGGCTCGGCGACCTGGGGGCAGCCGCCGATGTGCTGCGCGCCGTCGCCGCCGCGACTGCCCGCCGGGGCCTTGCTCCGCCGGCCGCGCTGACCGGGGACTGGCTGGGGTCGACGGCGCTGATCGCCCCGAGCCTGACGACCGCGCCGTGTGATCCGGGCGCGGTGTTCTCCCCCGGAGTGGAACGCCGCAGCCGTGGGCCGGTGGTGGGCGGCGGTTGGCTGGGCTATCTGTCCTACCCCGACCCGAGCGGCGACGGGTCCGGGCCCCGGATCCCGGTGGCCGCCGGCGGCTGGACCGATCACCTGCTGCGCCGCGACGCCGACGGCGCCTGGAGTTACGAGAGCCTGCGGGATGAGCCGATGCCCGGGTGGCTGGTCTCCGCGCTGGCCGACGAGACGACCGGTGAGGCGGCCGACGCCGGCTGGCACATCGACTGGCGCGCGCCGGACCGCGGGCAGCACCTGGCCGCGGTGCGGGACTGTCTGGAGGCGATCGCGGCCGGCGAGGTGTACCAGGCCTGCGTGTGCACCCGATTCACCGGGCGGCTGAGCGGATCGTCGCTGGAGTTCTTCGCCGACGCCGTCGCCGCCACCGCCCCGGCGCGCGCGGCGTACCTGGCCGGACCGTGGGGCGCGGTCGCCTCGCTGTCCCCCGAGCTTTTCCTGGCCCGCCACGGCGACCGGCTGACCTCCAGCCCGATCAAGGGCACGCTGCCCGCCACGGCGAACCCGGCCGCGCTACGGAGTTCGGTCAAAGACGTCGCGGAGAACGTGATGATCGTCGACCTGGTCCGCAATGACCTGAGCCGCGTCGCGGCCGTCGGCTCGGTGACCGTGCCGGAGTTGCTCGCGGTGCGCCCGGCGCCCGGGGTGTGGCACCTGGTGTCCACGGTGGCCGCGCGGCTCAAGCCCGGCGTCGACATGCCCGAGGTGCTCGACGCCTGCTTCCCGCCCGCCTCGGTGACCGGGACCCCGAAGCTGCGGGCCCGCGAGCTGCTGCCGTCCTGGGAGCCGCACCGGCGCGGGATCTATTGCGGGACTGTCGGTTTCGCCTCACCACTGGCCGGAACGGAGCTCAATGTGGCGATCCGGACGGTGGAGTTCGACGCCGACGGCGGCGCGGTGCTCGGCGTGGGTGGCGGCATCACCGCGGACTCCGATCCCGACGACGAGTGGCAGGAATGCCTGCACAAGGCCGCGGCCACCATCGGCCTGGCGGGTCAGTCCCGCGCCTGCAGCACCGCTTGATACAACTCCCGGCGCGACGGCGCCCCCGGGTGCTCGGCGATCACCTGCGCGCAGGCGTCCTTGACGCCCATCCCGTCGTCGGTCAGCTCCAGCACCAGCTCGACCAGGTCGCCGACGTCGGCCTTCGGCGTCGCGCCAGACAGCACCACGGTGATCTCGCCGAGCACCCCGTCCTCGGCCCAGTCGGCCAGCTCGCTCAGGGTCCCGCGGCGGATCTCCTCGTGGGTCTTGGTGAGTTCGCGGCACACCACCGCCCGGCGGTCACCGCCGAGCACCTCGACGGCGTCGCGCAGGCAGCCGGGCAGCCGGCGCGGGGACTCGAAGAAGATCACCGTGCGCGGCTCGGCGGCGAATCCGGCCAGCCAGCCGCGTCGGGCCCCATCGCGGCGCGGCGCGAAGCCCTCGAAGCAGAACCGGTCGGCCGGCAGCCCGGAGACGGCCAGCGCCGTCGTCACCGCCGACGGACCGGGCAGGCACGTCACCGACAGTCCGGCCGCCACCGCCGCGCCCACCAGCCGGTAGCCGGGATCGCTGATGAGCGGCATCCCGGCGTCGCTGACCACCAGCACCGTCGCGCCGGCTTCCAGTTCCGCGATGAGCGACGGGATCCGGCCCGCCTCGTTCTGGTCGAACAGGCTGAGCACCCGGCCGCCGATCTGCACGCCCAGCGCCGTGGCCAGGGTGCGGACCCGCCGGGTGTCCTCGGCCGCGACGACGTCGGCGTCGGCGAGCGCCGCGCGCAGCCGCGCCGAGGCGTCCTCGGGCCGGCCCAGCGGCGTCGCGGCCAGTAACAGTGCGCCACCCGTCATGACCGACAGCCTACGATCGAGGCGATGACCGCTCCCAGTTCCGTGATGCCGGAGCGCGCCGCACCCATGATCAGCCCCGCACCACTGGTCCCGGTGGCCGACTTCGGCCCGGTGGACCGGATGGCCGGCCTGTTGATGTCGGTGGTGATCGGCTCGCTGGCCGCCATCAGCCGATTCGTCAATCTGCGCTCCCCCACCGACGCGGGCACCCCGATCTTCGACGAGAAGCATTACGCGCCGCAGGCCTGGCAGATGCTGCACAACTCCGGCGTCGAGGACAATCCGGGCTACGGGCTGGTGGTGCACCCGCCGCTGGGCAAGCAACTGATCGGCGTCGGCGAGTGGATGTTCGGGTACAGCTCGCTGGGCTGGCGGTTCACCGGCGCCGTGCTGGGTGTGGCGCTGGTGGTGGTCGTCGCGCGCACGGTGCGCCGGATGACGCGTTCCACCATGGCCGGCGCGATCGCGGGCATCCTGCTGATCTGCGACGGCGTCAGCTTCGTCACCGCCCGCACCGCGCTGCTCGACGGGTTCCTGACGTTCTTCGTCGTCGCGGCGTTCAGCGCGCTGCTGGTCGACCGGGATCAGGTCCGCGAGCGGATGCACAACGCGCTGCTCGAGGGCCGGATCGACGAGACGCCGTGGGGGCCGCGGCTGGGCATCCGGTGGTGGCGCTTCGGCGCCGGGGTGCTGCTGGGCCTGGCGTTCGCCACCAAGTGGTCCGGGCTGTACTTCATCGCCGCGTTCACGCTGATGACGCTGGCCTTCGACGTCGCCGCCCGCCGCCAGTACCGGGCGCCGCGGCCGTGGGTCGGGACCCTGCGCCGTGATCTGGGGCCTACCGGTTACGTGATGCTGTTCATCCCGTTCGCGGTGTACCTGGCCAGCTACGCGCCGTGGTTCGCCTCCGAGACGGCGATCAACCGGCACCAGGTGGGCCAGACCATCGGCGAGCGGCTCTGGTACCAGCCGCCGGACGCGATCCGTTCGCTCTGGTACTACACCTACAAGGCGTACAGCTTCCACGCCGGCCTGACGAACGCGGCCGGCAATCACCATCCGTGGGAGTCCAAGCCGTGGGCGTGGCCGATGTCGCTGCGCCCGGTGCTGTATGCGATCGACCAGAACGACGTGCCCGGCTGCGGCGCGCAGTCCTGTGTGCGGGCGGTGATGCTGGTGGGCACCCCGGCGCTGTGGTTCGTGGCGATCCCGGTGCTGGCCTACGCCGTGTGGCGGGCATTCGTGCGCCGGGACTGGCGCTACGCGGCGGCGCTGGTCGGCTACTGCGCGGGCTGGCTGCCGTGGTTCGCCGACATCGGCCGGCAGATGTACTTCTTCTACGCCGCGCCGATGGCGCCGTTCCTGGTCATGATGATCGCGCTGATCTGCACCGACATCCTGTGTCAACGCGGGATCGGCAAGGAACGACGAACGCTCGGGATGCTGGTGGTGTCGATCTACATCGCGGCGGTGATCACCAACTTCGCCTGGTTGTTCCCGGCGCTGACCGGCCTGCCCATCTCTCAGCACACCTGGAACATGCAGATCTGGCTGCCGTCCTGGCAGTAGCGCTACAGGCTGTCGCGAGCGATCGGGCAGGACATGCAGCGCGGCCCACCGCGGCCGGTGCCCAGTTCGGAGGCCTCGATGGCCAGCACCTCGATGCCGGCGTCGGCCAGCCGGCCGTTGGTCTGGGCGTTGCGCTCATAGCCGACCACCACGCCGGGCGCCAGCGCCAGGGTGTTGTTGCCGTCGTCCCACTGCTCGCGTTCGGCGGCCACGCCGTGGGTGTCGTCGGACAGCCGGGTGTCGATGACCCGCAGCTTCTCGATGCCCATCGCGTCGGCGGCGGCCTCCACGAACGGGCGGGCCTCGTCGATGCGCAGCCCATCCTCGGTGCGCCGCATGGTGTACGCCGACAGCGAGTCGACGATATTGGGGTACATCACCACCGCGTCCACGTCGACCATGGTGCAGACGGTGTCCAGGTGCATCTGGGCGCGTTCCTGGGCGATCGGCACCGCCAGCACGGTGTGCGCGAGGTCGTCGTCGAACAGGCTGCGCGCCAAGGCTTCCGCGCCCGCCGGGGTGGTCCGCTCACCGACGCCGACGGCCAGCACCCCGGGGCTCAGCAGCAGCACGTCGCCGCCTTCCACCGGCGCCGAGCGTGACTCGTAGGCCCGCCGCACGCCGAGGAACCGCGGGTGGTGGGCGTAGATCAGGTCGGTCAGCGAGGTTTCCCGCGACCGGGCCGGCATCGCCAGCGAGGTGATGGCCACCCGCGGGCCCACCCAGACCGACGAGTCGCGGGTGAACAGCAGGTTGGGCAGCGGGTCGATGACGAAGTCGCCGCCGTGGTGCATACGCACCACCAGGGATCCGCTGCGGTCGATGGGCAGCTCGGTGAAGGTCATCCCGGCGATCAGCACCCCGGCCAGCTCGTCGGGTTCCAGCGTCCGCAGGTAGGCCGAGAGTTCCTGCGCCAACGGCGCTCCCAGCAGTCGGGCGTCGACCGCCGCGGCGATGCCGTGCATCCGGGCCGCGCCGCTGGCCAGTGCCTCGGTCAGCAGGTCGGCCAGCAGCAGCACCTCGACGCCGCGGCCGCGCAGCAATTCGGCGAACGCGTCGTGCTCCTGTTGCGCCCGGGCCACCCACGGCAGACCGTCGAAGAGCAACCGGTCGCTGTTGCGGGGTGTCAGGCGCAGCAGTTCCGGGCCCGGGCGGTGCAGAATCACTCCGCGCAGGGTCCCCACTTCGGTGTCGGCGCCCAATTCCATGGCTGCCACGGTATCCGCGTCGAGCCGGCGGCGCGCAGGAGGATGCGGTGCCATCGAACGTCTGTGCGATATCATGACCGGGTGGCGGTCGCGGTCCAGGAAGGGTTGTTCGAGTCCGGCGACCGCCGGATTCTGAGCGACGGCGCCTGGATCGAGCTGCGGATGGGCTGGTTCGACGCCGACCCGCAGCTCTTCGACGAGCTATTGGCCGCCGTGCCGTGGCGGGCCGAACGACGGCAGATGTACGACCGGACTCTCGATGTCCCCCGGCTGCACAGCTTCCACGATCTGAGCGCCGGGGATGTGCCGCACCCGGTGCTCAAACAGCTGCGCCGGCAGCTCAACGATGTCTACGCCGGCGAGCTCGGTGAGCCGTTCACCAGCGCCGGGCTGTGCCTGTACCGCGACGGCGAGGACAGCGTGGCCTGGCACGGCGACACCATCGGCCGCGGCCGCAGCGAGGACACCATGGTGGCCATCGTGTCGCTCGGCGCGACCCGGACGTTCGCGCTGCGTCCCCGCGGCGGTGGGCCGTCACAGCGGATCCGGCACGGCCACGGCGATCTGTTGGTGATGGGTGGCAGCTGCCAGCGCACCTGGGAACACGCGATTCCCAAGACCGCGCGCCCGGTCGGCCCGCGGATCAGCATTCAGTTCCGCCCCCGTGGAGTGCGCTGACTGTACGCAGCCGAGCGGTCGCATTCGATAGGTGCGCGAGCGCTCGCCTACGTACGCCCGGTGCTGTACACAGCCGAGCTCTCGCGTCCGTGGAGCCCGGCGAGCGCTCGGTCAGGTACACGGGGCGCTGTACACAGCCGAGCGGTCGCGGACCGTGGGCCCGGCGAGCGATCGGTTGGGTACGCCTACGGGGTGATCACCGTGTCGGAATCCACCGCTCCGGTCAGCGTCGTCAACGCGGCGGCGTCCTCCTGATGGCCGGTGACATGGATCTGCAGCACATATGAGTCCGCACCGGACGGGATCAGCACGGTTTCCTGGGCGGCCAGGCCGCCGTCGGTGGTCAGCGCGGCGATCCGGTCGGCGACGAAGCCGCTCAGCCGGGCGCTGGTGACCGAGGAGTCCTGCACACCGGGCAGGTTCTTGATCTCGTTGGCGCTGGACGCGAACACCTCGTCCCGGTTGACCTCCCCGCCGCTCAGCTTCGTCATCCGCATCGACAGCACAGCCGGCTTGTCCGGGTTGACGGGCTGCTGCAGCACCAGCGCGCCGAACGGCGCGTCCGGGCGGTCATAGACCAGGTCCCATCCCTCGACCTTCGGCAGCGTGACCGTCGGACCGGGGTCGCCGTGGGCAACCGAGGTGGCGGTCAACTTATTGGCCTCGGCGTAGGCGGCCAGCGACGCCGCGCCGGTCGCCGTCGGTGTGCTGGGCGCGGGTTCGGTGGTCTCGGTGGACTCCGCGCTGGTGGTCGCGGCGGCGGTGGTCTCGGCCGGATCCCCGGAAACCTGCTTGGAGCAGGCGGCGGATCCGATCAGCAGGGCGGTCGCAGCCAGCGCGGCGGCGGTCCTGGTCAGTGTCTGCATGGGCACGACATTACTGCCGGTGGAGCCGGGGCCGGTAGATTGACCGGCGATGCGGACCACCAAGATTCTCATGCTCCCGGCGCTGATCGGCCTGCTGGCCGGCTGCGCCACGTCGACCGAGACCAACGCCGACATCTCCAAGCTCGCCGAGCTGAAGTCGTCGTTCCCCGAGGGTTACACGGTCGAGGTTGTCCCGATCACCGGTATCGACCCGGAGCGGCTGCGGCAGGAGCAGAAGCTGCCCGAGGGGGTGACCTTCGACCCCGCGGAATGCTCCAAGCTCGCCGGCGGTCAGGAGCTCCCCGAGGACCTGCGCGGCAATATGACCGCGGTGCAGGCCGTCGGCGAGGGCAACCGGTTCATCGTCATCGCGATGGAGACCTCCGAGCCGTTGCCGCTGGCCGAGCCGGGCGAGGAATGCCAGAAGGTGAGCTTCGCCGGTTCCACCATGCGCGGCACCATCGAGGTCGTCCCGGCGCCGGAGATCAAGGAAGCCACCACCTCCGGCGTGCACCGGGTGATGCAGGCCAACGTCGGCGGCAAAGAACAGACCGGGCACCTTTACAGCTACGTGGCCCAGTTCGGGAACTACCGGGTGATGGTGACCGCCGACCCCGTGGTGGAGGCCGATAAGCCGACGGTCCCGGTGAACACCGAGCTCGCCGAGAAGCTGCTGACCGACGGCGTCGCCGACATTCGCGGCTGAGAGCTCAGGCGCGGGAGTACGCGGAGGCTTCCGCGATCAGCTCCGGGCTGGGGCGCACGCCGGTGTAGCGCTCGAACTGCTCGGCGGCCTGCAGGGCGATCACCTCGGATCCGGTGATGACCTGCTTGCCGGCGGCGCGCGCGGCCCGGATCAGCGGGGTCTCCGCCGGCATGGCGACAACGTCGAAGATCGTGTCGGCGGCCTCGATGGCCTCCGGGCCGAAGGGCAGGTCGTCGGCTTCAGGTGCGCCCGCCATGCCGATCGGCGTGACATTGACCAGGATCGACGCGCACGCGCCGCCGAGATGGTGTCGCCAGTGGTAGCCCAGCCGCTCGGCCAGCTCGGGCCCGGACTGGGCGTTGCGGGCGACCACGGTTCCGTCCTGAAATCCGTTGTCGCGAAACGCCGTCGCCACCGCGGACGCCATCCCGCCGCTGCCGGCGATCAGCAGTGATCGCGACGGGTCCAACCCATTCGAGGCGATGAGTTGCTCGACGGCCAGGTAGTCGGTGTTCGACGCGGTCAGCACTCCCCCGTCGTTGACGACGGTGTTCACCGCGCCGATGACCGTCGCCGAGGGTTCGACCACGTCGGCCAGTTCCAGCAGATCGGCCTTGAACGGCATCGACACCGAGCAGCCGCGGATGCCCAGCGCCCGGACCCCGCCGATGGCGGCGGCGATGTCGGTGGTGGTGAACGCCTTGTAGACGAAGTCCAGTCCGAGGCGGTCGTAGAGGAAGTTGTGGAACCGGGTGCCGATATTGCTGGGCCGCGCGGCCAGCGAGATGCACAGCGTGGTGTCCTTGTTCAGCTCAGGTCTCATCTCAGAATGCCTCCAGCACCCGTCGGGCCATTTCCTCGATCCGCTCGGTGAGTTCCGCGTCGAACGGATCGGCTTCCGGCACTTCGATTTCGGTGACCACCACACCCAGATCGTCACGGCGCCACTGCGCGCCGAAGTGGTTGAGGATCGCCCGCATCGGACTGTTGTGGGCCAGCACCCGGGCGTGGAAGACCTCGACTCCGGCGACCCTCGCCGCGGCCCACAGCGCGCCCATCAGGAAGGTGCCGATGCCCTTGCCCTGGTAGTCGTCGGCGACGATGAAGGCGATCTCGGCGCGTTTGGGGTTGTCTTCGTCTCGGACGAACCGGGCGTCGGCCACCGGTTCGCCGTCGGTGGTCACCACCACCCACACGAAATGGTCGACGTAGTCCACTTCGTACAGGTAGCGCAGCAACTGCGGGGTGGGCCGGCGGGCGCCCTGGAAGCGGCGGTACAGCGTCTCGTCGGAGAAGGTGATGTGGCTGTTCTCGATGCTGGCCGGGTCACCGGGCAGCGACGGCCGCAGCAGCAGGTGCCCGCCGTCTTTCAGTTGCAGCGCGACGGGAGTGATGAAGCCGGCCAGTCGTTGCCGCGCAGTCCGGATCAGTTGGTCCAGAACGCCGGGCAGTTCGATCAGGACATCGAACGCGTCACCGTCGCCGATCCAGCCGGTCAGGTCGTGGGTGACCGTGACGGTCGCCGACCGCTTGGCGGAACGCAGCAGCGCGATCTCACCGACGACGCGGCCGGAGTCCGCCTCGATCCGGAACTCTTCCCCGTCGGAGCTCCGCCGATGGATTTCCACCGATCCGGCGAAGACGATCAGAAACTGGTCGGCCGGATTCCCTTGGCGCATAAGCACTTCGCCCGAACGAGCGCGCAGGGGTTGCAGCCGCTCGGCGAGCGGCCGCAACTCCTGCGCGTCGCACTGTCCGAAGATATCCAGTCGAGCGAGCGCTTCGACGCGCCGGTCAACCGTTTCCACCACGGGCGGCGCGGCTCAGTCGCCGGTGCGCTTGGCGTTGACGCTGTAGTCGGTGGTCGACGGGCACGGCGCCGCATTGACCATGGTGCGGATGCCGACCATGTCGGTGATCGGGGTCGGCGCTTCCTCCGGCAATGCCAGCGAGGAACTGTCGGCGACGGTGGTTTCCCGACCATCCGCGCACTTGGCCGGGCCGTTGTCGGTGTAGTTCCACTGGCCCTCTTCGAACGTCCAGGTGAGCAAGCGGTCCTGACCCGTCATCACGGTGACGCAGCGATCCCCGGTCCGCACGCAGTACGTCGCGACCTTGCGATCCAGCGAAACCTGTTTCTGGTCAGCCTGATTCGTCAGCTCGAACTGGTAATCACCGGTGAAGCCGGCGGCGCGGTTGCGCACCCGGTCGGGCATGGCGAACGGATCGGGCACCGTCACCGACTCGTCGGCGTCGCCCACCCGGGTGACCCGGACCATCCGCTGGACGTTGCAATCGGAATCCGTCAACGACGTGTAGCTGCCGTTGAACTGGCCGTCTTCTCCCGGAGTCAGCTGAAGGACCTTGAACTCCTCAGCCTGCTGCTCTCCGCAGGTCGCCGGGTGGATGCCGACGGCAACCCATTTGTCGTCGATGTAGTCAAGGGTGAAGGAGTTGGAAGCCATTTCGGCCAGCGGCTCGACGAAGACCGCGCTCGCCACGCACTCGTCCTCATCGCATTCCGACTTGACCACCAGGTCCGCCGAGGCGGCGTCGTCGCCCAATGAGTCCTTGCCGGCGTCGACCGCGTCCACGGCGCCCAGTTCGAACTTGTAGGTGCCCGCGAAGGAGGTCGCCTCCTTCGTCTCGGCGTCCTCGGCGGGCTTGGAAGAGCATCCCGCCAGCACGGAAGCCGTCAGCAGCGCTGCGGCCGAGATCCGTCCGATCATCTTTGCCGATGCCATCAGCGATCAGAGCCTTCCGTGCGTTCCAGCGTCAGTTGGAAATCCCGGGACGTTCCGGCGCAGGCGCCGCTCAGCGTGGCCACCTCCGAGCCGCTCAACGATTTGATCGGATTGCCGGCGTCGTCGGGCAAGCTGTACTGCTCGTGCACGAACTGCTCGGCCGTCATATCGCTGCCGGGGCAGTTCATCTGCGGCACGCCGTAGACCACCGACCACCGGCCCTTGCTGAAGCTCAGCGGGATGGTCCAGGTCTTGCCGTCGACCTGGAAGGTCTTGAGCGCGATGCATTTATCGGTGTTGCGGACGCAGAAGCTGCGGAAGTTGACTTCCGACCGGTCGGCTTCGCCGTCCTTGCCGTCCGCCACCGTCGCGGTTCGCATGTAGGCGCCGGTGAGTCCGGCGGGGCCGGTGCGCTCGAACGGCGGTTCCTCGGCGGGCTCGTCGACCTCCAGCGCGGGGTCGACGTCACCGATGCGCTCCATGGTGAAGGGCTGCTCCATCACCACGATGCAGTCCGGGCTGGCGACCCGCACGTCGGTGCGGGTGCCGTTCATCAGCTGGCCGTCGTCGGTGGAGTCGAGTCGCCATTCCACCGTCTGGGTGCCGATGCTGCCGTCCGAGCAGGTCCATTCGGCCTGCTCCACCAGTTGCCAGGCGCCGTCGACGTAGTCCATGGTGGAGGCGACGGCCTTCTCGCCGTCCTCGTCGACGAAGACCTTGGACGGGTCGCTGTCATCAACCCGGACACCCTTGGCCACGCAGACATCGCCATCGCAGTCGGTGACCGAGGCGTAGGTGCGCTCCCAATCTTCGCTGGGGCTCGGCTGGCCGAGGTCGGTGAGCTTGGAGCCGTCGGCCTTCATCCGGTACACGCCCTGGAAGGCGTGCGAGGGCAGGTCCGCGGAGTCGGAGGACGGGGCCTCCGATGACGAGTCGCAACCGGCCAGCGTTCCCGCGGTCAGCAACACCGCCGCCGATACTGCTAGAACGGACCGTTTGGACCGTTTTCCGATCCCGACTCGTACTCGCATCAACCCTCTTCCCGCACATCGGTCAGCACAGCACCCGGTTTGGGCGGGCGCGACGGGCTCATCGTACGACGGGTGAGCGTCCGGCGCGCGGTGTCCGGAATGATTGCGGGAGCGGCCCGTTTAGGACACGGTGGCGCGGGCCAGCATGACGGGTGTGCCGGGCGGTGCGTCCGTCGGAGCCCATGGCGGCAGCACGAATCCCGAGCCGGAACCGACGACGTTCGCGTCCCGCAGGATCTCGCCGCAGCACTGCCCGCCGGGGTCGCTGAACACGCTCACCATCGGATATGCCGACGCCCACCGCGTGTGGATCGTGACGGCATGCTCCCACGGCACAAACGGTGTCACGGTGACGACGTCGGTGGCCCACAGATCGCCGCCGTTGGGATTGTCGCCGACCCGATAGGAGATCTCGGCCTGCTGCGGCGCACCCGGCGTCTGCAATGTGACGCGGTAAACGAGGTCGACCGTGACCTCAGCCTGCGCGACCGGGCCGGTGAGCACACCGACCGACACGATGAGCGCCGGCAGAACGCCGCGCCAAAACCGTCGCACAATCCCATGATGCCACGAGAAAACCCCCTGCGAACAGGGGGTTTTCTTATTGTGGAGCTAAGGGGAATCGAACCCCTGACCTACTCGATGCGAACGAGTCGCGCTACCAACTGCGCCATAGCCCCGCGTGCTGTCGAACGCTAGCAGGCTACCAGCCGCCGCGATTCAACCGGAAACCCGCTGCTCACTGCCCCGCGGCGCGCGGCAGGTCATAGCCGCCGGGCGCGCCGGCCCGGGCGAAGGCCACCTCGTCGAGGTGCTCGAAAATGGGGTCCTCGTCGTCGATCTCGAGCACCGCCGCGCCGGGCTGGCGCAGCCGAGTCGGAACGACCTCCATCTCCCGGTCGTAGGTGTTCTCCACGCCGAGCCGCGAGCGGGCCACCCGGGCCATCCGGCGCCGGCGCAATTGCTCCTCGATCCGGGTCTGCCGGCGCAGGTAGCTCAGGTAGATCAGCGCCAGCGCGGCGATTCCGGCGCAGGCGTACCAGAACTCCGGGGCCAACACCACGGCGGCGGTCGCCGACAGCGCCAGCAGCGCGCACATGGTCAGCAGCGCCCGGGAGCGGAAGCGGTACTTGCGCGCGCTGACCCGCGCGGCGGTCTTGGTCGCGTACCCGCGGCCGCGGCTGACCGGGGCCCCGCGGTCCTGCCGGCTCGGCGCCTCCTCGGGCTCGACGCCGGCGCTGTCCTCGACGTACTCGTACTCGTCGTCGGTCATTTCGTCGTGCTCGTCGTGCGCGGCGACCGGCTCTTCGGGTGCGGTTTCGACGACGATCTCCTCCACGACCACCTCTTCCACCACCTCGAAGGCGTCGGTGTCGGCGGCGGCGACCTTGCCGACCGGCAGCGCGCCGGAATCGGGGTCGACGATGTCGACGTCCAGGTAGTCCGGCTCGGCGATGACGGTCTCGGCGTTCATGACGGCGACCGACTGCGACGCCTTGGCGGTGACGACCACCGGGCCGGTGGCCTCCTCGTCCCAGTCGTCGTACTCCTCGGCTTCGGGCTGCCAGTGCGGATCGTGGCGGTGTCCGTGGGCCGGCCCGCGCCGACTGCGCAGCAGCCGGGAGGCCTTCACGTTGAGCACGCGGGTAGACAGCGCGACATCGCTGGTGCGGCGCACATTGTCGCGTTTGTTGATGAGCATGGGCACCAGCACGAACAGCCAGAGCACCACGAGTGAGATCCAGAGCAATGACTGGGGGATGCTTGGCATGGTGGCCTGCTCCTTTCGGTCCTCAGGCTAGGCCGGAGATCCCCTCAACCAGGGGCGACGCGCCGAGGTCAATTACATACCTGTAATTCGGCAATTACAAGAACCATAAACCACACGTGTCACGCCAGCATCACTAGTCACAGGTCGTCGTGCATCCGGCTCCGGCGAGCGCCACTTTTGGCACGAGCGCCACCTTCTGCACACAAAAGCCCAGGGAGGACCGTGCCAAAACTGGCGCTCGTGCCAAAAGTGGCGCTCGCGGGGCTGCCGGGCACGTCAACGCGTCAGGACCAGCGCTGATGGGACCAGCCCGCTGCGACTAGGACCAGGAGGCGCGGCCTTCGCGGATCAGCCGGGAAACCACCGATCCCCCGATGTCCTCCACCGTCAGCCCGACCAGCAAATGGTCGCGCCAATCGCCGTCGACGTGCAGGTATCGCCGCAGCAGGCCCTCCTCGCGGAACCCGGTCTTGGCCAGCACCCGTCGGCTCGCCGCGTTCTCCGCCCGCACCGTGGCCTCCATCCGGTGCATCCCGACGGCGGAGAAGCTGTGGTCCAGGCCGAGTGCCAGCGCCCCGGTCGCGACCCCACCTCCGGTCACCGCGCTGTGCACCCAGTACCCGATCCAGGCCGAGCGCAGCGCGCCGTGGGTGACGTTGCCGATGGTCAGCTGCCCGCAGAACGACCCGTCGAGCTCGATGACGTAGGGCAGCATCCGGCCCGCGCGGGCTTCGGCCCGCAGGCCGGACAGCAGTCCCGGCCAGACCGAGGTGGCGTGCCGGGTGCGCCAGTCCACCTCGGCGCTGGGTTCCCAGCGCTCCAGGATGGCCTGGTCCTCGGTGCGGATCCGGCTCCACGCCGAGCCGTCACGCAGCCGCGGCGGCCGCAGTTCAATGACCCCGGCGTCGACTCGCAGCGGCCCGACGGGCGTCGGCCAGCCCGGATGCCTGCCCGATCGGGGACGCCAGAGCGGCACTAGCCGCGCTGCGCCAGGAAGGCGACGTCGACGACCTCGCCGGTGCGAACCTCTTCCACCGCGGCGGGGACCACGACGAGGCAGTTGGCCTCGGCGAGGGTGGCAAGCAGGTGCGACGACGCGCCCGGCGCCCCGCCGAGCGCCTGCACCAGGTACTCGCCGGTGTCGGAATCGCGCATCAACTGCCCGCGCAGGTAGCCGGTGCGGCCGGGCATCGAGGTGATCGGCGCGAGCGCCCGGGCCTGCACGACGCGGCGCGCGGGCTGCCGCTTGCCCAGCGACAGCCGGATCAGCGGCCGCACCATCACCTCGAACACCACCAGCGCGCTGACCGGGTTGGCCGGCAGCAGGAAGGTCGGCACGCCGTCGCGGCCGAGCTGCCCGAAGCCCTGGACCGAGCCCGGGTGCATGGCGATCCGGGACACCTCCATCTCGCCGAGTTCGCTCAGCGCCTCCCGGACCGATTCGGCCGCCGCGCCGCCGACGGCGCCCGCGATCACCACGATCTCGGCCCGGGACAGCTGTCCCTCGACCACCTCGCGCATCTTGACCGGGTCGTTCTCGACGATCCCGACGCGGTTGACCTCGGCGCCGGCGTCACGGGCCGCGGCGGCCAAAGCATAGGAGTTGACGTCGTAGACCTGGCCGTTGCCGGGGGTGCGGTTGACGTCGACGAGTTCCCCGCCGACACACAGCACCGACACCCGCGGCCGCGGGTGCACCAGCACCCGGTCGCGGCCGACGGCGGCCAGCAGACCGACCTGGGCCGCGCCGATGATGGTTCCGGCGCGCACCGCGACGTCGCCGGGCTGCACGTCGTCGCCGGTGCGCCGCACGTAGGCGCCGGACCGGACGCCGCGCAGCACCCGGACGCGGGCCTCGCCGCCGTCGGTCCAGCGCAGCGGCAGCACCGCGTCGGCGAGGGTGGGCATGGGCGCGCCGGTCTGCACGCGCACGGCCTGGCGCGGCTGCAGACGGCTCGGGGAACGGGCACCGGCGGAGATGCTGGCCACGACCGGCAGGCTCACCGCGCCACCGGACTCCGAAGCGGTGTCACCGGCCCACAGCACGTCGACGCTGCGCACCGCGTAGCCGTCGATCGCGGCCTGGTCGAAGCCGGGCAGCGGCCGTTCGGTGACGACCTCCTCGGCGCACATCAGACCCTGTGCCTCGGCGATCGCCACTCGCACCGGCCGGGGCGCCACCGCCGCGGCCTGCACTCGAGCCAGCTGTTCTTCCACCGAACGCACTGATTGGTCCTTTCTCGACGACTGCCCGGACCGGAGACTACCTAGCTGGGCCCCAGACCCGACCGGCTGTGCTGATCACCGCCGGACTGCTCCTCGTTCGTGCCTCGCTCGTTCAACCGGCGGGTGAGCCACTCACGCAGTTCGGGACCGTAGTCGTCGCGTTCCAAGGCGAAGTCAACCGCAGCCTTGAGGTAGCCCCCCGGATTTCCCAGGTCGTGTCGGTCACCGCGGTGCACGACGACGTGCACCGGGTGCCCCTCTTCGATCAACAATTCCACCGCGTCGGTCAGCTGAATTTCGCCGCCCGCGCCGGTGTCGACGCGGCGCAGCGCGTCGAAAATCGCCCGGTCCAGCACGTAGCGGCCGGCCGCGGCGTACAGCGACGGGGCCTGGTCGGCCGGTGGTTTCTCCACCATGCCCTTGACCTTGAGCACGTTCGGGTTGACGGCGTCCGGCAGCGTCTCGACGTCGAACACGCCGTAGGCGCTGATCTCGTCCGGGGACACCTCGATGGCGCACAGCACCGAGCCGCCGCGCTTGGCGCGCACCTTCGACATGGTTTCCAGCACACCGGTGGGCAGCACCAGGTCGTCGGGAAGCAGCACGGCGACGGCGTCCTCGTCGGGGTCCAGTTTGGGTTCGACGCACAGCACCGCGTGGCCCAGGCCCAACGGTTCGGCCTGCACGACGGACTCGACCTTGATCAGGGCGGGGGCGCGGCGCACCTTTTCCAGGATCCGGTGCTTGCCGCGGGCTTCCAGGGTGCCTTCGAGCACCAGGTCCTCGACGAAGTGCGCGACGACGCCGTCCTTGCCCTCGGAGGTGACGATGACCAGCCGTTCCGCGCCGGCCTCTGCCGCTTCCGCGGCGACCAGTTCGATGCCGGGGGTGTCGACCACCGGCAGCAATTCCTTGGGCACGGTCTTGGTGACCGGCAGAAACCGGGTGCCCAATCCCGCGGCGGGCACAATCGCCGTGCGCGGGATCGGGGTGTCGGGCGTACTCACCGGTTCAGCGTAGACGGTGCGTGGCGGCTGGGCTTTGCTCTCCCACGGGCGGCGCCAACCACCGGGCTCTGGCAGGGTGCAACCCATGGTTGACGAAGCGAAGCAGGCGCTGCGGGCCCGGCTGCTCGCGACGCGGCGGGCGGCGCCGCGCGAGCGGCGCGCTGCCGAGGCCGCCGCACTGGGCGCCGCGCTGTTCGACGCGATTGCCGCGCGTCCCGGTGACACGGTTGCCGGGTATCTGCCGGTGGGGGCCGAACCCGGGTCCGTCGAGTTGCTGAACCGGCTGGCCGATGCCGGCGCGCGGGTGCTGCTTCCGGTCACCGCGCTCGACGGCGACGGCTCGCCGGCGCCGCTGCGCTGGGGGCGCTACCGGCCCGACGACCTGCGCCCGGCCCGGTACGGGTTGTTGGAGCCCGGGGATCCGCCGTCACCGCCCGAGGAGCTGCGGACCGCCCGGGTGGTGATCGTCCCGGCGCTGGCGGTGGATCACGCGGGCCGGCGGCTGGGCCGCGGCGGCGGGTTCTACGACCGGTCCCTGCCGCTGCGGGACCCGGCGGCACAGCTGATCGCCGTGGTGCGCGACGACGAGTTTCTCGACGAGGTGCCGGCTGAGCCGCACGACATCACCGTCAGCGCGGTGGCCACGCCGGGGCGCGGAGTGCTGCGCCTGCCGCTGAAATGACGCAATCCCCCCGGCCGGAGCCGAGGGGATTGAGTCGACGTTGATTAACGGATCACCAGTCGCCCTGGCCCGGGCCGACCGGGTAGGCGCCGCCGAATCCGGTTGCCCGGCTGCCCGGCACCGCCTTCGTGGAGTCGCGCACCTCGCCCTGGGCTTCGATCACCCCGGCGTCGGCCAGGCGGGTCTCGGACTGGCCGCGAGCCACCCCGTAGTCACTGTTGCGGACGCCGACGTAGTCCGAGGTGCTGGCCTGTCGGCTCTGCACCGCGGGGCTGGGCGCCTGCTCGTTGATATCGGCGCTGGCCACACCGGAGGTGAGGGTCGCGGCGGCGAGCGCGCCAAGACCGACAATGCCCCAGGTCATGGCCTTGCGGGCGAACGTACGTGCGGTCATGGTGTCCTCCTTGAGAAGCTGCTCCGAAATCGTATCAGCGCATCGGTCGAATCGCAGGGCCAAAAGCCATCGTGAAGGGAAACACAGGACCCCGAACGGTCATTCCCCGGCACCTGCGGGAATGACCAAGCCCACATAGCGGTTTTGGCACTTAGAACGGTAGAGTGCTAACAGCTTTGAATCCGGAGGTAACCGTGCCCACCTACAGCTACGCGTGCACCAACTGCGACGACCGCTTCGACGCGGTGCAGGCCTTCACCGACGATGCGCTGACCACCTGCGCCAAGTGCGACGGCAAGTTGCGCAAGTTGTTCGGCTCGGTGGGCGTGGTGTTCAAGGGCAGTGGCTTCTACCGCAACGACAGCCGCACCGCGGGCTCCAACACCGGGTCGACGGCCGCCAAGTCGGAGAAGTCGGGCGGCGAGTCGTCCAGCAAGAGCGAATCGGCCAAAAGCGAGTCCAAGAAGAGCGACTCCTCGCCTGCCAAGGCGCCCGCCGCCGCCAGCAGCTGAAGGGCCCGTCCGGCGACAGCTACGGGCAAGCGCCGTCCTTGCAGATCACGCCAGCCTCGGTGGAACCCTTGGTGTGCGGCAGCGCCATGTCGCCCGGGTGCGAGAACAATCCGTGTCGGACCAGGTTCTGGGTCGTTCGCGCGTCGAAGTCGGAATCGCCCTTGTGACTGCGGACCTCGGGGGCGGTCGGGGAATCGTTATCCCAGCCTTGGCCGTCCACGCCGCCGTGTTCGTTGTCGGTGTAGCCGGCGGGCAGCGGCGCGGGAGCGGCGACAGCGGCCGGCGCGCCCAGCACCCAAGCGCTGACGCCCACGGAGAGAGCGCCGAAGGCGCAGGCGATCCGATGGTGTGCGTTCACGGCGCCCACCTCCTCATTTCGACAGGTCACCCGGTATTTCCGGGGGTGAGATGACGCTAGATCCGCGAGCCAGGCGGCCGCCATCCACCGAAGCCACCTGTGGGCGTCCTGGCAGCTTGTACACAGCCTGAGGGCAACCTGAATACCGCTGTGAGCTGCGGTTTCCTACCGTCTCACCATGCCCGATGTGCCGCAGCTCTCAACGCTGAACCCGTCGACACTCGACCGGATCCGGGCGCTTTTGGCCCCGGACTGGGCACACCGCATCGCGGCCCGCCGCAGCGCCGCGGCGGGCCTGGCGGTCCTGGCCCTGGTCGCCGCGCTGCGCCCGGACCCCGGCCTCGCCCCGGCCCCGGTATTGATCGCGACCAGGGACCTGCCGCCGGGCGTTCCGCTGGCAGCCGGCGATGTCCGGGTGCAATCGCGGCCGACCGCCACCGTGCCTGACGGCGCACTCTCCGATCCGGCAGGGGTGCTGAACGCCACCCCCGCGGTCGGCATCCGGC
This sequence comes from Mycolicibacterium brumae, assembly GCF_025215495.1. Lineage (NCBI taxonomy): Bacteria > Bacillati > Actinomycetota > Actinomycetes > Mycobacteriales > Mycobacteriaceae > Mycobacterium > Mycolicibacterium brumae. The sequence goes on along the minus strand of NZ_CP104302.1, from coordinate 685,779 downwards.
GCGGCGAGATCCTCACCGACCTGCGGGTGCTCGGTTCCCGGCTGACAGAGACCGGCGACGATCCGACGCTCCGGGTGGCGCCCATCCGACTGGCCGATCCCGCCGTCGTCGACGTGCTGCGTGTCGGCGATCTGGTGGACGTGCTGGCCGCAGGCGAGGACAGTGAGAATGCCCAGCTATTGGCATCCGACGCATTGGTGGTGCTGATTCCCCCGCCGCGGAACGGTCCGGCAGATGGCCGCATTTTGCTGGTCGCGCTTCCGGCTACCGCCGCTCAACGCGTCGCCGCCGTCGCGCTGACGGAAGCCATCACCGTGACGCTGCGCTGACGCGAATTGACGGCAATCCGGCAACGAATCAGCGGCAATCCGAGCAGCGTTCGCTGGCAAGCGATATGGCGGATAATCTGTCACGCTGAAACAACACCCGCCGCAGAAAGGCACCGAAGATGTTGAAGGGCTTCAAGGAGTTCATCGCCCGGGGCAACGTGATCGACCTCGCTGTCGCGGTCGTCGTCGGCGCCGCGTTCACGCAGGTCGTCACCGCGTTCACCGAGCAGGTGCTCGAACCACTGATCAACCGCATCGGGGCCGGCCCGGACGCCGACTACGGCGTCCTGCGGATCGCGCTCGGTGGCGACCAGTACATCGACTTGAACGTCGTACTGACCGCGATCATCAACTTCCTGCTGGTCGCCGCGGTCATCTACTTCCTGATCGTAGTGCCGTTCAAGAAGCTGAAGAAGGAAGATGAGGCCGTCGACGCGTCCGACACCGAACTGACGCTGCTGACCGAGATCCGCGACCTGCTCCAGACGCAGCAGGCCCCGGCCGCCCGTCCGGCCGGCCCGGCGTCGCCCGCCGGACCGCGGCACGGGGCGCCCGAGTAACCCACGCTTGCCCGACGGTGGCCTTCGGCGTTCAACGCCGGAGGCCATCGTCGTCGTTACTCTCGATACGGTGACCACCGCGCAGACCCCGCCGACACCGGCCGCCTATCGGGCGCTGGTGATCGATGATGAACGATCACTGACCAAGGTGATCCGCGAGTACCTGGAACGCGACGGCTTCACCGTTCGCGAAGCCTGGGACGGGCTGTCCGGGTTGGCGGCGGTGCGGGAATTCGACCCGGAGGTCGTGATTCTCGACCTGGGTCTGCCCGGGCTCGATGGCATCGAACTGTGCCGGGAACTGCGGCGTTTCTCCGACTGTTACGTGATCATGCTGACCGCCCGCGGCGACGAGGTGGACAAGCTGGTCGGACTCTCGGTGGGCGCCGACGACTACCTGACCAAACCGTTCAGCATGCGGGAGCTGGTGGCCCGGATCAAGGTGATGCTGCGCCGGCCCCGCTCGCTGCCCACACCCGGCGAATCCCCCGGCGCCAGCTCCGCGCCGATCAGCATCGGCGCCATCACCATCGACTCCGACGCCTGGACGGTCACCCTCGACGGCGCTCCGGTCGAACTCACCCCCACCGAGTTCCACATCCTGGCCGCGCTGGCCAACCGGCCCAACCTGGTGCTCAGCCGCCGCCAACTGGTCGACCTGGTGTGGGGCGAGGACTGGTTCGGCGAGGAGCGTCTGGTGGACGTGCACGTCGGTCGGCTGCGCCGCAAGCTCCGCGACCACGCCGGTGACCCGCGCTACATCATCACCGTGCGGGGCGTCGGCTACCGCATGGGCGCCGGATGATGGGCAGAGTTCATCGGTGGTTGCGCGGCACCTCGCGGATCGGCCTCACCATGCGGCTGACCATCGCGATGATGACGGTCGAGGTCGTCACCTCGGTGGTGACCTGGATCATCGCCACCATTGCCGGACCGCGGTTGTTCTGGTCCGAGCTGCACCAGCACAACGATCCGATGACCAAGGCGATTGCCCAGCACGCCCAGGAGGCGTTCGCCGGGGCGAACCTGGTGGCGCTGTCGATGGGCCTGGCGGTGGCCTTCTTCGCCTCCCTCATGGTCAGCGCGTTCATCTCTCGGCGTATCGCCCGCTCCACCCGCCGGCTGGCCAACACCGCCACAGCCATCGCCGACGGCCGCTACCGGACGCCATCGGTGAGCCCGGGGCTGGGGCCCGAACTGGATTCGCTGGCCATCGCGCTGGGCCGGATGGGGCGGCGGCTGGACACCATCGAAGCCAACCGGCGGCGGCTGCTCGCCGACCTCGCCCACGAGGCACGCACCCCGTTGACCATCCTGGACGGGCACCTGGAGGCCATCCAAGACGGGATCGTCGAGCCCAACGAGGAAACCGTCGAACTGCTGCGGGTGCAAACCGCCCGGCTGGCCCGGCTGACCGAGGACATCAACGCCATCTCCGCGGCGGAAGAGGGCCAGCTGAGACTGGAACCGGAGCTGATCGAAGTGGCCGATCTGCTGTCCCAGGCCGAACGCGCGGTGCGGCTGGCATTCGACGACAAGGGAGTGAGCCTGATCGTCACGCCCGCGCCGCCCGGAGTGACGGTCTGCGTCGACACCCAACGCATGGTTCAGGTGCTGGTCAATCTGCTGCAGAACGCGCTGCGCCACAACGGGCCCGGCGGAACGGTGATCCTGTCGGCCGGGCGCGACAAGCGGAATCTCACCGCCACCATCGCGGTCTCTGATGATGGAGAAGGCATTGCCGCCGAACACCTGCCGCACATTTTCGAGCGGTTCTACCGCACCGACACCGCCCGCGACCGCGACGCCGGCGGAAGCGGTATCGGCCTGGCGATCGCCAAGGCCATGGTGGAAGCGCACCGCGGCTGGATCCGCGCCGCATCACCCGGAGCCGGGCAGGGCGCCACGTTCACAGTCGAGCTTCCGGTGTCACAGAATCGTCATGATTTGACCGGGAATCTCGCCACATAGCCTCCGGACAGTGGAGGGGTGAGCATCACCTCCTCCGCGCCGCCTGCCGCGCCACCCGCCGATTCCGCGTCCACCGACACCCGCGGCTACATCCGGGATGTCCTGATCCGCCACGATCTCCCCGCCTCCATCGTGGTGTTCCTCGTCGCCCTGCCGCTGTCACTGGGCATCGCGGTCGCCTCCGGCGCGCCGCTGATGGCCGGCCTGATCGCCGCCATCGTCGGCGGCATTGTCGCCGGCGCGCTGGGCGGGTCACCGTTGCTGGCCAGCGGCCCGGCCGCCGGCCTGACCGTGGTTGTGGCCCAGATGATCAACACCTTCGGCTGGACCACCACCGCGGCGATCACCGTCGGAGCCGGGATCCTGCAGGTCATCATCGGCATGAGCCGGGTCGCCACCGTCGCGCTGGCGATCTCCCCGATCGTCGTGCACGCGATGCTGGCCGGTATCGGTCTGACCATCGCCATCCAGCAGCTGCACGTGGTGCTGGGCGGAACCTCCGCAGCCGGGGTCTGGGACAACCTGGTGAGTCTGCCCTCGGCGATCGCCAACCTGCATCCCGCCGACGTGCTGGTCGGCGTGATCGTCATCGCGGTCATGCTGCTCTGGAAGTACACCCCGGAACGGCTGCGGAAGATCCCCGGCGCCCTGGTCGCCATCCTGCTGGCCACCGTGCTGTCCCTGATCGCGCCGCTGTCGGTGGAGCGCCTCGATATGAGCGGCTCGTTGTTCGACGCCATCGGCTTGCCGACCCTGCCGGAGTCCGGAATGTGGCTGGCCTTCATCGGTGGCGTGCTGACCATCGCCATGATCGCCAGCGTGGAGTCCCTGCTGTCGGCGGTGGCCGTGGACAAGATGCACGACGGCCCCCGATCGGACCTCAACCGGGAGATGATCGGCCAGGGCGCCGCGAACACGGTGTCCGGCATGCTCGGCGGACTCCCGGTGACCGGCGTCATCGTCCGCAGCGCCACCAACGTCACCGCCGGCGCGAAGAGCCGCGCCTCCACGATCATGCACGGCATCTGGGTGCTGGTGTTCGCGACCTTCTTCGGCACCGGGATCCAGCAGATTCCGCGTGCCGCACTGGCCGGGTTGCTCATCGTGATCGGCATTCAGCTGGTCAAGATGGCCCACGTTCGGCTCGCCCACAAGACCGGTGACCTGGTGGTCTACCTGGTGACCGTCGCGGGCGTGCTCTTCATCAACCTGCTCGAAGGCGTGGCGCTGGGCCTGCTGGTCGCGATCGCGCTGGTGGTGTGGCGTGCGGTGCGCGCCTCGGTGCAGGCCGAGGAGCTCGGTGACGGGCGCTGGCAGGTCGTCGTCGAAGGCGCGGCGAGCTTCCTTTCGCTGCCGCGGCTCACCCGGACCCTGGCCTCCATCCCGCCGGGCGCCGAGGTCAACGTGGAGATCACCGTCGACTTCATCGACCACGCCGCGTTCGAGGTCATCAACGACTGGCGGCGGCAGTACCAGGCCGGCGGCGGTGTGGTGCACGTCGACGAGCTCGGCGCGGCGGTGCTGGAAGCCGCGGCCACCGCTCCCCCACGCCGGCACACCAATGTCGCGCTGGCGCGTGAGCTGGCGCCGCTGGCCGACAACGCCAAGCAGTGCAACGGGGACGGGAAAAGCGGCACGGATCTGGTGTTGTCCGGCATCGACCGCTACCACCGCAAGCACGCCTCCGCCTTGCGGCCGCACCTGGACAAGCTCAGCGGCGGCCAGGACCCGCACGCCGTCTTCCTGACCTGCGCGGATTCCCGGGTGGTGCCGAACCTCATCACCGGCACCGGCCCCGGTGACCTGTTCACCATCCGCAATGTCGGCAACCTCGTGCCACGGGAGGGCTCCGACCCGTCGGTGGAGGCGGCCCTGGAGTTCGCGATCGGCGAGTTGGGTGTCGACACCCTGATCGTGTGCGGGCACTCCGGCTGCGGCGCGATGCACGCGCTTTGGCACGGCGGCGGCGAGCACACCGGCGGCGGCGGCGCATCGGCGGTGATGGACTGGATCGAGTACGCCAAGCCCTCTCGGGACGCGCTGCTGGCCGGGCACCCTGTTGCGCAGGCCGCGGCAGCCCGGGGCTTCGGCATCATCGACCAGCTGGCCATGGTGAATGTGGCGCTGCAGGCGCACACGCTGCGCACCCACCGCGCCGTCAACGACGGCGGGGCCGGCCGCGACGTTCTCGGGTTGTTCTTCGACATTCCGACCGGGCGGGTGCTGCAGATCACCACCGACGACATCATCGATCCATCGACGCAGGCAGACCGTGACGATGTCGCGCTCGCGTCCGCCGCGCTCAACGGCGAGCTGATCTCCCAGGGCGCGCGCTAGTCGGGACACACAGAGCGAGATCAGTTCATGTTCCAGGGCTCGCCGTAGGTGGTCACCGAGTCACCATCGTTGGAGATGAGACGGGCGTACGGACGAAGCAGCACACCGCCGGCGGCGCCGGTCACCGTGCCGTGCGCGTTGGAGACGGCCACCGCGCCGTGCGGGCCGGCGATATCGACGGAGAAGGTGGCGATCTCCTGGATGCCGGGGCCGTTGCCCAGGTCAGCCGAGATCGACACACCGGGAAGCAACGGGGGGGTCACAATGCTGTTCGCCAGCCCGGTGCCGGTGATAACGCCGTCCTCATCGGGATCAACTCCCCAGCCGTCGAACGCGATGTTCGGGGTGGTGTAGGAGAAGTTGATGCCCACACCGAGTGACCAGGGGAAGCCGACCTGGTAACCCAGTTCCAGCACACCCTCGAAGTCCTCAGCGCCCTCGCCCTGGACGTCGAACACCGCGCGACCGGAGTGGAACCACTCACGGGTCAGCCGGTTGCGGTCCAGCGGGAACACACCGTTGAGGAAGGTGTCCCACTGCTCAATCACCATGGTCCGGCCCTTGCCGTCGACGAGGGTGTTGGAGTTGTCCAAACCCGCCGAGGCCGTGCCCGTACCCACAAACAACGCGCCGATGGCCAGCGCCATCGTGAGGAAAATCCGCGCGAGGCTCATCCATCCTTCTCCATGCGTGAGCGGCCCGTCAACGCAGGCTAACCTACCTTCACTGCCCTGGCTCGGCGGAGAATGGGATCTTCAGGTCATTCACAAAAGAGCGGCGGCGGTGTCGAATTCGACACCGCCGCCGCTCTTTGACGTGAGAGATCAGTTCATGTTCCAGGGCTCGCCGTAGGTGGTCACCGAGTCACCATCGTTGGAGATGAGACGGGCGAATGGGCGCAGCAGCACACCGCCGGCGGCGCCGGTCACCGTGCCGTGCGCGTTGGAGACGGCCACCGCGCCGTGCGGGCCGGCGATGTCGACGGAGAAGGTGGCGACCTCCTGGATGCCCGGGCCGTTGCCCAGGTCAGCCGAGATCGACACACCGGGAAGCAACGGGGGGGTCACAATGCTGTTCGCCAGCCCGGTGCCGGTGATAACGCCGTCCTCATCGGGATTAACTCCCCAGCCGTCGAACGCGATGTTCGGGGTGGTGTAGCTGAAGTTGATGCCCACACCGAGTGACCAGGGGAAGCCGACCTGGTAACCCAGTTCCAGCACACCCTCGAAGTCCTCGGCGCCCTCGCCCTGGACGTCGAACACCGCGCGACCGGAGTGGAACCACTCACGGGTCAGCCGGTTGCGGTCCAGCGGGAACACACCGTTGAGGAAGGTGTCCCACTGCTCAATCACCATGGTCCGGCCCTTGCCGTCGACGAGGGTGTTGGAGTTGTCCAAACCCGCCGAGGCCGTGCCCGTACCCACAAACAACGCGCCGATGGCCAGCGCCATCGTGAGGAAAATCCGCGCTAGCACCTTCATCTCGCGTTCGCTCCGTCTGTCGGCGGTGATCCGGATGTGGCTCACCGGTCGGTGGGTGGTGTGTGAGTGGGGTCAATATTGACGCACTCACCGCACCTGAGCGGCCTTTTGGCGATTCCCGATGGGACGCTCGTACTTGACCTCATCGTCGATGTCGAAAGGAACATAACGGGGGCCATTCGACCCGGCAACGCGTACGGGACAAATCACAACTTATGTCTGCCGTGCCGAGAAGTTTGCTGACCGTGGTGAGGAGTCGCCGCCACCACGGCGAAGTGTCCGACCTGGGTGCGCCCACGGCCGGTCGCGTCGCGCGAGTCGTCGGAAAAATGTTGGTGAGCAAATCTCCAGCACAGTCCCAGCAGAAACACTGGTTACTGATCAGTTATGGTGCGGCGGCCGGTTGTCCTGGATCCATTGATCACGGTCCGATCGCTGCCTGGACGCGTCCGCATCACGCTCATCGGAGGATTCGCGGGGACTGTCGGAGCCGAAGATCTTGTTAACTAGCGCCGGATCCGGCCGGGAGCCACCCATCACACACCCATCCTAAATGTGATCAAGATCACATCTGCTGCGGGATTCTGGGTCAGGACAGGAATCCTTCGGACACCGTACGCCGGGCTGTGTTCAGCGCTTTCACATGCGTAAACCGACATATCCGTGTCCCGCCGGTTTCACCGAGCGTTCAGATCTCGAGCGTCGACAGCTGGACGATCACCGCGGCGGCGAGCGGGTTGAGCGTCGCCATCCCGTCCCGCACCGCCGGCCGCGAACCGGGCAGGTTCACCACCAGCGTCGAACCGGAAATCCCGGCCAGCCCGCGGGACAACGCCGCATCGTGGATGCCGGCCGCCAAGCCGGAGGCGCGCAGCGCCTCGGCGATGCCCAGCAACTCCAGATCCAGCAGTTCGCTGGTGGCCTCCGGGGTGACATCACGCGGCGTGACACCGGTGCCGCCGACCGACACCACCAGATCGACACCGCCGATCACCGCGGTGTTGAGGGCATTGCGGATCTCCACCTCGTCCGCGGAGACCACCAGCACACCGTCGACGACGAACCCGGCTTCGGTGAGCAGTTCGGTGACCAAGGGGCCGCTGTGGTCTTCTTCGCCATGGGCGGTGCGGTCGTCGACGACGACCACCAGGGCCCGTCCGACAACGCTCGTGGGCTGTTCCATGGGTGCCACCGTATATGGGTCCACCGACACGGTCGTCACATTGCCCAGCGTGGTCATTTCTGCGTCTGCCCGAGAGTGACCTTCAGGGTCTGCGGCTGGCCACCCGGTTCGGAGTAGGTCAGTGTGACCTCGTCCCCGGGCGCCCGGGAGCGCACCGCCGCCACCAGCGCGTCCGAAGTGGTGATGGTGCGGTCGTCGAGCTTGGTGATGATCACCCCGGCCGGCAGGCCGGCCTTGTCCGCGGCGCCGCCGGCGACCACTTCCATGACCTTGGCGCCACTGACCGCGCGGTCGTGGCTGACCTGCACACCCAGCGAGGCGTGGGTGGCCTTGCCGGTGGCGATCAGTTCGTCGGCGATGCGCTTTGCCTGGTCCACCGGGATCGCGAAGCCCAGACCGATCGAACCACCCTGGCCCTGCTGGGAAGACGCGCCCAGGGTGGCGATCGCCGAGTTGATGCCGACCAGCTCGCCATTCATGTTGACCAGCGCGCCACCGGAGTTACCCGGGTTGATCGCGGCGTCGGTCTGAATCGCGTCGAGCACGGTGTTCTGGTTATTGGCGTCCCCGGAGGCGGCCACCGGGCGATTCAGCGCGCTGACGATTCCGGTGGTCACGGTGCCCTCCAGGCCCAGCGGCGAACCGACGGCCACCACGTCCTGACCAACCCGCAGGTCGGCGGAACGGCCGATGGTGATCGGCGTGAGGTCGGTGACCCCGTCGGCGCGGACCACCGCGATGTCACTGGCCGGGTCGGCGCCCACGATGGTGAAGGGAGCGGTGCGGCCGTCGGCGAAGGCCACCGTCCGTTCCGGATCACCGCTGGTGGCCGCGCCGCCGTCGCCGGCGACCACGTGGTTGTTGGTGAGGATCAGGCCGTCGGCGGTCAGGATGACACCCGACCCCTCCCCTTCGGCCCGGCCGTAGTTGGACTGCAGCTTGACCACCGAGGGCACCACCTTGGCGGCGACCTGCTCTCGGGACCCGACCGGCAGGCTCACCGCGGGCTGCGTCGGGGTCTCCGTCGCGCCCGGGGAATCCGGCGCCACCGCGTTGCTGATGGAGGTGGCCTGGTCCGGGGTCGCCAGCACGGCGACGCCGCCGCCGATGCCGGCCGAAACCATCGCGATGGCCAGCGCGCCGGCCCACAGCCCGGCGGTGCGGCCGCGGCGCGACTTCGGCGCGGGCTGGGCCGGCGCGGGTGTGGGCTGACGCCGGTACGGGTCATAGGCCGCGCTCTGTTGCGTGTGCTGACCGGGCTGCTGGGTGGCGTAGCGCCAGTCGTAGCCGGGGCGCTGGTGCGCGCCGGTCTGGTAGCCGGGCTGCTGTTGGGCGCCCGTGGTGTAGCCCGGCTGCTGGTGCGCGCCGGTGTTGTATATCGGTGACGCGCCGGTGCGGGTCTGGGGCGCGGAATACCGCGGGTCGTGGGTCATCGTCCTGGTCTCCCGATCCTCTGCGCGCAGCGCGTGTGTGGCGTTGCCGATCAATCTGCCGACGACTGCTTAGAGTCGACTGAGATGACGTTCGGCGCGCCCGGTGGTTTTGCCACTGATTCAACGTGCTTCTCATTGTGGGCGTTCCCGATCCACTCATCAGTAGCCGAGATCACCGTGTCGCGGTCGACGTCGAACTCGTCGACCTCCGCAGGCGGCAGGCCCGGCTCACCGGGCAGCAGCACGTAGAAGGAGGTGCCGGGCGCGTTCGCGCCGGGCGAGGTCTCGGCGACGCGCAACGCGCCGCCGTGTTTGAGCACCACCTGTTTGACGATCGCCAGGCCCAGGCCGGAGCCGGGCATCGCGCGCGCGGCGTCCGATCGGTAGAACCGCTCGAACACCAGCCGTCGTTCGTCCGCGGGAATGCCCGGGCCCCGGTCGGCGACCACCAGTTCGGCGTTGGCCGCGTCGTAGCGGTGCAGATCCACGGTGACCCGCCCGCCGGGCGGGCTCCATTTGGCGGCGTTGTCCAGCAGGTTCAGCACCGCGCGGGACAACCCGGCGGAGTCGCCGAACATCTGCCACGGAATGACCGAGACGTCGAATTCGACGTCGTTGCGGCGGCGGCGGATCCGCTCCAGGCAACGGTCGATCAGCTCCGGCACGTCGACGGTGTCGTTGACCACTCCGCCGGCGTCGTCGCGGGCGAGATCGACCAGGTCTCCGACCAGGGTGGAGAGTTCCTCGATCTGGGCGATCACGTCCGCGCGCAGCTCGACGAGGTCGGATTCGGCGATCTGCGGGGCTCCGGGCGCGTGAGCGGCCATCAGCAGCTCGACATTGGTGCGCAACGAGGTCAGCGGCGTCTTCAGTTCGTGGCCGGCGTCGGCGACCAACCGGGCCTGGCGTTCCCGGGACTCCGCCAGCGCGCGCAACATCATGTTGAACGACGAGGTCAGCCGCGCCAGCTCGTCGGTGCCGTACACCGGGATCGGGCGCAGGTCGTCGGTGCGGGCGACCCGTTCGGCGGCCCGGGTCAACCGGCCGACTGGTTTGAGACCGGTTCGGGTCACCGCGCCACCGGCGATGGCGGCGATCACCAGCCCGACGCCGCCCACGCCGAGCAGCACCCAGCGCAGCCGGTTCATCACCGCCTGGGTGGGCGCGAGGCTCTTGGAGATCAGCAGCGTGCTGCCGTTGCTGAGATGGATCGCCAGCACCCGCTGGTTCCCGGCGGTGCGCCGGGACATGAACAGCTCGCCGGTGATGACCCGCTTCTCCTGCTCCCCGATCGGCAGGGTCTGACCCTCCTGGTTGGTGGAGTAGACCGAACGACCGGGGTTGATCAGCATGGCGTTCACGTCGGAGTAGGCGGTGCCCTCGATGGCCTTGCCGGGATCGGCGGCCAACGACCCACTCGCGATCAGCAATTGGGCCCGACTGAGCAACTGATCGTTGACGTCGTCGGAAAGCGCGGCGCCGACCACGGCGTAAACCGCCAGGCTGATCAGCACGAAGGCCATGACGACCATCGACATGGCCAGCGCCATCACCCGCCAGCGCAATGAGAGCGACGCAGCGGCGGGCGGGCCCTGTTCACGCTCGGCGCGCCGCCACGGCAGCCGCGGGCTCACGGCGGAGTTTCACGCAGCACGTAACCCACCCCGCGCACCGTGTGAATCAATCGCGGCTCCCCCTCCGCTTCGGTCTTCCGGCGAAGATAGCCGACGTAGACCTCCAACGCATTTCCCGACGTGGGGAAATCGAAGCCCCACACCTCCTCCAGGATGCGGCTCCGGGTCAGCACCCGGCGCGGGTTCGCGATCAGCATCTCCAGCAGCGCGAACTCGGTGCGGGTCAGGCTGATCTGGCGCTCCCCGCGGGTGACCTCGCGGGTCACCGGGTCCAGAGTCAGATCGCCGAAGGACATCGCGGCGTTGTCGCCGGTGTCGGTGGCGGTGGTGCGCCGCAGCAGCGCCCGCATCCGCGCCAGAAGTTCTTCCAGCGCGAAGGGCTTGGGCAGATAGTCGTCGGCGCCGGCGTCCAGGCCGGCGACCCGCTCGGACACCGAATCCCGCGCGGTCAGCACCAGGATCGGCAGATCGTCACCGGTGCTGCGGAGTCGGCGGCAGACCTCGAGGCCGTCCAGCCGGGGCATCATCACATCCAGCACGACGGCGTCGGGCCGCTCCGCGGTGATGGCCTCCAGCGCCTCCTGGCCGTCTTCGGCCAGCGAGACCGAATAGCCGTTGAAGGACAGGGATCGACGTAGGGACTCACGGACCGCTCGGTCGTCGTCAACGACAAGAATTCGCACGGCGACCAGTGTTATCGCACGACCTGAGAGCGCACTGAGAGGCGCGCCGGGAACTCCCACAGGTCAGGGGAGCGTCAGCGCTTGTCGAGGTCAATCAGGCCGAGGCGGACGGCCTTCTGCAACCGGCGCGGCACCTTGTGCTGGCGGCCGGCGACGGTCACGGTGACCAGGCCAGGGGCCTCGGCCTTCCACTGCGCGCGACGGGAACGGGTGTTCGCGCGAGACATCCGGCGCTTGGGCACAGCCATGACGTGCAACTCCTTGATCGGTGAATCCGTCGGGCGGGATGAACGCACGCCAACGGCGACAGTTGTCGAAAAGAATAACCGGTGGGCACGGCGTCCGCCAAAACGCGGCCCGCGCGAAACGCTACCCGGTACCGGCGTTCCCAATTAACCGGTCGGTTGGTAGGTTCGTGGCGGTTGGCCTTCTGACGACGGGAGCTTGCGTGACCGCTGCGGTGCGTATCGGGAACTGTTCGGGTTTCTACGGCGATCGACTGGCCGCCATGCGGGAGATGCTCACCGGCGGTGAGCTGGACTTTCTCACCGGCGACTACCTCGCCGAGCTGACCATGCTGATCCTGGGCCGGGACCGGATGAAGGACCCCGCCCGCGGATACGCCAAGACGTTCCTGCGCCAACTGGAGGACTGCCTCGGCCTGGCCCAGGACAAGGGCGTGCGCATCGTCGCCAACGCCGGGGGGCTCAACCCGGCCGGGCTGGCCACCGCGATCCGTGAGCTCACATCGAAGTTGGGCCTGGACGTCAACGTCGCCCACGTCGAGGGCGACGACCTGCTGCCCAGGGCCGCCGACCTCGGCCTGGGCGCCCCGCTGACCGCCAACGCCTATCTGGGCGCCTGGGGAATCGTGGACTGCCTCAACAACGGCGCCGAGGTGGTGGTCACCGGCCGAGTCACCGACGCCTCGGTGATCGTCGGGCCGGCTGCCGCCACCTTCGGCTGGTCGCCGACCGACTATGACCGGTTGGCCGGCGCGGTGCTCGCCGGGCACGTCATCGAATGCGGCACCCAGGCCACCGGCGGCAACTTCGCGTTCTTCCGCGAGGTCCCGGATCTGCTGCACCCCGGCTTCCCCATCGCCGAGATCCGCGACGACGGCTCCTCGGTGATCACCAAGCACGACGGCACCGGTGGGCTTGTCAGCGTCGACACCGTCACCGCGCAGTTGCTCTACGAGATCACCGGGGCCCGCTACGCGAACCCCGATGTCACCGCCCGCGTGGACAGCATCTCCTTGAGCGACGACGGCCCGGACCGGGTGCTGATCAGCGGCCCGGTGGGCGAGGCCCCCCCGCCAACGCTCAAGGTGTCGCTGAACGCCATCGGCGGGTTCCGCAATTCAGTGACCTTCGTGCTGACCGGTCTGGACATCGAGGCCAAGGCCGCTTTGCTGCAGCGTCAGCTGGAGGCCGCGATCACAGTGCGGCCCGCCGAACTGGAGTGGACGCTGGCCCGCACCGACCACGTCGACGCCGAGACCGAGGAGACCGCCAGTGCGCTGCTGCACTGCGTGGCCCGCGACGCCGACCCGGCCAAGGTCGGCCGCGCGTTCACCGCCGCCGGCATCGAACTCGCGCTCGCCAGCTACCCGGGCTTCAATGTGACCGCGCCCCCCGGGGACGGCCAGGTCTACGGGGTCTACACCGCCGGCTACGTCGACGCCGCCGAGGTCCCGCACGTCGCCGTACACGCCGACGGCGCCCGGGTGAACATTCCGCCGGCCACCGAAACTCTCCCGCTGGCCCCCGCCGAAGATCCGGCCCTGCCGGAACCACTGCCGGCCGACACCCTGGCTCGCACCCGCCGCGTGCCCCTCGGGCTGATCGCCGGCGGCCGCAGCGGCGACAAAGGCGGGTCCGCCAATATCGGCCTGTGGGTGCGCACCGACGCGCAGTGGCGCTGGCTCGCGCACACCCTGACCGTGGATAGGCTGCGCGAATTGCTGCCGGAGACAGCCGATCTCGACGTCACCCGGCACCTGCTGCCCAACCTGCGGGCAGTCAACTTCGTCATCGAAGACATTCTCGGCCAGGGCGTCTCCTACAACGCCCGCTTCGATCCGCAGGCCAAGGGCCTGGCCGAATGGCTGCGCGCCCGCTATCTCGAGATCCCGGAGGAACTCATCCCGTGAGCATCTGGAACACCCCCGAGCGACTGGCGTTGCGCGCCACCGTCCGAGACTTCGCCGAAAGCGAGATCCTGCCGCACGTCGAAGCCTGGGAGAAAAGCGGCGAACTGCCGCGTGAGCTGTCCCGCAAGGCCGGTGAGCTCGGCCTGCTGGGCGTGCAGTTCCCCGAATCGGTCGGCGGCAGCGGCGGTGACAGCGCCGATGCTGTGGTGGTCTGCGAGGCGATGCACGAAAGTGGTGTTCCCGGTGGGGTTTTCGCCTCGCTGTTCACCTGCGGAATCTCCGTCCCGCACATCATCGCCTCGGGCAACCAGGACCTCATCGAGCGCTTCGCGGCCCCCACATTGCGCGGCGAACTGATCGGGTCGCTGGCCATCACCGAACCCGGCGGCGGCTCCGATGTGGGGCATCTGACGACCCGCGCCGACCGCGACGGCGACCATTACGTGCTCAACGGGGCCAAGACGTTCATCACCTCGGCGGTGCGCGGGGATTACGTCGTCACCGCCGCGCGCACCGGCGGGCCCGGCGCGGGAGGGGTGTCGCTCATCGTGATGGAGAAGGGCACGCCCGGCTTCGAGGTCACCCGCAAGCTGGACAAGATGGGCTGGCTCTCCAGTGACACCGCCGAGCTGTCCTACACCGACGTGCGGGTGCCGGTGACCAACCTGGTCGGGGCCGAGAACAGCGGCTTCTTCCAGATCGCCGCGGCGTTCGTCTCCGAACGCATCGGCCTTGCCGCGCAGGCGTATTCGAGCGCGCAGCGCTGCCTGGAACTCACCCTGGCGTGGTGCCGGGACCGGGAAACCTTCGGCCGGCCGCTGATCTCCCGACAGGCCGTGCAGAACACGCTGACCGAGATGGACCGCCGGATCGACGTGGCCCGGGTGTACTCCCGCAACGTGGTGGAGCGCCAACTCGCCGGCGAGACCGATCTGATCGCCGAGGTCTGCTTCGCCAAGAACACCGCGGTGGAGGCCGGCGAATGGGTGGCCAATCAGGCCGTCCAGCTCTTCGGCGGCATGGGTTACATGCGCGAATCCGAGGTGGAGCGACAGTTCCGGGACATGCGCATCATCGGCATCGGCGGCGGCACCACCGAAATCCTCACCGGACTGGCCGCCAAGGTCCGCGGCTACCAGAGCTGATCAGCACCCGAATTCATCGGAAGGCAAGATGACCACCCTCAAATCCACCCTGGACACCTCCTCGGAGGCCTACCGGGACGCAGCTGCGGCCGCCGAGTCCAAACTCGCCGACCTGGACGTCGAACTCGGCAAGGCGCTGGCCGGTGGCGGCGAGAAGTACGTGGACCGGCACCGCAAGCGCGGCAAGATGACCGCGCGGGAACGCGTCGAGGCCCTCATCGACGAGGATTCGCCGTTCCTGGAGCTGTGCTCGCTGGCCGGCTACGGCTCGGACTTCCTGGTTGGCGCGTCCATCGTCACCGGAATCGGCGTGATCGAGGGCGTGGAGTGCCTCATCGTCGCCAATGACCCAACCGTCAAGGGCGGCGCCTCCAACCCGTGGACGCTGCGCAAATCCATGCGGGTCAACGACATCGCGATGCAGAACCGGCTGCCGGTGATCTCGCTGGTGGAGTCCGGCGGCGCCGACCTGCCCACCCAGAAGGAGATCTTCATCCCGGGTGGCGCGATGTTCAAGAATCTGACGCAGGCGTCGGCGGCCGGAATCCCCACGGTGTCACTGGTTTTCGGCAACTCCACCGCCGGTGGCGCCTACATCCCCGGGATGAGCGACTACGTGGTGATGATCAAGGAACGCTCCAAGGTGTTCCTTGCCGGCCCGCCGCTGGTGAAGATGGCCACCGGGGAGGAGTCCGACGATGAGTCCCTCGGCGGCGCCGAGATGCACGCCCGCATCTCCGGCCTGGCCGATTACCTGGCCGTCGACGAACTCGACGCCATCCGGATCGGGCGAAACATCGTCAAGCGGCTGAACTGGCAGAAGCAGGGGCCCGCGCCCCAGCCGTATGCCGAACCACGGTACAGCGCAGAGGAATTGATCGGGATCGTGCCGGCGGATCTGAAGATCCCATTCGATCCCCGCGAGGTGATCGCCCGCGTGGTCGACGATTCGGACTTCGACGAGTTCAAGCCGGTCTACGGCAGCTCGCTGGTCACCGGCTGGGCCAACGTGCACGGCTACCCGCTGGGGATTCTGGCCAACGCCCGCGGCGTGCTGTTCTCCGAGGAGTCCCAGAAGGCCACCCAGTTCATCCAGCTGGCCAACCGCTCCAACACGCCACTGCTGTTCCTGCACAACACCACCGGCTACATGGTGGGCCGCGAGTACGAGGAAGGCGGGATGATCAAGCACGGCTCGATGATGATCAACGCCGTCTCCAACTCGAAGGTCCCGCACATCTCGATGCTGATCGGGGCGTCCTACGGGGCCGGGCACTACGGCATGTGCGGCCGGGCCTACGACCCGCGGTTCCTGTTCGCCTGGCCGTCGGCCAAGTCGGCGGTGATGGGCGGCGCGCAGCTGGCCGGTGTGCTGACCATCGTCAGCCGGGCCGCCGCCGAATCCCGCGGACAGGCCTTCGACGAGGACGGCGCCGCCGCGCTGGCCGCCATGGTCGAAGCGCAGATCGAAGCCGAGTCGGTGCCGATGTTCCTGTCCGGACGGCTCTACGACGACGGCGTCATCGACCCCCGCGACACCCGCACGGTGCTCGGGATGTGCCTGTCCGCCATCGCCAACAACAAGATCGAGGGGACGTCGAACTTCGGCGTCTTCCGGATGTGAGTAGGGACATGACGCACACCCCCATCACCAAGGTCCTGGTCGCCAACCGCGGCGAGATCGCCCGCCGGGTGTTCCACACCTGCCGAAAGCTCGGCATCGGCACCGTCGCGGTGTACACCGACCCCGACGCAGGCGCTCCGCACGTCGCCGAGGCCGACACCCGGGTCCGGCTCGATGACGTTCGCGGGTACCTGGACATCGACGCCATCCTGGCCGCCGCCCAGGCCTCCGGCGCGGACGCCATCCACCCCGGCTACGGATTCCTTTCCGAGAACGCCGATTTCGCGGGCGCCGTGCAGGCCGCGGGCTTGGTGTGGATCGGCCCGCCGGTCGCCGCGGTGACCGCGATGGGCTCCAAGATCGAATCCAAGAAGATGATGGCCGAGGCCGGGGTTCCGGTGCTCGCCGAACTCGACCCGGCAGGCGTCACCGACGCGGAACTGCCGGTGCTGGTGAAGGCCTCCGCCGGCGGCGGCGGCCGCGGCATGCGGGTGGTCACCGAGTTGGCCGCGCTGGCCGACGAGGTGGCCGCCGCCGGCCGGGAGGCCGCCTCCGCGTTCGGGGACCCGACGGTGTTCTGCGAGCGCTACCTGCCCACCGGGCACCACATTGAGGTGCAGGTGATGGCCGACGCGCACGGCACCGTCTGGGCCGTCGGAGAACGAGAATGCTCCATCCAGCGTCGGCACCAGAAGATCATCGAGGAAGCACCCGCGCCGCTGGTGCAACGCGTCGACGGAATGCGGGAGCGGTTGTTCACCGCCGCCCGGTTGGCGGCGGCCGCCATCGGCTACACCGGCGCGGGCACCGTGGAATTCCTCGCCGACGACAACGGCGACTTCTTCTTCCTGGAGATGAACACCCGCCTGCAGGTGGAGCATCCGGTCACCGAGGCCACCACTGGGCTGGATCTGGTGGAACTGCAGCTCCAGGTCGCCGAGGGCGCCGCACTGCCGGCCGAGCCGCCGGCCGCGCGCGGTCACTCCATCGAAGCGCGGCTCTACGCCGAGGACCCGTCCCGCAACTGGCAGCCGCAGGCTGGGTCCGTGCTGGACTTCCAGGTCCCCACGGCCACAACGGAGTTCGAGAACACCGGCCGCACCGAGGTGCGGCTGGACACCGGCATCGTCAGTGGCTCCGAGGTCTCCATCCACTACGACCCGATGCTGGCCAAGGTCATCTCGTATGCCCCCACCCGCCGGGCGGCGGCGGCGCTGCTGGCCGACGCGCTGGCACGCACCCGACTGCATGGCGTGCGGACCAACCGCGACCTGCTGGTGAACGTGCTGCGCCACCCGGCGTTCATCGCCGGCGCGACCGACACCGCGTTCTTCGACACGCACGGACTGGCCGGGCTGGCGTCGCCGCTGACCGACGACCGGGTGATCCGGGCCGCGGCGGTGGCCGCCACCATCGCCGAAGTCGAGCACAACCGCGCGACCGCCAGGGCGGTGCCCGGGATCCGGGCCGGGTGGCGCAACGTGGTCTCCACCGACCAGCGCAAGGCCTTCCGCTTGGCCGGCGTCGACGAGGACGCCGAGGACATCACGGTGGCCTACCGCTACACCCGCACCGAGATCGTGTTGCCCGATGACGAGGACCTGCGGGTGGTGTCCTCGACCCCGGACCGGGTGGTGTTGGCCGACGGGGCCCGCGAGACGAGTTATGACGTGGCCCGCCACGGCGACGCGGTGTTCGTCGACTCACCATGCGGCGGTGTGGAGTTCGCTCGCGTGCCCAGGTTCGTCGAACCCGGTTCGCAGCTGGCCAAGGGTTCACTGGTCGCCCCGATGCCCGGCCTGGTGATCCGCGTCGGCGCCGAGGTCGGCGACACCGTCACCGCCGGGCAGCCGCTGCTGTGGCTGGAGGCGATGAAGATGGAGCACACCCTGTCCGCGCCGAACGACGGTGTGCTGGCCGAACTCAATGTGACCGCAGGACAGCAGGTCGACGTCGGCGCCGTTCTGGCGCTCGTCGCCGACCCCGCAGACAACTGACCCGAACCCCAACCGAGGAGCACAGCCCATGACCGACACCGGATTCATCGAGAGCGAAGACCGCCGCGAATTGCGCAAGGCGGTCGCGGACTTCGCCGCCAGCTTCGGCCCCGAGTACTACCTGGAGAAGGCCCGCGCGGGCGAGCACACCACCGAACTGTGGAACGAAGCCGGCAAGCTGGGCTTCATCGGGGTGAACCTGCCCGAGGAGTACGGCGGCGGCGGCGCCGGCATGTACGAGCTGGCCATGGTGATGGAAGAAATGTCGGCGGCCGGCTGCGCGCTGCTGATGATGGTGGTCTCCCCCGCCATCAACGGCACCATCATCTCGAAGTTCGGCACCGACGATCAGAAGAAGCGCTGGATTCCCGGCATCGCCGACGGCTCGATCACCATGGCGTTCGCCATCACCGAGCCCGACGCCGGCTCCAACTCGCACAAGATCACCACCACCGCGCGCCGCGACGGCAGCGACTGGATCCTCAACGGCCAGAAGGTGTTCATCTCCGGCGTCGATCAGGCGCAGGCGATTCTGGTGGTGGGGCGCACCGAGGAAGCCAAGACCGGGAACCTCAAGCCCGCGCTGTTCGTCGTCCCCATCGACACCCCCGGTATGAGCTGGACCAAGATCGACATGGAGATCGTCAGCCCGGAGTCGCAGTTCCAGTTGTTCTTCGACGATGTGCGGTTGCCGGCCGACGCGCTGGTGGGCGCCGAGGACGCCGCGATCGCGCAGCTGTTCGCCGGGTTGAACCCGGAGCGGATCATGGGTTCGGCCAGCGCGGTCGGCATGGGCCGTTTCGCGATCGGCAAGGCGGCGGACTACATGAAGACCCGACAGGTGTGGAAGACGCCGATCGGCTCGCATCAGGGCCTGTCGCATCCACTGGCCGCCATCCACGTCGAGATCGAGATGGCCAAGCTGATGATGCAGAAGGCCGCCACGCTGTACGACGCGGGCAATGACTGGGGCGCCGCCGAGGCGGCGAACATGGCGAAGTACGCCGCCGGTGAGGCGTCGGTGCGGGCGGTGGACCAGGCCGTGCAGAGCCTCGGTGGCAACGGCCTGACCAAGGAGTACGGCATCGCCTCGGTGCTGACCGCGTCCCGGCTGGCGCGAATCGCGCCGGTCAGCCGCGAGATGATCCTTAACTTCGTCGCTCAGACCTCGCTGGGTCTGCCCCGGTCGTACTGATGTCGGATCCACTCGTCGAGTACCGCGTCGAGGGCCGGGCGGCGCGGCTGACGCTGAACTCCCCGCACAACCGCAATGCGCTGTCCACCCGTCTGGTGGCCGAATTGCACCAGGGGCTGCGCGACGCCGTCGCCGACCCGGACGTGCGGCTGGTGGTGCTGTCCCACACCGGCGGCACCTTCTGCGCCGGAGCGGATCTGTCGGAGGCCTCCGGCGGCTCGCCGGAGGAGATGGCCTCCGCCCGCGCCCTGGAGATGGCCGGGCTGCTGCGGGCGCTGGTGGCGTGCCCGTTACCGGTGATCGGGGTGATCGACGGGCACGTGCGCGCCGGTGGGATGGGTCTGGTCGGCGCGTGCGATCTGGTGCTGGCCGGTCCGCGGTCGACGTTCGCGCTGACCGAGGCGCGGATCGGGGTGGCGCCGGCGATCATCTCGCTGACGCTGCTGCCGAAAATGACCGCACGGTCGGCCGGGCGGTACTTCCTGACCGGGGAGACGTTCACCGCCGCGACGGCCCAGGAGATCGGGTTGATCACCCTGGCCGCCGAGACCGGCGAGGATTTGGACTCCGCGCTGATCGACCTGGTGGCCGATCTGAGCAAGGGTTCTCCGCAGGGATTGGCGGAGTCCAAGAAGCTCACGACGGCGGCGATCCTGGCCAGCTTCGACCGCGACGCCGAGGCGCTGGCCGCCACTTCGGCGCGGTTGTTCACCACCGCCGAAGCGCACGAGGGGATGCTGGCGTTTCTGCAGAAGCGCCCGCCCAGTTGGGCTGCTCCGGCGGATTGAGGTCACGACCCGGCCTCACCTATCGATGCTGACTAGGAGGTTGCGGCCGGTTCGTCGTAGGCTCGATGGTGATGTCTTCTCCAGCTCCCAGGGACGCGTTGTCGCGCGCGGACAACACCGACCGGATCCAGGTCGCGCAGTTGCTGACCGACGCCGCCGCCCAGGGCCGGTTGGACCTCAATGAGTACGAGTCGCGGCTGGCCCGCGCCTACTCGGCGAAGACGTATCACGAGCTGGATCGGTTGGCCTCGGACCTACCCGGCATCGCCACCACCCCGCGCGGCGCCTGCCGGGCGCTGCCCAAATCGTTGGTGTTGGGGATCCTGAGCAGCTTCGAGCGCCGCGGGCGCTGGAACGTCCCGCGCAAGCTGACACTGATCGCGCTGTGGGGCAACGGGGTGGTGGATCTGCGCTACGCCGATTTCACCTCCTCGGAAGTGGAGATCAAGGCGTACTCGATCATGGGCATTCAGTCTATCCTGGCCCCGCCGGAGATCAACGTCGTGGTCGAGGGCACCAAGCTGATGGGCAATATCGAGGACGCCGCCAGCGGTTCCGGCGCCTCGGGCGCCCCGGTCGTGACGGTGCGCTGCTTCGCGCTGTGGGGCGGGATTCACATCAAGCGCAAGAAGCGCAGGCCGCTGGCCATTCCGGCTGATTAAGAGCCGTCAACGTGCCTTCAGCGATTGGGCCTCAGCCCTGCCGCGCCGTCGCCACGAATACAAAACCGGGACAACGCACTTAGGCGTTGTCCCGGTTTCGTGGGACTGCGTTGAACTACTGCTATTCAGCGGGCTTCTTCTTCGTATCCCCGCTGTCGCTGCCGTTGTCGCGACCACCGGCGAGGTTCTTTACTGCGGTGGCGACCTTGTCGATGCCGTTCCTGATGTCCTTGCCGAGACGCTCGACCCTCTTGGTCACGAACTTGCCGCTTTCTTCGGCGGCGCCGACGACGTTGCCTTCGGACAGCTGGTCCCCGATCTTGCCAAGTTCAACCATCCGCTTGCTAAGGCTGCTGTCCTTGTCGGCGCCGATCAGCTTCTCAGCAAACTTCGACTTGCTTGATAGTTCGTCTCGCAGCTTGGCGAGCGGAGCAGACTTCTTCTGGTCGTCCTTGGTATCGGTGAGACCCTTAGTCGTTTCGTTGTCCTGAACAACGGCGGCCGTGAACGTTCCGGCCTCCTGCTGTTGGACCACAGTGGTCTCCTGATGGACAAACCGCGCGCCGGCAGGTGCAGGCTCCTCACTCTCGTCGCCACCCAGAAGGCCTCCGAACAGACCTCCGCCGCCCAGGATGTCTCCCAGTCCTCCACTGCCCAATTGATCGGTGAGAAGCCCAACCACCAACATGATGGGATTGGTCAGGCCCTCCCACAAGAGCGCCGTCCCCTCATCCCCCAGAGTCTGGCCTCCGATGAGCCCGATCAAGCCCTCGATGGGACTGTCAATGACGTCGAGGAGATCCTTTAGCGGGCCGATGTCCTCGGACCCGGTGGTCCATTCGGCGACCTGGTACAAGAGCGCTCTCAGCGTCGTGGTGCTGGGACCCGTAGTGAAGAAGTAGTCATCGACGACGAAATCCTTCCCGAGGACATCTCCGAGGGCATGATCGACCAAGTAGTACGCCGCGCCCCACGGACCGCTGGCGCTGTTCGTGTACTCCGCTGCGACGCCTCCACCCACAGTTTCAGCCTTGTTGCGCGTGGTGTAGATCTCACCGTCCGCGCCCTTGAACACGTCCCAATTCAGCCTGTCGTCGTAGGGCATCGAATCGGGATCGGTGTACTGCCCGCTGTGAGAACCGAACGTGGAGAAGATGGTCAGCGCCTGCAGCGGATCGATGTCCTGAATGCCCGTCAGCTGGTAGTCGGCCGACACACTGGCCATCGGCACGACGGCATCGGAGTTCGGCGTCTGGGTCAGCGCTGTGCCAGCAGCAACCAGACCCGCCGCGCCAACAGCGGCAACACCGCTGGTCAAGGTACGTTTCATCGCCATCGGGATATCCCCCCATTTTATGTCCCCCGACCCGCACCCAAATGGCTGCGAATCCGCTGAGATCAACCTGAGACAATCTTAGGTACCGAGACCGACATCACGCAATCAACACCTCGGTTTGATCAACAACCCCCTCCTGCCACGGCAGGTCATTAGGGTTCGGCTCGACACCTGTCATCGACCGTTCAGGGAGCGCCATGGCCACCGAGATCCGCAACGTCACCGTCATGGGCTGCGGGGTGCTCGGCGCCCAGATCGCCTTCCAAGCCGCGTACAAGAGGTTCCCGGTCACCGCCTACGACATCAACAACGACGCGCTGGTCGCCGCCCGCGGGCGTTTCGAACGGCTGGCGGCCAACTACGTCAAGAACGTCGACGGCGCGGACGAGCACAACACCCGGGCCGCGCTGGACCGACTCACTCTGACCACCGATCTGGCCGCGGCCGTCGCCGACGCCGACCTGGTGATCGAGGCGATCCCGGAGATCCTGGCGCTCAAGCAGGAGACCTACCAGAAGCTGGCGGACATCGCGCCAGCGAAGACCATCTTCGCCAGCAACTCCTCCACCCTGCTCCCGAGTGATCTGGTCACATACACCGGCCGGCCGGACCGGTTCCTGAACCTGCACTTCGCCAACATGATCTGGCTGCACAACACCGCCGAGGTGATGGGCCACCCCGACACCGACCCGAAGGTGTACGCCGAAGTCGTCGAATTCGCCCGCGCCATCGGCATGGTGCCGATCGAACTGCACAAGGAGAAGGCCGGCTACGTGCTGAACTCGCTGCTGGTCCCGTTCCTGCGCGCGGGAATGGAACTGGTCGCCGGCGGCTACGCCGACCCCGGCGATGTGGACAACACCTGGCGGATCGGCACCGGCGCGCCGGCCGGGCCGTGCCAGATCTGGGACGTCGTCGGGATGCGCACCGGCTACAACATCATGAGCCACGGCGACGAGGAGGAACGCAAGCTCGCCGCCTGGCTCAAGGAGAACTACATCGACAAGGGCAAGCTCGGCCTGGAATCGGGCGAGGGTTTCTACAAATACGTCTAATCCTCACTTGTGGCGCGACACAACAGGACTCGTCAATATCTCGCGTCACGCACAAGCTGGCGATGAACCCGGGCAGCGGAGCACCGGATCTCGCTACCGTCCGATCCGCCACGACCGAGGAGCGCCCATGTACTACAGCAACGGAAACTACGAAGCCTTCGCCCGCCCCCGCAAACCCGCCGGAGTCGATGACAAGACGGCATGGCTCGTCGGCGCCGGACTGGCCTCGATGTCGGCCGCCGCCTTCATGATTCGCGACGGCCAGATGCCCACCTCGACGGCAAGTTCACCCTCACCCAGACCGCGCAGAAAGAACTCGTGCACGTCTTCCTGGCCACCCGGGCTGAGATGGAGAACAAGCGCATCAACGAGGTGTTCGGCGAGGAGTTCCTGGCCAGCAACTTCTGGCTGTACTGGCGCACCATGTTCGCCTTCGAGGAGTGGCACAGCGCGCTGGAGATGAAGCTCTACCTGCACCGGTTCATCCACCACATCGGCGGGCTGCCGGACTTCTCGGCGCTGAAGTTCACCAAGTACAACCAGTACGAGTCGCTGGTGCTGCCGCTGTACCGCTGGCTGCTGGGCCAGGGCGTGACCTTCAAGTTCGGCACGCAGGTCACCGACATCGACTTCGACATCACCGCGGATCGCAAGCAAGCCACCAGGATTCACTGGATCAGCGGCGGCGAGCCCGGCGGTGTGGACCTCGGGCCCGACGACCTGGTGCTGGCCACCATCGGCTCACTGACCGAAAACTCCGACGAAGGGGACCACCACACGCCGGCCAAACTGAACACCGGGCCCGCTCCAGCTTGGGATCTGTGGCGGCGCGTCGCCGCGAAGGACCCGTCGTTCGGGCGCCCCGACGTGTTCGGCGGCGACATTCCCAAGACCAAGTGGGAGTCGTGCACCGTCACCACCCTGGACAAGCGGATCCCGGAGCACATCCAGCGGATCTGCAAACGGGACCTGTTCAGCGGCAAGGTCGTCACCGGCGGCATTGTGACGGTGAAGGACTCCAAGTGGTTGATGAGCTGGACGGTCAATCGTCAGCCGCACTTCAAGCAGCAGCCCAAGGACCAGATCGTGGTGTGGGTGTACGCGTTGTTCGTCGACACCCCAGGTGATTTCGTGGAAAAGCCGATGCAGGACTGCACCGGTGAGGAGATCACCAAGGAGTGGCTCTACCACCTCGGGGTGACCGAGGCCGACATCCCCGAACTGGCGGCAAACGCGGCCAAAGCGGTGCCGGTGATGATGCCCTACGTCACGTCGTTCTTCATGCCGCGGCAAGCCGGCGACCGCCCCGACGTCGTGCCCGAGGGCGCGGTGAACTTCGCGTTCATCGGGCAGTTCGCCGAGACCACCCGCGACTGCATCTTCACCACCGAGTACTCGGTGCGCACCGGCATGGAGGCCGCCTACCGGCTGCTCGGCATCGAACGCGGCGTGCCTGAGGTGTTCGGCTCCACCTTCGACGTGCGCGAGCTCGTCAAGGCCACCGTGTACCTGCGGGACAAGGAAGAGGTCGACCTGCCGGTGCCGGAGATCATCCGCAAGCGGCTGGTCGGCAAGCTCACCGACAACGAGATCGGCGAGCTGCTGGTGGAGTACGGGCTGATCAAGGACTGACCTTGAGCCCTGTTCGGCCCCTTCGGACCGGCGTAGCATCGGTTTCACCTCGCCAGGTCGAAGGGAGTCGACCGTGCATACGCTGTGGATCGAGCAGTGCGTCGTCCAGCGGATCGGCCTGCGCGACGGACTCGTGCTCAATTTCAACGACAACAACGAACTCGTCATCGCGACGCCCATGCGGCTCACCTCCCCACCGGTGGAACCCCACCCCGAGGAACAGGTCCTCGTCGACCCGAAGCACTTCCACGATTACGAGGTGCCGTTGCTGAACTTCAGCGGCGCGGCGGTCACCGAGGCGTGCTGCGAAGAGAACGGCGCCCTGCGCGTCAGCTTCTCCCACGGGCACCGCATCGACGTCGACCCCGATGAGAATGAGACCGCGTGGGAGCTTTACGGCCGGCGACACGGATACATGGCCTGCCTGCCCCCGGGTCGGGTGCGCGTCGTGCGCCATGACCTGCCCGACGACGAGTTGGACCGCGCTTCGAAATGACGCCGATACCTGTCCCGGCGTCATGCGAGACTGATCCCATGTTGCGAACCATGGTGGCCGGACTGGCCATTGCCTCCGTCGGGCTGGTCGGATGTTCGAAGCAGTCCGAGGAGCCGGCAGCCGCGCCCGAATCCTCAAGCGTCAGCGACGAGCAGCAGATCCGGGACGTAACCGACCAGATGCTGTTGGCCACCGCCAGCTACGACCGTTCCGCGATGGCGGCGCTGACCTGCTCGAAGAACCGCGAAGAGGTCGCCTCCAAGCCGACGAAGGCCCCGCAGGTCGCCGAGATCGGAACCCCCGCGGAGAACGCCGCCCTGGATCGGGCGACTGTGGCGGCGAAGTTCCAGCGGGACTACCCGAAGGCCAGCGAAACCGCCGTGAACGCCGCCGCCGACGCGCTGCTCGCCAGCGACCAGGCCGCGATGGACAAAGCGTTCCAGCAGATCTACGCGGACTCCACCACCATGACGCTGGAACAGATCGAGAACATCGCCGTCGACGGCGACACCGCGACGGCCGACGTCACCGTTGTCAACCAGGTGGGCGACGACGCGCCGAAGACCTTCTCCAACAAGGCCACCTACGTCCGCGAGGACGGAAAGTGGCTGGACTGCTCGGACTGATCACGCGCGCTTGCGGCGGGAGCGCAGGTAGTCCCCCACCACCGCGGCGCCCAGGCCGTCCAGGTCAGGATCGACGACCCGCCCGCCGACCCGGCGGGCGATCTGGTCGATGAACCTCGCCAATCCAGGATCGTCGCCGAGCCGGAAGATGGTGATCTGCGTTCCCAGCCGGGCGACGTCGTCGAGCGCCTTGACCGTCAGCGCGATGGTCCGGGGGTGCGGCGGGTAATCGAAGTACGATTCGGCGCCGTCGCCGAAGTCCTCCAGGTGCGCAGTCGGCTCCCCGTCGGTCACCACCAGCAACACCGGCTGGGCGTTCGGGTGCCTGCGCAGATGCCTGGCGGCCAGCAACAGCGCGTGATGCAGGTTGGTTCCCTGGGCGTGGGCGCCTTCGAGCGCGGTCAGCTCGGCGGCCGACAGTTCCCGGGCATGCCGCCCGAACCCGATGATCTGCAGCTCGTCGGAGCGGAAGCGGGTGCCGATCAGGTGATTGAGCGCCAGCGCGGTGCGTTTCATCGGCAGCCAGCGGTTCTCCATCACCATCGAGAACGAGGTGTCCACCAGCAGCGCGACCGCGGCCTGGGTGCGGGTCTCGGTCTCGGAGACCTCGACGTCCTCGACGGTGACGCGCAGCGGACCCGGCTCACCGGATCCGGCCTGGCGCAGCACCGTGTTGGTCAGCGTTCGGGTGACGTTCCACGGTTCGGTGTCGCCGAACTCCCACGCTCTGGTGGCGCCGGTCAACTCACCGGCCGCGCCGGCGCGCCGGGTCTGCCGCTCACCGTGGCGGCCGGAAAGCTGTTGTGCCACATCGCGTAATGCGGCTTTGCCCAGTTGGCGCATCGCTTTCGGGGACAGCCGCCAATTGCCGTCGGCGCCGCGGTCCAGGAAGCCCTGATCTGCCAGGGCGCGCTCCAGTTCGGCCAGCTGGCGGGCGCTGACAGCGGCGTCCTCGCCGAGTTGTCGGGCCAGCAGGTCCAGGTCGATGTCGTCCATGCTGGCCCCGGCATAGCCCTGGGACAGTTGTTCGGCGAGCTGCTCGAGTTCGCCGATATCCTCCATCATCCGGGTCGCCTCGCCCATGCCGAGCGGGTTGTCCCCGGAGAACTGCTGCTCACCGGACCAGTCCTCACCGGGGCGGGCGGCCTGCAGGTGCGCGTCGAGATGGTCCAGCGCCGACATCAGCTCCGGGGAGCCGAACGCCTGCTGCGCCAGCGCGTCGAGTTCGGCGCGTTGCTCGGCCGAAAGGCTGTTGCGGAACCGCTGGGCTGCCGCGGCGCGACGGGCAAGCGAGTCCAGCAGTTCGTCGATGTTCGACGGCTTCTCCGGGAAGTGCCGGCCGTGTTTGGCCATGAACTCGTCGAAGTCCGCCTGGGTGTCCTCGCCGCGGGAATGCCTGTCCAGCAACGCGTTCAGGTCATTGACCATCTCGGTGACCGCTTGGCGGTCTTCGTCGGTGGCCCCCTGCAGGGCGTCCTTCATACCCTCGAAACGCTGGTCCAGCACCTCCGCGCCGAGCAGGTCCTTGATCTGCTGGTACTTGTCGCGGCCGTCCACGCTGCGCCAGTTGTATTCGGAGAGTTCGGACACCGCCTTGGCCGGCGAGTTGGGCAGCGCCTCCAGCATCAGCTCGCCGAAGCGGGCGTCGTCGTCCAATGCGCGGGCGAGTTCCTTGCGTTCGGCCAGCACCGCCTCGTCGAGCAGCCGCTTGACCTCGGCCAGGGTGCCGTCAAGGTTGTTCTCCCGCAGCAGTTCTCGGCGCTTGCGGTTCGCGGCGGCGGCCAGCCCGTCGGCGCCGGTCATGCCCTTCATGCCGCGGCGCAGCAGTTCGCGCAGCGCCCGCCGCGGTGACGCGCCCGCCATCACGTCCTCGCCGATGCGCTCCAGCGCGTCGCGCAGGTCGATCGGCGGGGCCAGTGGGTCGGGGCCGCCGGTGTAGGGGGAGTAGCGCGTTCTAGCCATAGACCACTTCGCCGTCCTCGGAGGACTTGTCGATGCGTTTGGCCAGGTACAGCGCCTCCAGCGCCAATTCTATTGCGGCGGCGCGCTGCCCGTCGTTCTGGGCGTCCACCCGGTCGGCGATCTCGTCGAGCACCGACAGTTCCGGCAGCGCCTCCAGCACCTCGGCGGCCGACACCCGCTCACCGGTGGTGACCGGCGCGCCGTCGTCGATGGCGGCGACCAGCGGCGCGACGTCGATGCCGCCGATCACCCGGGCGGCGGTGTCGGCGGTGGCGCGGCGCAGCAGGTGCTCCAGCACGGCCTGCTCGCGGCCCTCCTCCCCCGACTCGAACTCCAGCTTGCCGCGCAGCACGTCGATGATCGCGCCGAGGTCCACCACCCGCGCGACAGGCTCCGCCTCGCCGAGCAACGCGCCGCGCCGGCGCGCCGAAGCGGCGGCCGTCTCGGCGGCGGCGATGGCGAACCGCGCCGAGACCCCGGACCGCTGGTCCACCGAGGTGGATTCGCGCAGCAGCCGGGTGAACCGGGCGATCACGGCGAGCAGGTACGGCGGGACCTCCGCGCTCAGCTGCGCTTCCTGGGCGATGACATCGACCTCGGCGGCCAGCTCACGCGGATAGTGGGTGCGGATCTCCGCGCCGAAGCGGTCCTTGAGCGGGGTGATGATGCGGCCGCGGTTGGTGTAGTCCTCCGGGTTGGCGCTGGCCACCACCAGCACGTCCAGAGGCAGCCGCAGCGTGTAGCCGCGGACCTGGATGTCGCGCTCCTCCATCACGTTGAGCATGGCGACCTGGATCCGCTCGGCCAGGTCCGGGAGTTCGTTCACGGCGACGATGCCGCGGTGCGCGCGCGGGATCAATCCGTAGGCGATGGTCTCCGGGTCGCCGAGGCTGCGACCCTCGGCCACCTTGATCGGGTCGATGTCGCCGACGAGGTCGGCGACGCTGGTGTCCGGGGTGGCCAGCTTCTCGGTGTAGCGCTCGCTGCGGTGTCGCCACTCCACCGGCAGGTCATCACCAGATTCTCTTGCCCGCCGGATGGATTCGGGGGTGATCGGGTGGTACGGATGCTCACCGAGCTCCGAGCCGGCGATCACCGGGGTCCATTCGTCGAGCAGGTTGGCCAGCGAACGCAGCAGTCGGGTCTTGCCCTGGCCGCGTTCGCCGAGCAGCACCACGTCGTGGCCGGCGATCAGCGCCCGCTCCAGCTGCGGCAGCACCGTGTCGTCGAAGCCGTGGATGCCGGGCCAGATGGTTTCGGCGGTGTCTCCGGCGGCCAGCGCCACCAGCAGGTTGTCACCGATCTCCTGCTTGACGCCTTTGGCCCGGTGCCCGGAGGCGCGGAGTTCGCCGACGGTGCGGGGCAGGTCGGCGGGTGCGGTGGTGGGTGCGGTGGTGGGTGCGCTCACACCTCCACGTTAGGTCACGTAGTCGTCGTGCACCGAGGGCCAGGGTTCGGGCAGGTCGGTGCGCCCGAGCATCTCCAGCAGGTTGATCTCGATGGTGCGGCTGATCTGGTCCAGCGGGGTGCCGAAGATGGTGGGTTCGAACGGATTCAGCAGGGTCATCCCGATGCCCTGGCTCACCAGGAAGACGTAGCCGACCGCGAAGGCCAGCACGATCCCCAGCACTCCGACCGCGGTCGAGAGCACCACGGTGAGGCTGGCGATGAAGATCCACACGAACAGCCGGGTGTAGTAGTTATAGGTCGGCGGGAAGACCGTGTTGCGGATCCGCTCCGCCTTGCCCATCTCGTCGCACAGCTTGACGATCCGCTCGTTGAATTCGATGAACCGGAAGCCGTCGACGTTGCCGCCGGCCCGCAGCCGCTCCAAATCCCTGCTGTGCCAGTCCAGGAGCGCGTTGTGCTTGTTCTTCTTGTCGGCCAGTTCGGCGTACTCGTCGTCGGTCAGATACTTGACGACGTCCTGCTTGAGCTTCGCGTCCGACGCGCCGCGCAGGGTGTCCTTCAATGCGTAGACGAACGCGATCTGGCGCAGCACCATTCGTTCGGCGACCGCGCGCTCGCCGTCGATGTTGTTCAAGCAGTTCCGCGCCCAGGAGCGGGATTCGTTGGTGATGGCGCCCCACACCACCCGCGCCTCCCACCAACGGTCATAGGCCTGACTGTTGGAGAAGCCGATGAAGAAGGCCAGCGCGGTGCCCAGCAGGGTGGGGACCACCGTCGGGAACTCGAACTCACTGTTGGCCAGGTACTTGTCGGCGAAGAACGTCCCGACGGTGATGCCCGCCGCGAGCAGCAACTCGTGCCAGGTGCGCCCGACGATCATCTTCACCGGGATGCGTTTCCTGATCAGCATCGGCGTCTCCCAATCCCGCGGCAGCGGCCCCTAGTGCGCGAAGTGCCGCGCTCCGGTGAGGTACAGCGTGATGCCGGCGTTCGCGGCGGCCGCGGTCACTTCGTCGTCACGCACCGATCCGCCCGGATGGACGACCGCTTTCACGCCCGCGGCGATCAGGGTCTCCAGCCCGTCCGGGAAGGGGAAGAACGCGTCCGACGCGCCGACCGCCCCCTGGGTGCGCTCGCCGGCGCGCTCCACCGCCAGCCGGGCCGCGTCGACCCGGTTGACCTGGCCCATCCCGACGCCGACGGTGGCCCCGTCGGCGGCGATGACGATCGCGTTGGACTTCACCGCGCGGCAGGACCGCCAAGCGAACACCAGGTCGGCGAGGGTGGCCGGATCGGCGGGGTCGCCGGTGGCCAGCGTCCAGTTGTTCGGGTCATCGCCGTCGGCGCCGAACTCGTCGCGGGTCTGCACCAGCAGGCCGCCACTGATCTGACGGAACTCCGCGCCGCCGGGCTGCGGCTCGGCGGCCACCAGGATGCGAATGTTCTTCTTGCGGGCCAGAATCTCCACCGCCCCGTCCTCATAGGCGGGGGCGACGATCACCTCGGTGAAGATGTCCGCGACCGTCTCCGCCATCTCGACGCTGACCGTGGTGTTGGTGGCGATCACACCGCCGAAGGCGCTCAGCGGGTCACACGCGTGCGCCTTGCGGTGCGCGTCGGCCACCGACGTCGTCGAGACCGCGATGCCGCACGGGTTCGCGTGCTTGATGATCGCCACGCAGGTCTCTTCGTGGTCGAACGCCGCCCGCCAGGCCGCGTCGGCGTCGGTGAAGTTGTTGTAGGACATCTCTTTTCCGTGCAGCTGCTGGGCCTGCGCCAGTCCCGGCCAGCCGACGTTGTCGACATACAGCGCGGCCTGCTGGTGCGGGTTCTCCCCGTAGCGCAGCACCGCGGAACGCTTCCACGCCCCGGCCACCCACTGCGGCAGGGTCTTGTGGTCGCCGTCCTCGGGTGACAGCGTCTCACCCATCCAGGACGCGACGGCGACGTCGTACTCGGCGGTGTGCCGGAATGCCAGCGAGGCAAGGCGTTTGCGCTCCTCGAGGGTGAAGCCGCCGGAGCGCACCGCGGCCAGCACCCCGTCGTAGCCGAGCGGGTCGACGACCACGGCGACACTGGGATGGTTCTTGGCGGCGGCGCGCACCATCGACGGTCCGCCGATGTCGATCTGCTCGACGCACTCGTCCTCGGACGCGCCGGACTCGACGGTCTGGGAGAACGGGTACAAGTTGACGACCACCAGGTCGAAGCCCTCGATGCCGAGTTCAGCCAGCGCCGCGACGTGCTCAGCCTTGCGGGTGTCGGCCAGCAGCCCGGCGTGCACCTTGGGGTGCAGCGTCTTGACCCGGCCGTCGAGCACCTCCGGGAAGCCGGTGACATCCTCGACCGGCGTCACCGGAACACCGGCGGCGGCAATGGTTTTCGCGGTCGAGCCGGTGGAGACGATGGTCACGCCGGCCTCGTGCAGGCCGCGGGCAAGATCTGCCAGGCCGGTCTTGTCGTACACGCTGATCAGGGCACGCCGGATCTGTCGTTTCGCGCTCATCGGGTTCTCCTCACTCGGCCTTCACTGACCTTCACTCGGCCTTCACACCAAACTGGGCCTGACGGCCGTTCCAACTCACTCCGCGGGTCACCACCGCGTCGATCACATCCACCAAGAGCTTCCGCTCGACGGCCTTGATCCGCTCGTGCAGCGTGTCGACGTCGTCGTCATCGAGCACCGGCACGGCTTGCTGCGCCAGGATCGGGCCGGTGTCCACGCCGTCGTCCACCACGTGCACGGTGGAGCCGGTGACCTTCACGCCGTAGGCCAGTGTCTCCGACACCGCGTGCGCGCCCGGAAACGCCGGCAGCAGCGCCGGGTGGGTGTTGATCACCCGGCCGGGGAAGCGGCCCAGAAACTGCGGCCCCAGGATCTTCATGAAACCGGCCGAGACCACCAGGTCGGGGTCGTGCGCGGCGGCGGCCTCGGTCAAGGCCGCGTCCCAGGCGTCGCGGTCTTGGTGGTCGCGCAGTTTTGCGGTGAACACGCTCGCCCCGGCTTGCTCCGCGATGTGGGCGGCGCGGCAGTCGCGATCCACCCCGACGGCCACCACGCGGGCCGGGAAGTCCCCGACCGCGGCCTTCAACAGCGATTCCAGCAGCGAACCCTGCCCGGAGGCCAGCACCACCAGTCGCGCCGGCGCACAGGCGGGCAGGCTGGGGGGATTCGGCACGTGAGCAGCTTAATCGGCGTGCTGCCGGCGAGTTCGGTGGGTCGTGGCGTGCGCTGCCTTGTCGGGCGTGCCCTCATGGGCGCCTCCGCGTGGCGGGCGGCGTGCTTCGAAGCCGTCCACCGTCCGCGAGCGCGTGTTTCGAAGGCCGTCCGCCGTCCGCGAGC
Organism: Mycolicibacterium brumae; assembly: GCF_025215495.1. Taxonomy (NCBI): domain Bacteria; kingdom Bacillati; phylum Actinomycetota; class Actinomycetes; order Mycobacteriales; family Mycobacteriaceae; genus Mycobacterium; species Mycolicibacterium brumae. The sequence goes on along the minus strand of NZ_CP104302.1, from coordinate 652,742 downwards.
GGCGTGCCTCGAAGGCCGTCCGCCGTCCGCGAGCGCCACTTTCTGCACGAGCGCCGCTTCTGGCACACCCTGTCCTGGGCTTTCGCGTACCAAAAGTGGCTCTCGTGCAGAAAGTGGCGCTCGTGCAGAACGTGGTCTCTCGTGCCGAGCCCGCGACGCTCGCGAGGAAGCTCGCACAAATTCGCAGAAGAACGCGGGCACAGCCGAGCGCTCGCGGCTAGCCAGCCCGGCGACAGCTCGGCTAGGTACAGCCCCCGGCGTACACAGGCGAGCGCTCGCGGAAAGCGAACTCCGCGAGCGCTCTGTTCCGTACGGGATTACCCGGCAGCGACGGCGCAACCGCGGGTAGGCCCTACCCGTCGTCGTCGGTGTCGAGCAGGTCCTCGACGTCGGGGAGGTCCGGCGGCGCAGCGGGCCCTGCCGGGGGCACAGCGGGCCGTGCCGGAGGCCCAGCGGGGCGCGGCGGAGGCCCAGCGGGCCGTGCCGGGGGCCCAGCAGGAGGAGGAGCTGCCGAAGCTGGGCGGGGCGCAGGATCGGGGCCCAGCCGCAGCGCCGGCCCCTCGTCGGCGGGCGGGGCTTCCGGCTCGCCGAGCAGGCCACCGATGGGTTCGGTCACCGGGTTGGACCAAGACAACGGATCGGCGTCCTCGGCGGCTTCTGGATCGTCGAAGTCGTCGAACTCAACGGACTCCTCAGCCGAGGACTCGGAGAGGGGTTCCGTGGGCTCAGGGGTGGCGGCGACCTTGGGCTTGCGCGGCGCGCGGGTCAGCCCGCCGGCCATCGCGACGGTCAGCGCGCCGATGGTGAAGAACCAGAAGAACACCGCGGGACCGAAGGTGGCCTGGTCCACTCCGACGTCGCCGAAGTTGCCCAGCGCTCCGGCCCCGAAGTGGGCGAGCACCGCCATCGCCAGCGCACCGAGCAGCGAGGCCACCGCCAGCTTCGCCGCGGCGGGGCCGATCGGCAGCGGGCGCCGCGCGCACTGCTGCCCGAGGGCGACGCCGGCTGCCGCGCCGATGATCAGCCAGGCCACCCAGACCGGGCCCAGCGGCGGCGTCGGGGCGGCCGCCAGGATCGGCAGCGCCGGGATGTCACCGCCGTAGACGGTGAACGCGCTGAAGGTCGCGAAGCCGATGTTGGCGCTGGATCCGACGGCGACCGCGGACATGCCGAGAATCACGTTCGGCGCGTACAGCACCGACAGCACGGTGAGGCTGAACTGCCCGAACATCGAGTCGGTGATGCCGTACAGGTCGTGCATGGTGCCCCAATGCACCACCAGCGACAGGGCGGTGACGGCGGCCGAGAGGCCGAACAGCGCCAGCACGCCCGCGGCGGCTGCCCGCAGCGCGTCGAACGTCCATCCGGGCAGCGGGGTGGCGTCCAGGGCGCGTCGGCCCACCCGCGAGCCGACCCCGATGACGGCCCCGACGCCGTGCACGAACAGCACGCAGCCGAACGACTGCAACGCGTTGGGGGTCTGCAGTTCGGTGAGCACCGACGCGGCGTCGTGCACGACGGCCAGGCACACCGCCGCGATCAGCAGCGGGCCGCCGAGCGCGCAGGCCACCACCCAGCGGATGACGAACCAGGACGAGTTGGCCGCGGTGGCGGCGGCGGTGGTGCGCGCCGCGCCCCAGGCCATCAACATGGCCGGCAGCAGCGGCATCACGCCGAGCACCCGGCCGCCGATGGAGATCGGCACCTGGTGCGCGCCCAGCCACATGCTGGCGATGGCGCCGAAGGCGCCGGTCATGTCGCTGTTCGCCATCAGCAGCTGCAGCAGCACCACTGCCGCGATGATGAGCAGCGCGATGAGTGCGGGGGCGAAGGCGACCCGGAGCAAATCCCGGGCCTGCCTCGCCCCCGCTACGCCGTTGTCCGTCATTCAGACCCGGTCGCGATTGACCGGATCAGGCCGACGGGCCCTGACCGGGCCCCGACGACGGATTCTGCTCGACCTGCTGCGTCGGCTCCGCGGACGGCTCCGGAGCGGAGCGCTGGCTCGGCTCGGAACGCTGGCTCGGCTGCGACTGCTGAATCGGCTGCGCCTGGGTGGGCTGCGCCGAGTGCTGCCCGGAGCCGACGGCCGGCGGCGGGCTGAAGCTCGGGAACCCGGTCGGCGGGGTGTCCGGACCCTGCGGGGCATGGCCCTGCGACGACTGCGGGCCGGTGCGCTGCTGCGGAGCCTGACCGTAGGACGGGGCCTGGCCGTAGGACGGCGACTGCCCGTAGGACGGGGTCGACGGCGGGTTGTAGCCGCCGTACTGGGTCGGGTAGCCGGGGCGCTCGCCGGGACCGCCCTGCTGCGGGGCCTGGCCGTAGTAGCCGCCCTGCGCGCCGTAACCGCCGTACTGCGGGAACTCGGGGGCCTTGGGCTGCGGGACCGGCGGGGTCAGCACGCCGCTGTCGTACAGCAGCTCCAGCACCGCCGCGGCGGCCTGCAGCAGCGCCAGCGCCAGCACGATCCAGATGGCCCAGCCGTACTCGAGGCCCTCGCCCGCGTTGACAATCTTGGCGATCACCACCAGCAGGCCGAGCGACGCGAGCACCGCCACCGTCGGCGACAGTTCCTTGGCCTTGGGCAGCAGGCTGACGCCGGCGACCAGCGCGGCGGCCAGCGAGAACAGCACCAGCCAGCTGTCGGTGGCGTTGCCCTCCAGGTACTCGCTGTTGTAGACCAGCGTCGGGCCGAACGCGGCCAGGTAGGCCAGCAGGCCGGTGGCCACCACGGTGATCTTCAGCAGGAACGGCAGCTTGCTCTCGCCGGGTTCGGCGGGCTCGACGGCCGCGGCCGGGGCCGGATTCTGGGCGGCGAACGACCCGGAGCCGGGACCGCCGTAGGACGGCGGCTGTGGCGGCTGGTAACCGCCGGACGAGTAGGTCATGACCCCTCCTGAATCATTGGGCGCCGACAGATGGCGCAACCGTCCCGCATCGCGCGCACGCAGACAGCGGCGCGCGGTGCGGCTCGGTGAACCACGCTAGCGCACGTTGCTGGGCTGACCGTGTGCCCGCTTGGCGTGTCAGGGCGGCGAGACCGAAAAGCGATCGGCGCCGGGGCGGTTCGCCCCGGCGCCGGTCTTGTGGATGTGCCTACAGCGACTGGTAGAGCTCGCGGGCCAGCCGCGCGGCCTCCGACGGGGTCTTTCCGACCTTGACGCCAGCGGCCTCCAGGGCCTCCTTCTTGGCCTGCGCGGTGCCCGAGGAGCCCGACACGATCGCGCCGGCATGGCCCATGGTCTTGCCCTCCGGGGCGGTGAAGCCCGCGACGTAGCCGACGACCGGTTTGCTGACATTGGCCTTGATGTAGTCGGCCGCCCGCTCCTCGGCGTCGCCACCGATCTCGCCGATCATCACGATGACCTTGGTCTCCGGGTCCTTCTCGAAGCCGGCGATGGCGTCGATGTGGGTGGTGCCGATGACCGGGTCGCCGCCGATGCCGATCGCGGTGGAGAAACCGAGATCGCGCAGCTCGTACATCATCTGGTAGGTCAGCGTGCCGGACTTGGACACCAGGCCGATCGGCCCCTTGCCGGTGATGTTGTTCGGCGTGATGCCGACCAGCGCCTCACCCGGGGTGATGATGCCCGGACAGTTCGGCCCGATGATCCGGGTCTTCTGCCCCTTCTCCAGGTTGTAGGCCCACGCGTAGGCGGTGTCCTGCACCGGGACGCCCTCGGTGATGACCACCAGCAGCGGGATCTCGGCGTCGATGGCCTCGATGATGGCGTCCTTGCAGAACGCCGGCGGCACGAAGGCGATCGACACGTCGGCGCCGGTCTTCTCCATCGCCTCGGCGACGCTGCCGAACACCGGCAGCTCGACGTCGTTGCCGTCGGCGTCGACGTGGGCCACGGTGGTGCCGGCCTTGCGGGCGTTGACGCCGCCGACCACCTGGGTGCCGGCCTTGAGCATCAGCTTGGTGTGCTTGGTGCCCTCACCGCCGGTGATGCCCTGGACGATGACCTTGGAATCCTTGTTCAGGAAGATAGACATGTTCGTGGGCTCCCTTACTTGTTCGCCAGCTCGGCGGCCTTGTCGGCGCCGGAGTCCATGGTCTCGGCCTGGATCACCAGGGGGTGGTTGGCTTCGGCCAGGATGCGGCGGCCCTCTTCGACGTTGTTGCCGTCCAGGCGGACGACGAGGGGCTTGTTGGCCTCATCGCCGAGGATCTCCAGCGCCTTGACGATGCCGGTGGCCACCGCGTCGCAGCTGGTGATACCGCCGAACACGTTGACGAACACGCTCTTGACCTGGCTGTCGCCCAGGATCACGTCCAGTCCGGCGGCCATCACCTCGGCCGACGCGCCGCCGCCGATGTCCAGGAAGTTGGCCGGCTTGACCCCGCCGTGGTTCTCCCCGGCGTAGGCGACGACGTCCAGGGTGGACATCACCAGGCCGGCGCCGTTGCCGATCACGCCGACCTGGCCGTCGAGCTTGACGTAGTTCAGGTCGTGCTGCTTGGCCTTGAGCTCCAGCGGATCGGTGGCGTCCTGGTCGACGAACTGCTCGTGGTCGGGGTGCCGGAAGTCGGCGTTCTCGTCCAGGGTGATCTTGCCGTCGAGCGCCAGGATCTGGTCGTCGGGGGTGCGGACCAGCGGGTTGACCTCCACCAGGGTGGCGTCCTCGCCGACGAACACCTCCCACAGCTTGGCGATGGTGATCGCGGCGGCGTCGAGCACCTCGGCGGGCAGGTGGCCCTGCTCGGCGATGGACCGGGCGGTGGCGATGTCGACGCCGTTGATGGCGTCGACGGGCACCTTGGCGAGGCGGTCCGGCTTGGTGGCGGCGACCTCTTCGATCTCCATACCGCCTTCCACTGAGCACATCGCCAGGTAGGTGCGGTTGGACCGGTCGAGCAGGAAGGAGATGTAGTACTCCTCGGCGATGTCGCTGGCCTCGGCCACCAACAGCTTCTTGACGACGTGGCCCTTGATGTCCAGGCCGAGAATATTTCCGGCGTGGGTGTGCGCGTCGTCGGCGGTGGCGGCGTACTTCACGCCGCCCGCCTTGCCCCGGCCACCGGTCTTGACCTGGGCCTTCACCATGACCGGCTTGCCGATCTCCTCGGCGATGGCCTTGGCGTCATCGGCGGATTCGGTGACCCGTCCGGCGCTGGTGGGGACGTCGTGCTTGGCGAAAAGCTCCTTCGCCTGATACTCGAAAAGATCCATGTGAACTCACTGTTCTATTCGGCTTATGGTTGGCGGCGCCGCGGGATCCAAAGGTGGCGGTAGTCGCCCGGTACAAACCATATCGACCCGCATGTAGAGTCGTCACAGCGACCTCTGGTTGTGGTTAAAGTCACCGGGCGGCGCGGGTGATACCACTCACAAAGCCATGGCGCTCCCCTGATTCGCTTGCGAGGATCGCTGGGGTTTCGTTAACGTTCCCTTGGTCAAGATAACGCTTTGGTTACGACACGTGGAGTTTTGGGTTGGTGCAGCAGACATTTTCAGGTGCTTCGCGTTCGGGAGCTCCGCGGGATGCCCGCCGCTCGAAGACGGCCGCCAGCGGGGCTAAGAGGCCCGTCCGACTGAACCGCGACGACGCTTCCGACCTGGACTTTTTCGACAACACCTTCGGCGGCGCCACCGACGTGCTGCGGGCGCCCGAGCTCGACGACCTGGCCGACACCGAGAACCTCGTCGCGATCCGCCTGGAGCGCCGCGACGACTCCGACAATGTCAGCACCGAGGTGCTGCCCCGCCTCGGCCAGCACCGCAAGGCCGACACCAGCGCAGCCAAGGGCCGCGCGCTGATCGTCGCGATGGCAGCCGGCGCCGCCGCTGCCGCCGCCTACACCGCGATGGCCCCCCGCGACGTCGCCCCGGTCACCAAGACCGTGCTGGCCGCCGGCTCTGCCGACGAGGTCGAGGGCGCCACCATCACCGGCACGTCCAAGGGCATGCAGTTGGTGGCGATGAACCCGGCGCTGAGCACGAGCGGACATCAGGAAGAACTGGCCAAGGGCACCGCGTTCGCCCAGGAGCGCGCCGAGCGTGAAGCCCGGCTGTCGCGCCCGCTGTTCGTCAAGCCCACCCAGGGCATCTTCACCTCCGGCTACGGCTACCGCTGGGGCGCGCTGCACGGCGGCATCGATATGGCCGCCCCGATCGGCACCCCGATCTACGCGGTGTCCGACGGCGTCGTCATCGAGGCCGGTCCGACCGCCGGCTATGGCGCCTACGTCAAACTTCGCCACACCGACGGAACCGTCACGCTCTACGGCCACATCAACTCCTGGACCGTCACCACCGGCCAGCAGGTAATGGCCGGTGACCAGATCGCCACCGTCGGCAACCGCGGCTTCTCCACCGGCCCGCACTGTCACTTCGAGGTCATGCCCGACGGCAGCAGCCGCATCGACCCGGTGCCGTGGCTGGCCGCCCGCGGTATCAGCGTCGGTTCCTACGCCGGCTGACCAGGCGTTTGCCTGATTCGACTGCTTCACCAAACCCGGATTCGGGCTCGGATTCGGGCTCGGGCTCGGGTGAGCACACTCGCATTCTGCGCCGCGCGCCCGCGCAGGCCGCCGAGGAACCCAGCGAGCGCGGCTCGGACGGGACTGGCTCGGAGACCCGAATCATTCGCCGCGCCCCCACCGGCGCGATTCCCGTCGTCCCCGCGGAGGTGGCGGCCGCTCGTTCCTCGCTCGTCGAGCCGTCCGGGAATGTCGCGGAGGGCCCCTCCCTCGCTCGTTCCTCGCTCGTCGAGCCCTCCGGGGATGTCGCGGAGGGCCCCTCCCTCACTCGTTCCTCGCTCGTCGAGCCCTCCGGGCTAACCGCGCAGGCCGCCGCCGTCACCGCCATGCTCAGCGGCTGGCCGACCTCGGTGGTCGCCACCAATCTGATCGCCGGCTGGTGGGACGGCGACCAACTGTTCTGCGTGGCGATCGGGTTCCTGACCTGCGTGTTCGCCGCGGCCACCATCGTCGGCGTGCTGTTCACCCTGCGCCGACGATCCTGGGGCCCGTACCTGCTGACCGCGGGCGCGGTGATCGCGCTGTTGATGTTCGCCGGGGTGTTCGTCGCCGGCGCACGGCTGGAAGCGGTGGTCTACGCAGTGCCCGCGTTGCCGCTGGCCACGGTCATATTGGCGTTGTTGCCGTCGACCCGCCGCTGGGCGGCCGGGTGAGCTGGTGCTGCGTCGGCCTCAGCGGCCGCGATAGTCTGCGTTGGTGAATTCGAACGAACCTGAGGGCCAGCAGCCCCAGCAGCAGCCCTCTTCGCCGTGGGATCAGGCCGGGGCTCCCGCCCCGCAGGACGACCCGTCCGCGCAGCCGACCACGGTGTACCCGCAATTCGATTCGTCGGCCTCGTCGTCCGGTTCTTCTGCTCCGCAGCCCGGTTCCTCGGCTCCTTCATCTGCTCCGCCGTCCGGTTCGTCGGCGCCGCAGTTCGGCTCTTCCGCGCCGCAGTTCGGCGCCTCGCCTCAGTCCGGATCGTCCGCGCCGCAGTTCGGCGCCTCGGGTCCGCAGCAGCCCTACTCCCAGCCGTACTCACAGCCGGGTTCGTCGGCGCCGCAGTACGGCGAGCAGGCCCCGCAGTTCGGGCAGCAGCCGCAGTACGGGCAGCCGCCCCAGTACGGACAGGCCCCCCAGTACGGACAGCCGCCGCAGTTCGGGCAGGCTCCGCAGTTCGGTCAGCAGGCGCCCTACGGCCAGCAGGCGCCGCAGCCGGGCGCCCCGTACTCCCAGCCCGGTTCTGCGCCGTACGGCCAGCCCGGCGCTCAGCCCGGTTACGGAATGCCCGGCGCGCCCTACTCGCAGCCCGGCGCCCAGCCCGGCTACGGCGCCCCCGGCGGCTTCAACATCCCCGGGTTCGGAACCCCGGACGCGTCGAACCTGACCACGTTCATCATGGTCGGCCTGGCCTTCCTCGGCGCCCTGCCGTCGCTGTACGGCGGGTTCTCCGCGTTCGGCGCCAGCTCCGCGACCGCTTTCAGCTCGGTCGGCTGGTACAGCGGCTGGCTGCTGGTCCTGGGCCTGCTGAACCTGGCGGTGGCCGCGGGCCTGATCACCGGCGGCGTGTTCTCGTTGCAGCGCAAGAGGCTCGGACCGCTGATCATCACGATCACCTGCGCGGTGGTCATCGCGATCGGAATCCTCAGCATGCTGTTGGCCGCCGCCGTGGTGTCCAGCCTGTCCTCGACCTACGGGGTCAATATGAGCGGCGCCGGCGCGGCCTCGTTCTTCTCCATCGTCGGTCTCATCTTCCCGGCGGCCACCCTGTGGCTGTCGCTGCTGGCCTCGACCAGGCAGTACTGCAACCGGTGATTTCGTCCGTTCGCGCCCCGTCGACCCCGGTCGGCGGGGCGCGACGCGTTTTCGGGCCAGAGTGCGCGACGACGATGGAAGGTCTGGGCTTCTCCCTGGCCAGGAGGACGAACGTGCAGCCACGGTCGTATCTCGTCACGAGCGTGCACGCAGGTCAGAATCCACGGACGAGCGTGCGCCCACGTCCGCAAACTCCCAGGACGAGGCGGACCTGAGCGCACGCTCGCGCCCGAAAACTGACTCTGAGCGCACCCTCGCGCCTGAAAACTGACCTGCGTGCACCTTCGCCGCCCGAATCTGACGCTGCGTGCACGCTCGCCCCGAGTGGCGGCGCTGGATGCACGCTCGGCGGCAGAAGGCCCAGCTGCGACGTGCGGCCCAGACCAGGCTCCGAGTGCCGGGAAGCCCATCCCGGCGAAACTCGTGCGCTCATCGGCGCTCAGGCCGGGATAACCTGCTCAGGTGAATCCGTACCAGCCCCCGGGCCAGCAGCCGCAGTGGGGCCAGCCCCATCCTCAGCAAGGTCAGCCCTACTCGCAGCCCGGCCAGCCGTACCCACAAGGCCAGCCATACCAGCAAGGCTACCCGCAACAGGGGCAGCCACCGCAGGGCCAGCCGTACCCGCAGCCGGGCTACGGTGGACAACCCGGATACGGGGCCCAGCCCGGTTACGGCGCCCAGCCGGCACAGCCGGGCTATGGCGCCCAGCCCGGGTACGGGCCGGCGGGCGCCCCGTTCGGCGCGCCTGCCCCGTCGAACGTCACCGCCATCATCATGGCGATCATCTCGTTCCTCACCGGCGCCCTGCTGCTGTGGGCCGCGGTCGAATCCTTCAACGCGATGTCGGCACTGTCGACCTACGAGTCATACGGCCTTTCCGCCCTTCCCGGCTGGTACAGCCCGGTCATGATGCTCGTCGGCGTGCTCTGCCCGATCGCCGGCGCCGCGATGATCGCCGGCGGCGTCTTCGCGCTGCTCCGAAAAGCCAAGGGCCCGCTGCTGGTGATCATCGGTGGGGCGGCGGCCATCATCGCGGTCGTCGTATCCATCGTCGCCAGCAAGCTGATGATCGACTCGGTGTTCGGTGACCTCTCCGACATGCTCGGCGGAATCTCGGTCCCCACGCCCAGCGTGGTGTCGGCGGATTCCATCCTGGTCATCCTGCTCGCCGCGGCGGCCATCGCGCTGGCGTTCCTGAAGCCCACCAGGCAGTACTGCAGCCAGTAACCGGCTACAGCTTGGTCAGCGGAGCGTGGTTGTGCATCAACTTGACCCGCCCCGCTGAGCCGAAGTCGATCAGCGACATCGCCGACTCGCCGACGCCGGAGACCTCCTCGACCCGGCCCAGGCCGTACTTGTCGTGGGTGACCCGGTCGCCGGGCTCCAGGGTGATCACCGAACGATTGCGCGGCGCGGCGCTACGGCCCGGCGCGGGTCGCCCGGATCCGAAACCGCCACCGCTGACCGGGGCGCTGCGGCCATAACCGTCGCCGCTGCGGCCGTACCCGTCCCGGTTGCCGAAACCGCGCGCAGGCTCGTTGTCGGTGCGCCGCCAGTCGATCAACTCCTGCGGGATCTCACGCAGAAACCGCGACTCCGGGTTGAGCATCGGCTGCCCCCACGACGATCGGACCTTGGCCCGGCTCAGGTACAGCCGCTGCCGCGCCCGAGTGATGCCGACGTAGGCCAGCCGTCGTTCCTCGGACAGTTCCCGCGGGTCGCCCAGGGCGCGCATGTGCGGGAACATCCCGTCCTCCCAGCCGGTGACGAACACCGCCGGGAACTCCAGGCCCTTGGCGGTGTGCAGGGTCATCATGGTGACGACGCCGTCGCCTTCCTCCGGGATCTCGTCGGCGTCGGCGACCAGCGAGACCCGCTCCAGAAACTCGGCCAGCGCGCCCGCGTCGGGCACATCATCGGCCAGCCCCTCTTCCTCCCGCAGCGCCTGCGCGTTAGCCCGGTCGGTGCTGAATTCGTGTGCGACGGAGACCAATTCGTTGAGGTTGTCCAGCCGGGCCAGCTCCTGCGGGTCGCTGCTGGATTCCAGCTCGCGGCGGTAGCCGCTGCGATCGAGCACCGCCTCCACCAGATCGCCGAGTTCGTCGCCGAGCAGGCCGCGCAGCCCGTCGAGCATCTCCATGAAGCCCGCGATGGCCTTCTCCGAGCGCGAGTTGAGCATCGCGACCTTGCCGTCGGCGGCATCGCGCAGGGCGTCGTTGAACCCGATGCCGGCGTTCTCGGCGTGCACGGCCACGCAGGCCTCGGCGCGGTCGCCGATCCCGCGGCGGGGGGTGTTGAGGATGCGCCGCATGCTGACCGCGTCCCCGGGGTTGTCCAGCACCCGCAGGTAGGCGACGATGTCGCGAATCTCCTTGCGCTCGTAGAAGCGAACGCCGCCGACCACCTTGTACGGGATGCCGGTGCGGATGAACACCTCCTCCAACGCGCGGGAGGAGTTGTTGGTCCGGTAGAAGACCGCGATGTCGTTGTAGGTGAACCCGCCCCGATCAACCAGCGCGTCGATTTCGCCGGCCACGAACCGGGCCTCGTCGTGCTCGTTCTCGGCGACGTAGCCCACGAGCAGCTCGCCCTCGCCGGCGTCGGTCCACAGCCGCTTCTCCCGGCGACCCGCGTTGCGCGAGATCACCGAGTTCGCGGCGCTCAGGATGTTCTGGGTGGAGCGGTAGTTCTGCTCCAACATGATGGTGGTGGCGTCGGGATAGTCGCGCTCGAAGTCCTCGATATTGCGGATCGTCGCGCCGCGGAACGCGTAGATGGACTGGTCGGCGTCGCCCACCACGCACAACTGTCCCGGCGGCGCCGGGTCGTCGGCGGCCACGTTGTGCCCGACGAGTTCGCGGACCAGCACGTACTGCGCGTGGTTGGTGTCCTGGTACTCGTCGACCAGGATGTGCCGGAAGCGCCGCCGGTAGTAGCTCGCGATGTCCGGGAACGCCTGCAGCAGTCCGACGGTCTCGGAGATCAGGTCGTCGAAGTCCATCGCGTTGGCCGAGCGCAACCGGCGCTGGTACTCCCCGTAGACCGAGGCCACCAGCCGGGACAGGTCATCGGAGCTGTCATCGAGGTTGGCCACCGCCTGATCGGGGTCGATCAGTTCGTTCTTCAGGTTCGAGATCGAGTTGGCCAGCAGCCGCGGCGAGTGCTTCTTGACGTCCAGGCCCATGTCCCGGGCGATCATGCCGAGCAGTCGGCGCGAGTCGTCGGCGTCGTAGATGGAGAAGTTGGAGTTCAGCCCCTCCAGCAGCGAGGCCTGGCTGCGCAGGATCCGCACGCAGGTGGAATGGAACGTCGACACCCACATGCTGCGCGCCTGCGGACCGACCAGGGTGGCGACACGCTCCCGCATCTCCGCGGCGGCCTTATTGGTGAAGGTGATCGCCAGGATCTGCCCGGGACCGACGTCGCGGGCGCCCAGCAGATAGGCGATCCGACGGGTCAGCACCGCCGTCTTGCCCGAGCCGGCCCCGGCGACGATCAACAGCGGCGTGCCCTCGTGCAGCACCGCCTGGCGTTGCTGGGGATTCAGGCCGACCAGGAGCTCGTCGGACCCGCTGCTGGTTTCCGGGAAAAGGGACAGTTCACCGCTCATATCGGTGTCAAACCTACCGCCCGGCTCCGACGAGGCCGCCAACCGTCGGGCCTACCGCCGAAGGCGTACCGAATTATTCCCGGAGCGGGCCATGGATTGGATAATCCACTCGAAGGTCGTCACCCACCCCATTTCGGTACACGACCGCCGAAGGTGTGCCAAACCACCGGCTGTGCGGACCATGAAATGGATTATCCAATTCATGGCCCGCACAGCCGGTGGTTTGGCACATCGGATCGCGGCGAGCGCAGCCGGAATTGGCCGCGGCGGCCCCGGGTGCGAGAATCACCGGCATGTCAGAAGCCGCACCGGACATCGACGACCTGCGCAAGGAGATCGACCGCCTCGACGCGGAGATCCTGGCCGCGGTCAAACGCCGCCAAGAGGTGTCCCAGGAGATCGGCAAGATCCGGATGGCCTCCGGTGGGACCAAGCTGGTGCACAACCGCGAGATGCGGGTCATCGAGCGGTACAGCGTGCTGGGTCCCGAAGGCAAGGACCTGGCCATGCTGCTGCTGCAGATGGGCCGCGGCAAGCTCGGGAAGTAGCCCCGTCGGCCCACCGCCTCAGCTGGTCAGGGCGATGTACTTGGTCTCCAGGTACTCCTCGATGCCCTCGCTGCCGCCTTCCCGGCCGAACCCGGACTCCTTGATGCCGCCGAACGGCGCCGCCGCATCCGAGATCACCCCGCGGTTGACGCCGACCATGCCGGCTTCCAGCGCGTCGGCCACCCGCAGCGCGCGGTCCAGCGACTGGGTGTAGACGTAGGCCGCCAGGCCGTACTCGGTGTCGTTAGCCGCGGCGATCGCCTCCTCCTCGGAGTCGAAGCCGGTGATCGGCGCGACCGGCCCGAACACCTCTTCCTTGAGGATGCGGGCGTCGGCGGGCACGTCGGCCAGCACGGTCGCCGGGTAGAAGTTGCCCGGACCGCCCGGGGCGACGCCGCCGACGGCCACGGTCGCGCCGCGGGCGACCGCGTCGGACACCAGGTCGGCGATGGAGGCAACCTGCTTGGCGGTGATCATCGGGCCCAGCCGGGTGCCGTCCTCGAGCCCGTTGCCGAGGGTGTACTCGCTCATCCGGGCCACCAGTTTGGTGGTGAACTCCTCGCGCACCGAGTTGGCGACGTGGAACCGGTTGGCGGCCGTGCAGGCCTCGCCGCCGTTGCGCATCTTGGCCAGCAACGCACCCTCGACGGCGGCGTCGACGTCGGCGTCGTCGAACACCAGGAACGGGGCGTTGCCGCCGAGCTCCATCGAGGTTCGCAGCACCTTGTCGGCGGCCTGCCGGATCAGCGTCTTGCCGACCCCGGTGGAACCGGTGAAGGTCAGTTTGCGGAGTCGTCCGTCGTCGATGAGCGCGGTGGTCAGCTCCGCGGACGACGTGGTGGGCAGCACCGACAGCACGCCCTTGGGCAGCCCGGCGTCGGCCATCAGTTTGGCCAGCAGCAGCATGGTCAGCGGGGTCTCATGCGCGGGCTTGACGATCATGGTGGAGCCGGCGGCCAGCGCCGGGCCGATCTTGCGGGTGCCCATGGCCAGCGGGAAGTTCCACGGGGTGATGGCGTAACACTGCCCGATGGGCGCCTTGGTCACCATGATCCGGCCGTTGCCCGCCGGCGCGGGGGTGTAGCGGCCGCCGATGCGCACCGCTTCCTCGGCGAACCAGCGGAAGAACTCGGCGCCGTAGCGGACCTCGCCGCGGCTCTCGTCGAGCACCTTGCCCATCTCCAGGGTCATCAGCGCGGCGATGTCCTCGATGCGGTCCATCATGGTCTCGAACACCGAACGCAGAATCTCCCCGCGCTGCCGGGCCGGGGTGGCGGCCCACTCCGCGGCGACCGCCTCGGCGGCGTCCAGGGCGGCGATGGCGTCGGCTGGTTTCGCGTCGGCGACAGTGGCGATCACGTGCTCGTTGGCCGGGTTGAACACCTCGAACGTGTCCGTGCCGTCGCGCTCTTCACCCCCGATCCACAATCCCGTGGGAACTCCGGAAAGCAGGCGCGAGGTATCCATGCCTTCATCTTCTACCTTGTCCAGCGGCCCGGCGCAGGCAGGTTCGCGAACCCCCGCACGGGCGCCCGACGGCCACTAAGGTTTGGGCCATGCCGACCTCCGATATCGCCGCCACCGCCGCCTGGACCGCGCTGTCCGAGCACCACCGCGAGATCGGCGAGACGCACCTGCGGGAGTTCTTCGCCGAGGACCCCAACCGGGGCCGCGAGCTGACGCTGGCCGTGGGTGATCTGTACATCGACTACAGCAAGCACCGGGTCACCGCCGAGACGGTGCGGCTGCTGTGCGACCTGGCCCGCGCCGCCGGCCTGGAGCAGCGCCGCGAGGCGATGTTCACCGGCGAGCGGATCAACACCTCGGAGAACCGTTCGGTGCTGCACACCGCGCTGCGACTGCCCCGCGGGGCCCAGTTGATGGTCGACGGGCAGGACGTCGTCGCCGACGTGCATGAGGTGCTCGACGCGATGGGCGATTTCACCGACCGGCTGCGCAGCGGTGAGTGGACCGGGGCGACCGGCAAGCGCATCGAGACGGTGGTCAATATCGGCATCGGCGGTTCGGATCTGGGCCCGGTGATGGTGTACCAGGCGCTGCGGCACTACGCCGACGCCGGCATCTCGGCGCGCTTCGTGTCCAACGTCGACCCGGCCGACCTGGTCGCGAAGCTCGACGGATTGGACCCCGCCACAACGCTTTTCATCATCGCGTCCAAGACGTTCACCACCCTGGAGACGCTGACCAACGCGACCGCGGCCCGCCGCTGGCTCACCGAATCCCTCGGCGACGACGCGGTCAGCAAGCATTTCGTGGCGGTGTCCACCAACGCCGAGCTGGTCTCGGAGTTCGGCATCGACACCGCGAACATGTTCGGCTTCTGGGACTGGGTGGGCGGACGCTACTCGGTGGACTCCGCGATCGGGCTGTCGGTGATGGCCGTCATCGGCCGGGAGCGTTTCGGGGAGTTCCTGGCCGGTTTCCATCTGCTCGACGAGCATTTCCGCACCGCGCCGCTGGAGTCCAACGCGCCTGCGCTGCTCGCGCTGATCGGCGTCTGGTACTCGAATTTCTTTGGCGCACAGTCGCGTGCGGTGCTGCCGTACTCCAATGACCTGGCCCGCTTCGCCGCCTACCTGCAGCAGTTGACCATGGAGTCCAACGGCAAATCGGTGCGCGCCGACGGGTCGCCGGTGACCGTCGACAGCGGTGAGATCTTCTGGGGCGAGCCGGGCACCAACGGCCAGCACGCGTTCTACCAGCTGCTGCACCAGGGCACCCGGTTGGTGCCGTCGGACTTCATCGGGATCTCCCAGCCGGTCGACGACCTGCCGACCGCCGACGGATCCGGCTCCATGCACGACCTGTTGATGAGCAACTTCTTCGCCCAGACCCAGGTGCTGGCCTTCGGCAAGACCGAGGACGAGACCATCGCCGAAGGCACGCCCGCCGAGCTCGCGCCGCACAAGGTGATGCCGGGAAACCGGCCGTCGACCTCGATCCTGGCCGACCGGCTGACCCCGTCGGTGGTGGGCCAGCTGATCGCGCTGTACGAACACCAGGTGTTCACCGCGGGCGTGGTGTGGGGCATCAACCCGTTCGACCAGTGGGGCGTGGAACTGGGCAAGGTGCAGGCGAAGGCGCTGCTGCCGGTGATCACCGAGGACAACTCGCCGCCGGAGCAGAGCGATAGCTCCACCGACGCGCTGGTCCGCCAATACCGCGCCGCCCGCGGGCGGGCCCGGTAGCGGGCACACTGGAGTCATGCCGGAACTCCCCGAAGTCGAGGCGCTCGCCGAGCATCTGCGCCGCCACGCCGTCGGGGCCACTATCGACCGGGTCGACGTCGCCGCGCTGTCCGCGCTGAAAACGTTCGACCCGCCGCTGACCGCGCTGCACGGCCGGCAGGTCACCGGCGCGCGACGGTGGGGCAAGTTCCTGGGCCTGGAGGCCGACGGACTGGTCCTGATCGCGCACCTGTCCCGGGCGGGCTGGCTGCGCTGGTCCGACGCGCTGCCGGCCAGCCCGCTCAAACCGGGCCGGGGCCCGATCGCGTTGCGGGTGCGACTAGGTGAGGGAGCCGGCTTCGACCTCACCGAGGCCGGCACCCAGAAGCGGCTGGCGATCTGGCTGGTCGACGATCCGCAGGCGGTGCCCGGCATCGCGTCGCTGGGACCCGACGCGCTGGAGCTGGACCGGGACGGGCTGGCCGCGGCGCTGGCCGGCAACACCGGCCGGATCAAGACGGTGATCACCGATCAGCGGGTGATCGCCGGGATCGGCAACGCCTACAGCGACGAGATCCTGCACGTCGCCGGGATCTCCCCGTTCGCCACCGCGGGCAAACTCACCGACGCGCAGCTCGACGATCTTTACGCGGCGATGACCGGCGCGCTGACCGACGCGGTCACCCGGCTGGTCGGCCAGCGCGCGGCAACGCTGAAGGGCGAGAAGCGATCCGGGCTGCGGGTGCATGCCCGCACCGGTCTGCCGTGCCCGGTGTGCGGGGACACCGTGCGGGAGGTGTCCTTCGCCGATCGTTCGTTCCAGTACTGCCCCACCTGCCAGACCGGCGGCAAGGTGCTGGCCGACCGGCGAATGAGCCGCCTGCTCAAGTAGTTACGCTGCGGGCATGCACAGGCAGAAGATCCTCATCACCGGCGCGAGTTCCGGTCTGGGCGCGGGCATGGCCCGCGCGTTCGCCGCCAAGGGCCGCGACCTGGCGCTCTGCGCCCGCCGCGTCGACCGCCTCGAAGAGCTCAAGGCCGAACTGACCGCCCGGCACCCCGGCATCACCGTGGCGATCGCCGCGCTGGACGTCAACGACCACGAGGCCGTCGCCGACGTGTTCGCCCGGCTGGCCGGGGAACTCGGCGGGCTCGACCGGGTGATCGTGAACGCGGGCCTGGGCAAGGGCGCGCCGCTGGGCACCGGGCACCTGGCCGCCAACGTGGCGACCATCGAAACGAATCTTGTTGCGGCCCTGGTGCAGATCGAGCACACCTTGGAGATGTTCCGGGCCGCCGGCGCGGGGCACCTGGTGCTGGTCTCCTCGCTGGTCGCCAACCGCGGGCTGCCCGGGACGCTCACGGCGTACGCGGCCAGCAAGTCCGGGCTGACCTCGATCGGGCAGTCGCTGCGCGCGGAGTTCCACGGCACACCGATCAAGGTGACGGTGCTGGAGCCGGGCTACATCGAATCGGAGATGACCGCGCGTTCCAACGCCACCAAGATGGTGGTGGACACCGACACCGGGGTGGCGGGGCTGGTCAAGGCCATCGAGGCCGAACAGGGCAGCGCCGTCGTTCCGGCGTGGCCGTGGCGGCCGGTGGCCGCGCTGATGCGGGTGGCGCCCACCGCCCTGGTCAAACGGATGGCCTGAGCAGGTAGGTGTCCATGATCCAGCCGTGCCGCGCCCGGGCCTCGGCCCGCAGCGTCGCGATGCGCTCGCCGTCGGCGCCGACGGTCCCGTCGGCCAGCAGTTCGTGCGGCGTGCCCAGGTAGGCGCCCCACCAGATCCGGGTGTCCGGCGGGCACCGCAGGAACGAGCATTCGGCGTCGAGCATCACCACCGCCGCGCCGCGCAGCCCGTGCTCGCGCAACTGGCGGCCGGTGGTGATCAGCACCGGCTCGCCGAGGTCGTTAAGCGGGATCCGGTGCCGCGCGGTCAGCGTCTGGATGGCGGTGACGCCCGGGATGACGTCGTAGTCGATGTCGGTTCGCGCGGCCACCCGGTCCAGGATCCGCAGCGTGCTGTCATACAGCGACGGGTCGCCCCAGGCCAGGAAGGCGCCGACGCCGCCGTCGGGCAGCTCCGATTCGATGGCGGCAGCCCACACCCGGGCCCGGGCCTCGTGCCAGTCGGTGACCGCGCGGCGGTAGCCGTCGGCGTCGTCTGAGCGTTCCCGCGGCGGGTCGGCGAGTTCGACGAACCGGTAGCCGGGGTCGGCGATGAACCGGGCGCAGATCTGCCGGCGGAGTTCGACGAGGTCGGATTTCGCCTCGCCCTTGTCCATCGCGAAGAACACGTCGGTGTCGTTGAGGGCCTCGACGGCCTGCGCGGTGACCTGCGCCGGATCGCCGGCTCCGATGCCGATGACGTGGATCTTTCGCATCCCGACACCGTAGTCTGAGAACGCCGTCGGCCCGGGTTGGTCACGATCAGAAGTACCCGGTACCGCCGGTATTGACTGAGGCTATAATCGTGATTACGGTCACTCCCGACCACGCCCCCGGGGAAGAGAGCGATGCCGACATGACCCGCGCATTGGAAAACCCGAACAGCACCCGCGCGCGCAGCCGCGAGGAAGTCGCCCAGCGCCTGCTGAAGGGGTCGGTGCGCAAGTCCTACGCGCCCGTCGTCGACATCGACTGGGAAGCCCCGGTCGAGCCGGATGTCTTCTTCCTGCCGCCGCAGATGCTCAGCCTCTACGGCACCGAACAGTGGGACAACATGTCCCGCGAGCAGCAGATCGAGCTGTCCCGCCAGGAACTGGTGAACGTGCTCTCCGCCGGCATCTGGTTCGAGAACATCCTGAACCAGGCGCTGCTGCGCGACCTCATGCACCGCAACCCGACCGCGGCCAGCTCGCACTACAAGCTCACCGAGCTCGGCGACGAGACCCGGCACATGGTCATGTTCGGCAAGGCCATCGACTGGGCCGGCGGCATCCCGGTGCGCCCCCGGCTGTGGCAGCGGATCATCATCAACGCGCTGCCGTTCCTGTTCCGCGGCCCCGTGCTGTGGGGCGCCGCGCTGGTCGGCGAGGAGATCTTCGACGCGCTGCAGCGCGACATCCTGGAAAACGGCGACGCCCAGCCGATCGTGTTGCGGCTGATGCGGATCCACGTCACCGAGGAAGCCCGGCACATCCAGTTCGCCCGTGACGATCTGCGCAAGACCGCGCCGACCATGCCGTGGTACCGCAAGATGCTGGTGGCCAATCTGCATGGCGTGGGCGGGCCGTTCTACCGCTACCTGTTCACCAACCCGGCCATCTACGCCCGCGCCGGCCTCGACCCGCGCGAAGCGCGCCGCGCGGCGCTGGCGAATCCGAACTTCCGCCGCTCGTGCAAGGAGGGCGCGGCCCCGCTGACCGATTTCTTCACCGAGGTCGGCCTGATGGGCCGGCTGTCGCGGCGGATGTGGCGCCGGGCCGGATTCCTGTGAGCTATCTGCTGATCGGCGCCGCCGACGGGCTGCCCGGCGAACCCGTCGCGGTGCTGCCCGACGACGCTCGCCCGCGGTTCGACAACGCCACCGACACCTGGTCGGCGATCTCGGTGGACAACCGCCCGGTCACCGCGCATCTGATCGTCGACGCCCGCCGCACCCAGTGCCCGATGATCGCCCTGCACGGCAGGCCGAACTGGTTCGCCATCGGCGACCCGGACAATCCGGTGCAGCTGAAGACGGTGAGCCGGCTGATCGAGCTGGTCGAGCGATCCGGCGTCGGCCGGATCGAGGCGCGTTCGAAGGTGCGCGCCCGCAGATTCTATCCGGGCGGGCTGGCGCTGCGGTTCTACCTGTCCGGGACCGAAAGCGTGGAGGACGACGTCTACGACGGCCCCGCCACCCTGGCCGTCGGCGACACCGAACTCACCGCCCGAGTGCGGCTCACCGGGCATCTGCACCCGGTCGACGGCCACTTCCATTGGCAGGGCATCGTTTTCGACGGCCAGGAGATCGACCGGGCGGGACCGGTGCGGTTGACCATCGACGGGAACACGGTGGAGGCCAAGCTGACCGAACGGACCTCGCAGGGCGTGTTCATGATCGTCGGCGCCGGCGCGCCGCCGTACGCGCTGACCTGAAGCCCAAAGTCCCCGCCGGTGAGGCCCAAATCTTCCCCATGACCAGGCCCGCACGCCGGTAGGGTCCCTACCGTGGGCGCCTATTCCGACGTATACGACGCAAGCCTCGCCGTTCCCGAGGCGTTCTGGGCCGAAGCCGCCCTCGCGGTGGACTGGACACGCCCGCCCACCCGCGTCCTCGACGACGACCGGCCGCCGTTCTACCGCTGGTTCCCCGACGCGGAGCTCAACACCTGCGCCAACGCGCTGGACCGCCACGTCGTGGCGGGCCGCGGTGAGCAGCCGGCGCTGATCTACGACTCCCCGGTGACCGGGGTGAAGAAGACCTACAGCTACGCCGAGCTGCTCGACGAGGTCGCCCGGTTCGCCGGGGCGCTGCGCGGGCTCGGCGTCGAGCGCGGCGACCGGGTGGTGGTGTACCTGCCGATGATCCCGCAGGCCGTCATCACCATGCTGGCCTGCGCGCGGATCGGCGCCGTGCACTCGGTGGTGTTCGGCGGGTTCGCGCCACACGAACTGGCGGTGCGGATCGACGATGTGCGGCCCAAGCTGATCGTCACCGCCTCATGCGGCATCGAGCCGAGCCGGGTCGTTGAGTACCTGCCGATGATCGAGGACGCCATCGCGCTGGCGGCCCATCCCCCGATGCACTGCGTGGTGGTGCAGCGCGACGGCTACCACCGCGAGATCGCGCACTACCGCGACCGCGACTACGACGAGCTGATGGAGACCGCCGAACCCGTCGACCCGGTGCCGGTCGCCGCGACGGACCCGCTGTATGTGCTCTACACCTCGGGCACCACCGGCAAACCGAAAGGCATCGTCCGCGACAACGGCGGGCACGCCGTCGCACTGCTGTGGACGATGCGCAATATCTACGACATCAAACCCGGCGAGGTGTTCTGGGCCGCCTCCGACGTCGGCTGGGTGGTCGGGCACTCCTACATCGTCTACGCGCCGCTGTTGGCCGGCGCGACGACGGTGCTCTACGAGGGCAAGCCGGTGGGCACCCCGGATCCCGGCGCGTTCTGGCGGGTCATCGCCGAGCACAACGTCAAGGCGCTGTTCACCGCTCCGACCGCGATCCGGGTGATCCGCAAGGAGGATCCGGACGCCGCCCACCTCAACTGGCACGACGTGTCCGGCCTGAAGTACCTGTTCGTCGCCGGTGAGCGGCTGGACCCCGACACCTATCACTGGGCGTGCGAGAAGCTCGGCATCCCGGTCATCGACCACTGGTGGCAGACCGAGACCGGTTGGCCGATCGCCGCCAATCCGATGGGGCTGCAACAGCTTCCGGTCAAAGCTGGATCCCCGACCGTGCCGATGCCGGGTTATGACGTGCGGATCCTGCACGACGACGGCACCGCCTGCCGGCCCGGTGAGGAAGGCGCGATCTGCATCAAGCTGCCGATGCCGCCGGGCACCCTGGCCACCCTGTGGGACGCCGAGGACCGGTTCGCCGCCTCCTACCTGTCCGAGCATCCCGGCTACTACCTCACCGGCGACGGCGGCCGCATCGATCAGGACGGCTACCTGTGGGTGATGGGCCGCACCGACGACGTCATCAACGTCGCCGGGCACCGGCTGTCCACCGGGGCCATCGAGGAAGTGCTGGCCACCCACCCCAGCGTCGCGGAATGCGCGGTGATCGGGGTGGCCGACGAGATCAAAGGGCAGGCGGCCCGCGGCCTGGTGGTGCTCAAGGACGGCGCGACCGCCGACGGTTTGGCCCAAGACCTGGTCACCATGGTGCGCGATGAGATCGGCGCGGTGGCGGCGTTCCGGTTGGTCAATGTGGTGCCCGCGTTGCCGAAGACGCGATCCGGCAAGATCCTGCGAAAGACGTTGCGCGGCATCGCCGCCGGCCACAACGAGCCGATCCCGTCGACCATCGAGGACGCCTCGGTGCTGGACGCGCTGCGGCCGATCCTCACCGGCGAGGACTACAACTACAGCTGACGACCATCCGAGCCGAGGTAACGCTCGGCGAGTTCCACGCTGCCGGTGGCGTAGTCGGCGAGGAGGGCGCGCGCCTCGTCGGCGTGGCCGTGGGTTCCCATCCAGGCCAGCAGCAGCAGCCGGCGCAGCAGCACGAACGACGCGAGCATCCCCTCGTCGGCGGTCGAGAGTTCCCGGCGGCTGCGGTAGCCGTCGACCCAGGCCTGCTGCCAGTCCCCCAGCTCCGGGCTGTCCTCGACGAAGGACACCGCGGCGCCGAAATCGTAGAGCAGCCAACCGAATCCGGAATCGTCGAAGTCGATGACGGTGACCTCGCCGTCGTCGATGAGCAGGTTGGCCGCGCGCAGGTCGGCGTGCACCAGGCCGAAGCGGTCCGGTCCGTCGCCGTAGTCGGCCAGCCGGCGAGCCAGCAACCCGGCTACCCGGGTGAGCACCGCGCGATCGTGAGCGCTCACCCCGGGGGCCTGTTCCCAGCGGCCCCAGCGCGGGTCGTCACCCAGGCAGTGCCGCCAGTCCCAGACGAATCGGTCGAAGGACGCCGGCCGCCGCCAGCGCTGCGCGTGATCGTGCAGGGCCGCGGTGATCCGGCCCAGGGTGGCGAACTCCTCGATGGTCTGCGCCCCGGCGTCGGGGTGCGCGCCGTCGACGAAGGCGAATCGGACCACCTGCCGGCGCCCGGCGGGGGTGTCGACGTCGACGACCCGCCGGCCGTCGGGGGTGGCCAGCACTGCCGGGACCGCGACCTCGCCGTCGCCGCGCAGCGCCGCCAGCCAGTCCAACTCGGATTCGATCTGGGCGCGGCGGTGATACCCGGGCCGGTGCACCCGCAGCACCGACCGCTGCCCGTCGACGTCGGTGTGGGCGAAGGTGGTGTTCTCCGAACGGTTGAGCAGCCGCAGCGCCGACCCCGGCGCGAGGCCGTGCCGGGCGGCCGCGGCCAGCGCCGCGGCGCGCGCGTCCTCGTTGCCCACCGACATGGC
Organism: Mycolicibacterium brumae; assembly: GCF_025215495.1. NCBI lineage: Bacteria > Bacillati > Actinomycetota > Actinomycetes > Mycobacteriales > Mycobacteriaceae > Mycobacterium > Mycolicibacterium brumae. Next base: position 630,086 of record NZ_CP104302.1, on the reverse strand, counting down.
GAACACAGTAGGGCTCCGTTGTGGCGGAGACCGGGCGGCCCGGGCCCCCGCGTTCTACGATGAACGACAGGCGCCAATCCGCTGCCGACTGACTGTCTGGGAGGACGAAGCATGACGAACAAGCGAGCTGGACTGATTTCGGGGTTCCTGGTCGCCGGCGGCGCAGCGGTGGCTCTGACCCTGAGCCCGGCCGCCGCCGCGGAGCCGGGCCTGAACCCGGCCTGTGTGGAGACCGATCAGGGCGCGGGCGGCATCGAGGGCGGCGGCACCACGGTTTGCGAGTCCCCGGGCAACGCCGAGATCACCAGCCACCCGGCCTACATCCCGCCGACCGGCGCCATGGGCGGCATGGGCATGTTCCCGTGGGGCGACGGGATGTTCATGCTCTGAGCCGGCGCTTGCGCATTTGCGCAGGTCACCGGGCGCGCCAAAGTGAATCCTGGCCAAACACGAGGTAAACTGTTGTCACGAGACACAGCTGACCGAGGACGTTGCCATGATCGATATCGTCAACAAGGCAGTCACTTGGGTGCGGACGGGCTACCCGCCCGAAGCCCCGCGGCACGGTTATCTTCCCCTGCTGGCCCTCGGCGACCGGCACCGCGCCTTCAGGCTCCCGAACTAAGGAACTGACAGAAATGTCAGGTGACCCGGGTTCGCCGGGTCGATCAGCACGCTCTGGCCACGCACCCGATTCTTGAGCCATCGCGGCAGGTAGTGCCGTGGAAAGCTGCCCGCGGCGACGGCCACCCGCAGCCGGTGTCCGCACCGCAGCACCGCGTCGGTCGGGTTGATCTCGATGTCGATGTCGAACGGCTGACCCGGGGTCAACGGGTGCGCGTCCTCGGCGCGCAGGCTGTGGATCGGGAACAGCAGCTGCCCGTCCACATAGGTGCTGGCCTTCTCGTTCACCGCCCGGCGCGAGGACAGCAGCGCGCCGCGGGTCAGCGCCACCGACGTCCCGGTCGGTTCCACGTCGCTGACGGTGACCGACCAGAACGCGTCGGCGCCACCGGCCACCGCCCGCAACCGCAGATTCATCGGTCCGGAGATCACCACGTCGTGGTCGAACGGTTCGGTGCTGAACGTCACCGCGCCGGCCTCGGCGCGGCGTTCGTCGGCGAAGAAGTCCGGACCGAACAGCACACTCAACCCGGTGGTGATGATGGCCGTGTTGTTGGAGGCGAAGCTGCTCCGGGCGGCCGGCAACCCCAGCACCGACCGCTCGGTCGGCGGGTCTTCGCGCAGGGACGCGTCCAGCGCGGCGTGGCCGGCCGACCCGCTGGGCGCCGCGTGCAGGTACAGCCGGCGCACCTCGGCGGCGGGGTCGGGGAACTGCGGCTGGGTGAGCCAGCCGTTGCCCTGCCGGCGCAGCGTGATCGGGCCGTAGCCGTCGACGCCATTGTCGATGTCGCGCAGCCAGCGGTCGAACCAGGCGCACTGCAGTTCATCGAGCCGTGGCGGGCCGCCCGGCTCGCCGAACCCGGCGCCGGCGCTGAGGTGGTAGCCCTCGTCGACGACGACCTGCTTGCGTCCCGGTGGCGTCGGGATCCGGTCGTACATGGCGAAGGTGGAGCGGTTGTAGACGTCGTGCCAGCCGGCGTGGATGAGCGTCGCGCACCGGATATTCTCCAGCTCCGGGGTGCGCTGCGCCCACTGGTCATTGAGGTAGCCGTCGGGGTGGCCGTCGACGCCCAGAATCTTGATGGCCCGGCCCAGCCAACTCGCCGGGTGGCTGATGCGGTCGGTCAGATACTTGGGCCAGAGCCCATTGACGAACAGGGTGCGCGGCGAAGGCGCCCACTTGGCGAAGTTGACCGCGGCCAGCCACACCCCCATCAGCGGGGTGATCACCCCGCCGGTCAGTCCCAGCTCACGCGGCGCGTCCTCGCCGGCCATGCTGGCGAAGACCGCGTCCAAACCCTTGGGCCGTTGCGCGCCGGCCAGCAGCCCGGCGATCCCGGCGTAGGAGATGCCGGTGGTCCCCAACCGCCCGTCGCACCACGGCTGCGCCCCGATCCACTCCAGCGCTTCCCGGTAATCCTGCTGCTCACGCGGGCTGAAGAAGTCCCACTCGCCGGTCGAGGTTCCGGCGCCCCGCACATCCACCACGACGACGGCGTAGCCGCGGGCCAGCAGCGCGCGGTTTTGGCTCCACACGTCGGCGATCCCGCTGGCCGGGCCGTGCAGCAGGTCGCGGCGCTGGAACCGGCTCCGGTCCGAGGGCGCGACCCAGTCGGCGACGCGTGCCAGCATCGGGGCCAACCGCCCGACCGTGCGGTGCACGACCCGGTTGTAGGCGGTGAACTGCACGACGGTCGGCAGTGGCTCGGCGACCGGGGCTCCGGCGTCGTCGGCGGGGCGGAACAGGTCGGCGCACAGCATGATCCCGTCGGACATCGGGATGACGACCGTGCTGTCCAGGTGCGTCTTCGGGTAGATCTCGGGTCCGATGTCGAATCGGGCGCCGGGGTCGGGCCGATCTGCTGCGGGGCGTGTGGTCTCCGGGTGCACCCGGCCGATGGTATGCGGTACTCGGAGTTCGGGGAACCATCCGCGATACACTCGCACCCGCCGAACGTGGCCGACTGCCCCCGTAGCTCAGGGGATAGAGCACGGCTCTCCTAAAGCCGGTGTCGCAGGTTCGAATCCTGCCGGGGGCACTCCGCGTTTCAATTGCCGCGCGAGCGGCCCTGCCAGCGCTTAATCTGTAGGCGCTCGGCCGCAACGCGACGTCGCAAAACCGCCTTTTGCCACGTCACGTAGCAAATTCGTCATCGTTGTCGCAGGATCGTCACACCATCTTCGTCGATATTCCAGTGATCGGAACCGCCGAACGCTGTAGCTTCGGGAATGTTGTCAGACCAGCTGTCGTTGCAAGACCCGTAGGAAGGGAAACCTGAGGGAGACAACCCGAAAGGCCACCTTCCCAGCAACACCAGGTGGACCTGCCTTCCACAGCGTTGCCGCATCTGCGGCAGCCGACTGGCCCACCTGAACACAAGGGAGTGCTCACACCATGACGAACATCAAGACCGCGTTCATCGCCGGCGCTTCCGCCGCGGTGCTGGCCATCTCACTGCCTGTCACCGCTGCGGCCGACACCGGATTCGACCAGCCGGCGCCGGGCCCCAACTCCGCGACCACCCAGCCGCAGTGGACCCCGCCGGTGAGCGCGAACAACCAACAGCTGACCCCGAGGAGCCAGCGGCAGCGGTACAACTACCGCAACGACTACTTCAAGCCGACGAACCCGAACAAGGACTCCTCGCCGTCGTCCGGTCGCTCGAACTTCTAACCGGAGACCCAGCGTCCGGAGCGCATCACGGCGCTGACCCGTAACCGCGGGTCCAGCACCACGAGATCAGCCACCGCCCGGGCACTCAGACCGCCGTCAGGCAGTCCGAGTGCCCGGGCGGGGTTGATTGAGGACTGCCGCACCGCCTGCAGCAGCGCGTCGTCGCGGGGCAGACCGGCGTTCTCGACGGCGAACCGGAACACCGCGTCCATGGTGGCGGTGCTGCCGGCGATGGTGTCGGTCCCGGCCAGCCGGGCCACCTCGCCGCTGACCCGCACGTCCAGGGCGCCCAGCCGGTAGGACCCGTCGGGCATCCCGGCCGCCGACATCGCGTCGGTCATCAGCGACACCCGGTTCCCCCCGGCCACCGCGCAGACCTGCCGGTACAGCGCCGGGTGCACGTGCACCCCGTCGCCGATCACCTCGACGGTCACCCGCGGGTCCTCCAGCAGCGCCACCACCGGCCCCGGCTCGCGATGATGGATCGGGCGCATCGCGTTGAACAGGTGGGTGGCCACCGTCGCGCCGGCGTCGACGGCCGCCCGGGTCTGGGCGTAGTCGGCGTCGGTGTGCCCGACGGCCGCCACCGCGCCGCCAGCGACGACCCGCCGGATCGCTTCCAGCGCGCCCCGGCGCTCCGGCGCCAGGGTGACCATCCGAACCGCGCCGCCGCTGGCGTCGAGCACCCGGTCCAGTTCGGCGGGGTCCGGGTCGCGCAGCAACTGGGGATCGTGCGCGCCGCACCGCGCCGCCGACAGCCAGGGGCCCTCCAGGTGGACACCGGCGATCACGCCCGCCCGGGTCAGCCGGGCCAGCCGGGCGGTCTGCTCCAGCAGGTCCGCCGGCGTCGCGGTCACCAGCGACGCGACCAGCGTGGTGGTGCCGTGGCGCAGGTGGAACTGCGCCGCGGCGACGACGGACTCGTCGGCGGTGTCCGCGCCGCCCTCCGCCGCGAACGACGCTCCCCCGCCGCCGTGCACGTGGGTGTCGACGAACCCGGGCACCACGGTCACCGCGCCGAGGTCGCGAGCGGGTTCGGCGCGCCGCGGCGGCGTGCCGGCGCCAACGCCCAGGATCTGCTCGCCGTCGATCTCAATCCAGCCGGGCCGCAACAGTTCCCAGCCGGTGAGCACCGTCTCGGCGGTCAGCAGCACCTAGATGCCCTGCCAGTCGGGCTTGAGCCGCAACGTCTCGCGGTAGTAGTCCAGCAGTTCCAGGCCCGTCGCGGCAGCCTCGTCGACCAGCACCGTCACGTGTTGGTGCAGCTGCAAGACGGTGGCCGGCCAGCGGGCGCTGATCGGGCCTTCCACGAGTTGGCGCACCGCTTCGGCCTTGTTCGCGCCGGTGGCGACCAGGATGATGTGGCGGGCCTCGCTGATGGTGCCGAGCCCCTGGGTCAGGCAGTGCGCGGGCACCGCGTCCACGTCGCCGCCGAAGAACCGGGAGTTGTCGACGCGGGTCTGCCGGGTCAGCGATTTGATCCGGGTCCGCGAGGACAACGACGAACCGGGCTCGTTGAACGCGATGTGCCCGTCGGCCCCGATGCCCAGGATCTGCAGATCGACTCCGCCGGCGGCGCTGATCGCGTCGTCGTAGGCGCGGCAGGCGGCCGGGATGTCGGGCGCGGACCCGTCCGGGGCGGCCACCGCGCCGGGCCCGAAGTCCACCCGGGAAACGAACTCGCGGTCGATCACGGCCCGGTAGCTCTCCGGATGCCCCGGCGGCAGGCCGACGTACTCATCGAGGGTGAACCCGCGCGCACGGGCGAACGACACCAGCCCGGCGGCGCAGCGCTCGGCCAGTTCGTCGTAACTGGGCAGTGGCGACCCGCCGGTGGCCAGCCCGAGCACCGCGTCGGGTTTGCGGCGCAACAGCTCGCACACCGCGTCGGCGACCCGGACCGCGATGGCGTGGGCGCCGGATTCGACAATGACTTCCATCAGCGGCTCACGGTGAAAAGGACACCGCCGCCGTCAATTTCACCGCTGGCGACTCCGGTGACGCTGTTCGGGTCACGCTCGTCCATCACCACAACCAGGGCGATCGGGTTGTACCCGGCGGCCGTCACGGCGGGCACGTCGTAGACCATCAGCGGCTGGCCGGCAGCCACCTCGTCGCCCTCGGCGGCCAACGCGATGAAGCCTTCGCCGTTGAGCTTCACGGTGTCCAGCCCGAGGTGGGTGAGCACGCCGACCCCGTCCGGAGTCATCACCACATAGGCGTGCGGCATCAGCTTGAACAGTTTGCCGCCGACCGGCGCCACCGCGTCGACCGGCCCCGGCGGCGGGTTGACCGCGGCGCCCCAGCCGACCATGCCCTGGGAGAACACCGGATCCGGGACGTCGGCCAGCGCCACGGCGACTCCCGGCACCGGGGCTAGAATCTGGATGCTGGTCATTGGCGGCACTCCTTCACAGTCTTCGTCAGTTCGGCGGGCGGCCCGGCTGATCGCTGCCTAAGCTCCCCGAAATGAGCGTATCGACCCCGGCCTCCGCCGGCCCCGGAAAGTCACGACTGCGCGTTCCTGGGTTCGCCCAGATGCAACGCCTCGGCAAGAGCCTGATGCTCCCGATCGCGGTGCTGCCCGCGGCCGGTCTGCTGCTGCGGCTCGGGCAGGACGACCTGCTGGGCCGGATCGACATTCCGGTGATCGGACCGTTCTTCGTCGCGATGAGCGCCGCCGGCGGCGCGCTGTTCACCAACCTGGCGCTGCTGTTCGCCGTCGGCGTGGCGATCGGGTTCGCGCGCAAGGCCGACGGATCCACCGCGCTGGCCGCCGTCGTCGGATATCTGGTGATGGACGCGGTGTTCAAGACGATGTCCCCGGTGGTGCTCGACGGGGTGCTCGACAAGAGCGGCGAGCAGGCCCAGATCAACTACAGCGTGCTGACCGGCATCGTCGTCGGCCTGGTCACCGCGTGGTTGTTCGACCGCTACCACAACATCGAACTGCCTTCGTATCTCGGCTTTTTCGGCGGCCGGCGATTCGTGCCGATCGTCGTTGCGGTGACCTGCCTGGTGCTGGCGTTCGCGATGAGCTACGCCTACCCGCTGTTCAACGCCGGCCTGACCGCGCTCGGTGAGTTCATCGCCGGCGCCGGCGCGTTCGGCGCGTTCGTCTACGGCGTGGTCAACCGGCTGCTGATCCCGATCGGCCTGCACCACATCGTCAACTCCTACGTGTGGTTCATCTACGGCGACTACCAGACCCCCGACGGGGAAGTCGTCACCGGCGAGCTGACCCGCTTCGCCGCCGGCGATCCGACCGGCGGACACCTGACCGCGGGCTTCTACCCGATCCTGATGTTCGGTCTGCCGGCCGCCGCGCTGGCGATGATTCACGTCGCCAACAAGAAGCAGCGCAAGGTTGCCCTGGGCATCCTGTCGGCCGCCGGACTGACCGCGTTCCTCACCGGTGTGACCGAGCCGCTGGAGTTCGCGTTCATGTTCGTGGCGTTCCCGCTGTACTGCGTCCACGCCCTGCTCACCGGGGCGTCGTTGGCCATCGCCTACCTCCTCGACATCCACTTGGGCTTCTCGTTCTCGGCCGGGTTGATCGACCTGCTGCTGTGGGGCAACGCGCCGGCCGCCAAGAACATCCCGCTGCTGCTGGTGATGGGCGTCGTCGCTTTCGTCGTCTACTACGCGCTGTTCCGATTCGTGATCGTCCGGTGGAATATGCGCACCCCGGGCCGCGAGCCGGAGCGGGAATTCGACGCCGAGCAGGCCGCCAACGCCTCCGACGACACCGTGGTCGCGGCTGCTGCCACGGCCGCCGGGCCACCGGACAGCTTCCCCGAGCAACTCATCGCCGCGTTCGGCGGCCGCGGGAACCTGGTCAACGTGGACGCCTGCATCACCCGGCTGCGGATGGAGGTCGCCGACACCGCCCTGGTCGACCAGGCCCGGCTCAAGGAACTCGGCGCGGCCGGGGTGATTCAAGTCGGCAACAGCATGCAGGCGGTGTTCGGCACCCGCTCGGAAGCGCTGAAGAACGACATTCTTGAGGTGATGTAGCGGCCGAGCTGTGCCGAAATGGGGTGTGCGCCAGGCGCGGATTGGACTATCCACACCGCGGGCCGCAGCCACCCCATTTCGGTACGGATGCCGAATCAGGCGCGGCGCGCAATGATCGCCTCGACCAGCGCCCACACCGACAGCGCCGCCGCGACACCCGCCGCGCCCGCGGCAATGTGGAAACCGAAACCGGCGCTGACCTCACCGCCGACACCCAGGTGGTGATACCGCCAGATCAGGACGTTGAGCAGCACGCCCAGCCCCAGCGCCGCCGACGCGGCGACGATCCGCAGCAGTCCGCGCGCCGTCATCGCGCCGGCCACCAGCAACGCCGAAGCCAGCAACGCAATGGTCTGCCCGATCCCGAAGCCGGGCGCCACGGTCATCCCACCGCCGGTGCCGCCGATCGCGCTGACCCGGCCGAATTCGCCGCTCACCAGCCACGGCAGCCAGCAGCTGGCCGCCAGCACGGTCGCGCACGCCACGACCAGCCACCCGGGATTGAGACGAATCACGATCCGACCTTATCGGCGCGACAGGGGGATGGAAGCGCGCAGTCTCACCACGGGCAGACCTAGTCACCGCCGACCGCTACTGCGCGCCGGCCTTCTTCTTGACCAGCAGCACCGGCAGCGCCACCGATGCCAGCGCGGTCGCCAGCCAGACGATCACCGTCGCGGCGATCCAGGTGCCGACCCCGGAGATGTTCAAGCCGCCCGAACCGGTCAGCAGGGTCGCGAGCAGCAGCGCGGCCAGCGTGGACAGCAACCCCACCCCACCCAGGAACGCGCCGGCGTACCGGCTGGCCATCTTGGCGAAGAACGGCGCGAGCACCGCCTGCGCCACCGCCAGGATCAATACCGCGGTGATGAAGCCCGACGGCCGCACGGACAACTCCGGACGCAGGATCAGCCAGGCGACCAGCAGGCCGATGGCTGACGAGCCGAGGAAGATGAGGAAGTTCACCAGCAGTCTGATCACAGCCGCCAGCGTAAACCCCGCACCGCCCGCCGGCGTCTAAGCGCGGCGGCCGCCGGCGTCATAGCGCGGTGGCAACTGCGCCGCCGCCGGATCACCAGGCGAGGAATCGGCAGACCGCCGCAACCAGCGCCACCGGGACCTCCCCCGCGGAGTCCGGGTCACCGTCGCCGGCGGTCTGCCACCCCTGACATTGCCAGCCTGAGCAGCCCTGAAATACCGGCGAACGTCCCCGATACGCGCGCCAAAGTCCCCAAACGGTCCCCGATCGCTAGGGTGTAACCGTGATCACGGTGTTCCTGGTCGACGACCACGAGGTGGTGCGACGCGGCTTGGTCGATCTGCTCGACGGCGACCCAGAGTTGCAGGTGGTGGGCGAAGCGGGGTCGGTCGCCGAGGCCAAAGCCCGCATCCCCGCGGCGCACCCGAACGTCGCGGTGCTTGATGTGCGCCTGCCCGACGGCAACGGGATCGACCTGTGCCGCGACCTGCTGGCCGCCCACGACGACCTGCGCTGCCTGATCCTGACGTCCTACACCGACGAGGAATCCATGCTGCAGGCCATCCTGGCCGGGGCCAGCGGATTCGTCGTCAAGGACATCCGCGGCATGGAGCTGTCCCAGGCGATCAAGGCGGTCGGCGCCGGAAAGTCCCTGCTGGACAACCGCGCCGCCGCCGCGCTGATGTCCAAGCTGCGCCGTGACGACAGCGCCGAGGCCGAGGACGACCGGCTGCGCGACCTGTCCCCCACCGAGCGCACCCTGCTGGAACTGCTCGGCGAGGGCCTGACCAACCGGGAAATCGGTGAGCGGATGTTCCTGGCCGAGAAGACGGTGAAAAATTACGTCTCCCGGCTGCTGGCCAAGCTCGGGCTGCACCGCCGCACCCAGGCCGCGCTGCTCGCCGCGGAGTTGCTGCCCCGCGACCATGGCTGAGCCGGAGGCCACCGGCCTGGTTCGCGACGGCCTGATCGACGCGATGCTGGCCGTCACCACCAACCTGGACCTGGAAGAAACTCTGACCACCATCGTGGACACCGCGATGCGGCTGGTCGGGGCCCGGTACGGGGCGCTCGGCGTGATCGGGCCGTCGGCTGACCTGCTGGAGCGGTTCATCCATCAGGGCATCGATCGGGCCACCGCCGACAAGATCGGTCCGCTGCCGCAGGGCCGCGGTGTGCTCGGGGTGCTGCTCGACGAGCCGGAGCCGGTTCGGATCCCCGACGTCGCCGAGCATCCCGCCTCGGTGGGTTTCCCGCCGCACCACCCGCCGATGAGAACCTTTCTCGGTGTCCCGATCCGGATCCGCGACGAGGTCTACGGCAACCTGTACCTGACCGAGAAGGCCGACGGCAAGCTGTTCACCGCCGACGACGAGGTGCTGGTGGTGGCGCTGGCGGCGGCGGCCGGCATCGCGATCAACAATGCCCGGCTGTACCGGCGCACCCGGGAACTCGACGTGCTCTCCGAGCGCGACCGGATCGCCCGCGACCTGCACGATCACGTCATCCAGCGGTTGTTCGCCGTCGGGCTGTCCCTGCAGGGCGCCCTCGGCGCGGGGTACGAGCAACAACGCGACCGGATCTCGGTCGCCCTCGATGATCTGCAGGACGTGGTGCAAGAGATCCGCACCACCATTTTCGACCTGCACGGCGGCCAGGTGACCCGGCTGCGCCAGCGCCTGGAGCAAGCCGTCAACCAGATGACCGACCACTCGCCGGTGCGCGCGACGCTGCACTTCACCGGGCCGCTGTCGGTGGTCGACGCGTCGCTGGCCGACCACGCCGAGGCGGTGGTGCGCGAGGCGGTGGCCAATGTGGTGCGCCACGCCGACGCGACGACGGTTGTCGTCAACGTCGTCGTCGACGACAACCTGCGGGTGACGGTGATCGACAACGGCCACGGCATCCCGGCGTGCACCACCCGCAGTGGGCTGGCGAACCTGGCCAGCCGGGCCGACGAGTGCGGCGGCGTCCTGTCCGTCGGGGCCGACCCCGGCGGCGGCACCCGCCTCGAGTGGAGCGTGCCCCTGCCCTGACTCGACGAGCGGCCTGCCGCGAGGAGAGGTCAGGGCGGAATCAGCCCTGCCCTGACTCGACGAGCGGCCTGCCGCGAGGAGAGGTCAGGGGTCGGATCTTCGCCGCGAAGGCGAAGTCTGGTCCGTGTTCCCGGGGTGAGCGTGCGCTCTCAGTCGCTTCGGCAGCGTGAGCGTGCATCCACGGTCAGTTTCGGCAGCGAGCGTGCATCCACCGTCGGTTTCGGCGGCGAGCGTGCATCCACGGTCGGTTTTGGCCGCGAGCGTGCATCCACGGTCGGTTTTGGCCGCGAGCGTGCATCCACGGTCGGTTTTGGCCGCGAGCGTGCAGCCAGGCCCACTTCTGCGTCACGAGCGTGCAGTGGCGTTCGCCCTCACCTGGGGAAACGCGAACGTGAGTGCACGCTGGCGCGAATCCACGGACCTCAGTGCACGCTCGCGGCCAAAACCGACCCTCAGTGCACGCTCGCCGCGGAATCTGACCGTCAGTGCACGCTCGCCCGCCAAAACCGACCCTCAGTGCACGCTCGCCAACGAAACACTGACCGTCAGTGCACGCTCACGACGGAATGTGACCGGCAGTGCACGCTCGCCCGCCAAAACCGACCCTCAGTGCACGCTCACGGCAGGATCGACCCGGGACGCAACCCTCGGGGCGAACATGACGTCCGTCCGTCACGCCACAGCATCACCAGCCACCTACGTAACACGCCCTGACGGCAACCCACGTTCACATGTGCGAGGCCCCAGCCTCCTCATACCGCCTAAGCGTAGATCGCCTTGAACTGGTCCAGGGACTGGCGAATGTCGCCCTTGAGGGCGCCGGCGACGATCATGCCGATCGGGCCGAACAGCGCCGGGCCGCCGAGGTGGATGTCGAGGGTGAAGGTGGAGCCGTCCCCGGTGGGGACCACCCGGCCGATCAGCTTGATCTTCACCCCACCCTTGCCGTCGCCGTTGAGGGTCATCGACTGCGGAGGCTTGTAGCTCACGATGGTCCACTTGACCAGGTTCGGCATGCCCTTCACCTCGACGATGGACGAGATGACGGTGCCCTTTTCCAGCTTCTCCGGCAGCGCGCTGCGCCACACCCGGTGGATCGAGAGCCAGTCGGAATAGCGCGACAGATCCGAGGCAGCCTCCCATGCCTGCTCGGGTGTCAGCGGGAGATCAACGGAGACAGAAAGCTTCGCCATACCCCTGATTCTGGCAGGCGGCCCGACCCGGGTGTGGGTCAGGCCGCCCGTTCAGCTGCGGACCGCGCGGGCTGTCAGGGCTTGTCGCCCTTGAGCTTGTCGGCGGCGCTCTTGGCGGCTTCCTGCGCCTTGTCGACCGCGGAGGCGAACTTGCCGTCGGTCTTCTCGTCGATCTTGTCGCCGACCTTATCGATCGCGGCCTCCACCTTGTCGGCGTTGGCGCTGATGACTTCCTTGGCCTTGTCGGCGTTGGCCGCGATGGTCTCCTTGGCCTTGTCGATGAATGACATCTGTTCCCCTCTCAAACGGTTGACCTTGCCCGGCAATTGTGAGCGCTCAGCGCTCCCGCCACAAGCGTCTCGGCTCGCCGAGGATCCGGCCCTGGGCCCACCACAGACCCTCGATGGCCACCGCCGCGACCAGCCCGATTCCCACCGCCGTCAGCATCATCGGCGCGTTCGACGGGTCCAGCAGGAAGGTCTCGCGGGCCAGCGGGATGGAAAAAATCACCGCGTAGGCCAACGCCGAGGTGGCCACCAACAGCACCCGCCACCACTCGTACGGGCGGGCCACCGTGGCCAGCACCCACCACGCGCTGATCAGCAGCGTGACGAACGCCGCGGTCGAGGCCTGCGCCTGCAACTCGGCTGGCGCGGACATCCCCGGGTTGGCGAGCACGTAGCTGACGAACGTCGCGATGCCCACCACCAGGCCCGACGGCAGCGCGGCGGTCATCACCCGGCGCACGAAACCGGTGTGCGCACGTTCATTGTTGGGAGCCAGTGACAGCACGAACGCTGGGATTCCGATGGTGAACCAGGCGGCGATGGTGACGTGGATCGGCTGGAACGGGAAGAGCATCGGGTCGGCGCCGAACAGTTCGGCGCCGAGGCCGACCACACCGACCAGCATGGCCAGCAGCACCGAGTACACGGTCTTGGTCAAAAACAGGTTCGAGACCCGCTCGATATTGCCGATCACCCGCCGGCCCTCGCCCACCACATAAGGCAGGGTGGCGAACTTGTTGTCCAGCAACACGATCTGGGCCACCGCGCGTGACGCCGGGCTGCCGGAGCCCATCGCGACGCCGATGTCGGCGTCCTTGAGCGCCAGCACGTCGTTGACACCGTCGCCGGTCATCGCGACTGTGTGGTCGCGGGACTGCAGCGCACCGACCATCGCCCGCTTCTGATCGGGGCGGACCCGGCCGAAGGTGGTGTACTCCTCCAGCACCTCGGCCAGCGGCTCCTGGTCGGACGGCAGCTTGCGGGCGTCGAGGGTTTCGCCGTGCAGCCCAAGGGATCCCGCGACCGCGCCGACGGACACCGCGTTGTCGCCGGAGATCACCTTGACGGTGACGTTCTGGCTGGCGAAGTAGTCCAGGGTGGCCTTGGCGTCGGGCCGGACCTTCTGCTCCAGCACCACCAGCGCGACCGGGGTGACGTCGCCGGGCGCGTCGGGCGCGTCGACGCTGCGGTCGGACTGGCCCAGCAGCAGCACGCGGAGACCCTGCGCGCCAACGGTTTCGGCGCGCTCGGCGACCGGCGAGTCCTGGTCGGTGAGCACGTCGGGGGCGCCGATCACCCAGTTGCCGTCGGCGCCGAACGAGCTTCCGCTCCACTTCGTGGCGGATTTGAAAGGGGCCGAGGCGGTTTCGGTCCACCCCGGGGCCTCGGGGTAGGCCTCGGCGATGGCCTGCATGCTGGCGTTGGGCCGGGAGTCGGCGGCGGCGAGCGCGGCCAGCGCGATCTCCGGGTTGGTTTGGTCGCCGGCGCGGTCGTCGAGCCAGGTGACCTCGTGCAGCCGCATCCCGTTCTCGGTCAGGGTGCCGGTCTTGTCGGCGCACACCACGTCGACGCGGGCCAGGCCCTCGATGGCCGGCAGTTCGTTGACCAGGCACTGGCGCTGCCCCAGCCGGATGACGCCGACCGCGAACGCGATGGAGGTCATCAGCACCAGGCCCTCGGGCACCATCGGCACCAGCGCGCCGACCATCCGCAGCACCGCTTCGCGCCAGTCCGCTCCGGTGGTGAACAGCTGGGTGTAGATGGTCAGCAGCCCGGCCGGCCACAGCAGGTAGGTGATGAACCGCAGGATCTGGTTGATGCCGCTGCGCAGCTCGGATTTCACCAGGGTGAACTTGCTGGCCTCTTCGGCGAGCTTCGCCGCGTAGGCCTCCCGGCCGACCTTGGTGGCGCGGTACGCGCCGGAGCCGGCGACCACGAAGCTGCCGGACATCACCGCGGCGCCGACGGTCTTGTCGATCGGGTCGGCCTCGCCGGTCAGCAGCGCCTCGTCGACCTCCAGGTTGGCCGCCTCCAGCACCTCGCCGTCGACGACGATCTGATCGCCGGGCCCGAGTTCGATGACGTCGTCGAGCACCACCTCGTTGGGCGGCAGTTCCTTGGTCCCGGACGCCCGCCGGACGGTGGGCCGGGCCTGGCCGACGATGGCCAGGTTGTCCAGGGTCTTCTTGGCGCGCAGTTCCTGGATGATGCCGATGCCGCTGTTGGCGATGATCAGCAGCCCGAACATGCCGTTGATCAGTGAGCCGGTGGACAGCACGATCAGAAACAGCACACCCAGTATCGCGTTGATCCGGGTGAACACGTTGGCGCGGATGATCTCGGAGACACTGCGCGCGGCGCGGGTGGGGACGTCGTTGGTGCGGCCGTCGGCGATGCGCTCGGCCACCTGGGCGTCGGTGAGGCCGGCGGCCGACGTCACGGCGGGGGTCGTCACAGCAGGAACTCTAACCGCTGCCCGCGCCGGCGTGCCGGGCGCGACGCCAGCGGAAACGGCGGGAGCCCCCGATTTCACGTAAGACGGAAGGGCAGGACGAACAGAGGATGTGCCCCCGACAGGCTGTGAGGAAAGCCATGACGAAAATCGCACGAACCATCACCGCGTCCGCTCTGCTGATCGCCCCGTGGTGCGTCCCGCCCACCGCGTCGGCGGCCGGTCCCATCGCGCTGGAGGGCTGGGTGAGCACGCCGATGCTCCGGGACCCGCTGCCGTTCCCCAACGCGCACTACTCCGGTTGGGTGGACGACGCCGGCGTGCTCAACGTCCGCGCGGACTGCGTGAAGGGCGGCCTGGCCGGTCCCGCCGCGCCGTGCGTCACGACGGATCAGTACTGGGGCATCGACGACCGGGTGCTGAACTGGCAGAACTTGACCAACGCGACGTCGGGCAGCGTGCCCGCCGCGTGGGACGGCTCCTTCGTGGTCGACGCCGGCAGCGGACTGGTGAACGTCCAGGTGCTCAAACCGTGGAACGGCGTCGGGATGGCCGTCGGCAGTTATACGAGCTAAAGCTCCCGCCACCACGCGTCGGCCGCGTCTCCGAGCTGCGCCACCCGCTGCCCGGGGCGCGGCGTCGCGGTGGCGACCCCGGTCTCCGCGGCGGCGCTGAGCATCCGCTCGACCGGCTCGGACCAGGCGTGCGGGGCCAGCCGGAAGGTGGCCCAGTGGATCGGCACCAGCAGCCCGGAGTCGGAGACGTCGCGGTGCGCGCGGACCGCCTCCTCCGGGTTCATGTGGATGTCCGGCCAACTGGGGTGATAGGCCCCGACGGGCATCAGGGTCAGGTCGAACGGGCCGAGCTCGTCACCGACGTCGGCGAACGCCTTGGTGTAGCCGGTGTCGCCGCCGAAGAAAACCCGGTGCCGCGGCCCGAGCACCGCCCAGGACGACCACAGCGTGTGGTCGCGGCTCAGGCTGCGGCCGGAGAAGTGCCGGGCCGGGGTGCAGACGAGCTCCAATTCGGCGAGCCGGGCGCGCTCGCCCCAGTCCAGCTCGGTGATCCGGGCGTCCGGGATGCCCCACCGGCGCAGGTGCTGGCCGATGCCGAGCGGAACGTAGAACAGCGCGTTCTGACCGCGGCCCAGTTCGACGATGGTTTCGGTGTCGAGGTGGTCATAGTGGTCGTGGCTGATGATCACCGCGTCGATGGCCGGCAGCGAGCTCAGCGGCAACGGCGTCGGGTGCAGCCGGGCGGGGCCGACGACCTGCGAGGGCGAGCAGCGCTGACTCCACACCGGGTCGGCCAGCACCCGGTAGCCGTCGACCTCGATGAGCACCGAGGAGTGGCCCATCCAGGTGGCGGCCAGGTCGGCGGCCGGCGAGCAGATGTCCGGCACGACGACCGGGATCTCGCCGGCCGGCCGCTGCCCGGTGCCGCCGAACATGTCGTGGGCGACCTTCCACATCTGGGCCCGGTCGATGCTGAGCATCACCGACGGCTCGGTGTTGTGGAACACCCCGTCGCGGTAGTTGGGCGAGTCCTTGGCGACGCGGTGGATCTGCATCGGGCTGGCGCCCAGTGATTTGGGCACACCGTGCAGGGCGTGCATCACCCAACCGCCGGACACCATCGCCGCGGTGCCACCGGCCAACCGAATCGCTTGCCCCAGCATGTTCAGCCGCCGATGAACTTCGGGGCGCGCTTCTCGAACCGCGCCACCTGGGCCTCGATGACGTCCTTGCTGGCCCACGCCTTATCGAACATCTGCTTGTGCTGATCGGGGGTGACGTCGTAGGCGCCGTCGTCGTTGAGCACGCGCTTGGAGTGCTGCAGCGACAGCGGGGCGTAACCGGCGAGTTCGGCGGCCCAGGCCTGCGCGTCGGCCAGCGTGCCCATCCGGTTGACCAGGCCGGTCTGCAGCGCGGTCTCGACCGAGAGCCGCTCGGCGCCCAGCAGCATGGCCCGGGCCCGGCCGGCGCCCACCAGCGAGGTAAGCCGACGAATGCTCCAGTTATCCAGGGCCAGACCGTATTTGGCGATCGGGAACTGGAAGAAGGTCTCCGGGACCGCCACCCGCAGGTCGCAGATCATGGCCAGGATCAGGCCGGCGCCGATCGCCGGCCCGTTGAGCGCGCCGA